>JAAVXQ010000105.1 GCA_022790685.1 Clostridia bacterium
ACTTTTAAATTCTTCATTATTTGCAATTTTCTCTGGTTGAAATAATTTCAAATTCTTTTCAAGAGCAAATTCTTTTACTGGTGATGCAATAAGTTTCATTCCTCTACCTGCTGGTCTATCAGGTGTTGTAACAACACCTATAATCTCATGTTTATCTGAATTATATAACTTTTCTAATGATTCTCTTGAAAAATCTGGTGTTCCCATAAAAAGAATTTTCATGCCAAAATATTTTCCTTTCTAAAAATTACTTTCTGTTTTTTCTTTCTTCTCTTTTTTTGTCTACTCTTTCTACTTTTTGCTCTGGTGTTATTACTTCTAAGCTTCCTTCTTCAACTTTTTCTATAAAAAGATTACCATTTAAATGGTCTATTTCATGACATAAAGCTTGTGCTAATAAATCTTTTCCTTCAATTCTAACTTTTCTACCTTCTAAGTCTAGAGCTTCTACAACTACTTCTTTAGGTCTTTTTACTTTTCCAAATTTATTGGGAAAGCTTAAACATCCTTCTTCAACCAATTGTTCTCCTTTTGACTTTATTATAACAGGATTTATTAAAGTAAATTGCATTCCCTCTTCGTATAAGTCAATTACTATTATTCTTTTTAATATACCAACTTGAGGTCCTGCTAAACCTAGTCCATCATATTTATGCATAGTATCCATCATATCTTTTGCAAGTTCTTTTATCTTTTCATCTATTACATCAATTTCTTTAGATACTTTTGTTAAAATTTCGTCTCCATCATATCTTAAATTTCTTATTGCCATATTAAAATTTCCTCCACTTCTTTTTACATCATATTATTAGGATTTATATCAACTACAATACTTGTATCCTTTAAATTTATATTTTCTATACTATATTGTATTATATTAATTATATTTGAAGTTAGTTTACATTTGAGTATAATTCTCCATCTATATTTATTTTTAATTCTATCAATTGGTGATGGAACTGGTTTATATACAAAAAATTCATTATTATTAATGTCATTTAATTTTTTATATACTTTATTTGCTATAGTTTTTATTTCTGACAAGTTTTCACCATTAAATCTGATAAGTATTATATCGCAAAATGGTGGATAATTCAACTTTTTTCTTAAATCTATTTCTGCATTATAAAATAAATCATAATCCTGTTTTTTTGCATACTCTATTGCATAATGATCTGGGTTATAAGTTTGTATTATTACTTTTCCTTTTTCTTCTCTTCCTGATCTTCCAGCCACTTGAACTAAAGTCTGAAAAGTTTTTTCTACTGCTTTATAGTCTTCTGAATTCAAATTGCTATCAGCTGTAATTACTCCCACTAAAGTAACATTTGGAAAATGGTGTCCTTTTACAACCATTTGCGTTCCAATTAAAATATTAATATTTTCTTCTTTAAACTTTTTTAAAATTTCTTCATGAGAATTCTTTTTGCTTACTGTGTCTATATCCATACGTATTTTTGTTGCTTTTGGAAAAATTCTAGTTACTTCATCTTCTAATTTCTGTGTACCTGTTCCAAAATATTTTATTTTCTTACTCTCACATTCTGGACAAGTTTTAAGACTACTCATTTCAAAGCCACAATAATGACATTTTAATTTATTTCCAGTATTATGATAAGTAAGACTAATATTGCAATTTTTACATTTAGCCACATATCCACATTCTCTACACATAACAAAAGTAGAATATCCTCTTCTGTTTAAAAATAATATTGTTTGCTTTCCATTTTCTATATTTTTTTGTATTTCCTTTTGAAGTTTTATACTAAGCATAGATTTATTTCCATTTGCAAGTTCAAATCTTAAATCTACTATCTCTACTTCAGGAAGTTTCATATTATTAGCTCTTTTAGTAAGTTTATAAAGAGAAATATCTCTATCTAATGCCTGTTTATAATCCTCAATATCTGGTGTTGCACTTCCTAAAACCAGTGGACAATTATTTTGTTTTGCTAAATATCCAGCTAAATCTTTTGCATTATATCGTGGCGTCATATCTGATTTATAAGACATATCATGCTCTTCATCTATTATTATTATTCCTAAATTTTTAACTGGTGCAAATATTGCAGATCTTGCTCCAATTACAATTTTAGCTTGACCACTTTCTATTTTTTTCCATTCATCATATCTTTCCCCAATAGATAACTTACTATGTAAAACTGCTATATTTTCTCCAAATCTTGCTAAGAATCTATCCACCATCTGTGGAGTAAGAGAAATTTCTGGAACCAAAACTATAGCTGTTTTATTCTCTTTTATAGCACTTTCAATTAGCCATAAATATATTTCTGTCTTTCCTGAGCCTGTTATTCCATAAATTAGATTTTTAGAATATTCATTATTTTGTATACAAAAATTTATAGCTTCAAAACATCTTTTTTGTTCTTCATTTAAGACTTTAGGCTTATCCTTCTCTATTTTTTTATTTATAAAAGGGTTTCTTTCTATTTGTTTTTGAAGTATTTCTATATATCCATTTTTTTCTAAAGTTTTTATAATAGCTTTGCTTACTTCTACTATACACTCTAAATCCGAAATATATATTCCATCATTTTCTTTTAAAAAGTTTAAAACTCTTATATGTTTTTCACTTTTAATTTTTCCTGTGTTTATTAAAAAGTCAATTTTTTCTATATCTTCTTTTAAAAACACAAAACTACCTGTTTTTTCTTTAGCTCTATTTTCAAGCTCTTTTCCCCCTGTACCAGGTGGTAACATTAATTTTATACATTCTGAAATATTACAAAAATATTTTCTTGCCATAAGTTTAGCTAAAATTATATTATTCTCTGTTAAAGATTGCTCTTCTGAAATTTTAGCGATTTCTTTATTTGCAAATTCAGAAGTAGCTTTTATATTTATAACAAAACCATCCTCTAATTTCTTATTATTTCCAAAAGGCACAAAAACTCTAGTTCCAACCTTAATTTTTTCTTCAAAATCCAGTGGAACTATATAATCAAATATTCTATTTAACGCCCTTGCATTACTATTAATTATGACCTCTGCATAAGTCATTTTTTTCTCCATTTTCTATAAAATTAAATACTATATTTATCTATCTCCTCTAGTTCTTCCACCTGATGCTCTTGTTTTTTCTTCACGAGATTTTCCTTTTTCTCTTTCTTTATCTTTTGTGCCACCTTCTCTTTCACGTTCATCTCTATTTAATACTTGTTCTTTTATTTCTTTGTTCTTTTCTTGCATTTTAAATCTCTTTATAGTATCTGCTATTCTTGTTAAAGTTTCATTATCACATTTTAATTGTTCATTAAAGTTTTTCTTATTTAATTTTTTCTTTTTCTTCTTTTTTAATTTTTCAAAATATTCAGCATCTACAATATCTTCTGCTTCTAATTCTTTTATAACTATTTCAAACTCTTTTCTGTTTTTAATATTTTTAATTCTTTTTTTTATTTCTTTTAGTCTTTTTATTTCTTCTTTTGACTTCTTTTTCTTTTTAATTTTATTTAAAAAAAGATTATTATCTAATATTTTTTTTAATAAACTATTTTTATCCTTTTTACTCATAAACTTTCCTTTAAAATTAATTTATATATTGTTTTCAATTTCCTACATTTTAACACAAAAATATGTTTTCGTAAAGAAAGTATAAAACCATTTTTTATAAAAATATACTTAAAATTTTCTAACAAGTATATCTTTTTTTAACATTTATCGTTTTGGAAAATATTCTTTTTAGTTAAATAAAATTTTCTAAAATAATAAAAGCAGGAGGAGACAACTAAAAATTTTCTTGTTATCTCCTCCCACTGTTTTTGCGCATAATAGTTTTCTTTGCGCGCCGTTTCGGTTTTCTGTTATTTAGACGTTCTGCATCTTCACCGCAAAGGTATGCTCAGCAAACGGCTGATGCTGCTGATTGTAGTCGCAAACCCTCCCTTCAAACTTTTCCTCACACGAAAAGTAGATTTCTCGTTCTCTGGGTTGATGCTTATGCAGAGGAATTGTGCCCTTTGTGGTGTCCAAGTACTCGATTATGAGTCTCTTTTTCCGCTTCAGGCTGGTCACGGTGATGATTCCGCAGGGACGGTATAGCACGCCAGGAAAGCCAGGCTTGGGAATCAGCCCGTTCTCGTCGAACTCAAAGGCGATGATATTTCCCAAGTCGAACTGCTTTTTGAGCACCTCAAAGGCCTGATCGAACTTAAGTTTATCGAAGAAGCTCACCGCCCCTTCTACAAACTTGCCCACATACACGCCTTTCTCCAGTCCCAGAACCACGATCACTTCGTCCCGCATTGAATTTTCTCCCTCAATAACAGACAGTGCCATTTCGAACTTCATAACTTATCCTCCTTTTGTCATAATATAGTGTGTAGAAGTTCCTTAGCTTATAACGGCTTCAAATATTATAAGCCCTTATTTTATTATAGCATTTACATATGTAAAAATCAACTTAAATAGACTCCCTATCGTTCTTATTAATTAGTTTTATATTTCTTCTTTTATACATCTAACTGTTATTCTTTTATCTTTTGAATAATTACATGAAAAAATGGAAAATTCATACTCAGTATTTATCATTTTATCAATGTCCTCAGAAGATATCATTTCAATTTTATCAACAATATATCTATGTTCATTTCCATTTAAACTACTAAGGCTAATACTATCTCCTTTTTTTAAATATTTTATATTTCCAAAAAACTTAGGATAATTATGACCAGCAATTATTATAGGTGCATTATTATTTTTAGTACTATAATATTTGCATGGAGCTATTTTCAAATTTTCATCATTACAATCTTTTAATATTGGCAATCTTACATTTAAACTAGGAACTTCTATAATTCCTATATATTTTTCACCTAAAATTTCTACTTCTTCAAGGTTCTCAAACTGTTGTCTATCTATCATCAAATCTACTTTATTTAAAACTTCATTTGCAATAATATAAGCGTTATTCACCTCGTAATATGTATATAACACCATAAGAAAAGATATAATAACAAAAATCCAACCAAGAATAATCAAAATCTTTCCAATTTTATTTTTCATCTACATTTTCCTTAAATTTAATTTCTAATCATTCTTATTATATCTTAAATATATAAAAAATGAAATAAAAATATAATAAAACAAAAATAAACTATACATTAAAAATATTAATACATAGTTTATTTTTATTTTTTATTATCTAAAATGCAACCAATTACTATTAAACCAAGTCCAGATAAACTAATTATTAGAATAATTAATATTGGAATACCTGTATCTGGTAATTTTACTTTTTCACTATTTGAAGTAGAATTTTTATCAGAATCTGTTATAGCTCCTATTTCTTCATTATTCTCCGGTTTTTCTATATCTGGATTATCAGGTTCAGTTGGCTTTTCAGGTTTTTCAGAATTTTCTGAATCATCAGTGTCATCAGTATCGTTTTTATCATCTTCTATTCCTGAAATTTTTGGATTTGCTATTACATTAAAGTCATCTTCGTCTTTTCCATCTTTCTTAGGAATGCTAACAATAAATGAATTACACTCATATTTTTTATTATCTAACATAAAATCATCTATTACCACCAAATATTTTCCTAATTCTAAATTATGAAAAGTCATTTGATTAGTATATTTTTCTTCTACATCAATAGTAGGAGTAATATTAGTCTCTAAAGCATATTTTTTTACTGCATTTACATATTCTTCGCTATCTTCTTCATATTTTTCGTCAATCTCATTTATTTTAGTAAAATCTTCAGTTACTTCAAATTTCATTTGCTCCAAATCTACTATTTTCTTTATATGATATAAGCGTACTCTTAAATCTACTTTTTCTTTATTATTTTCTAATCCTTCTATTACAATATTAAGTTCAGTTACATTTTTTATTCTGGCTAGCACCTGTATATTGCTTGCCAATATTAGTATTAATAAAAAAATTAAAACAGTTTTAGTTAAAGTATTTTTTATATATTTCATTACTTTCTTTTTTCACCTTCTTTCCTTTTTTATTTTTTTGATGTAAAGATGTAATTATTATACTAATAATGACTATAGTTAATACTATAATAGTTACAATAGTTAATATATTTTTATTATAATTTTTATTAAAAATTTTTTCAATATTAGTTCTAGAGGTTTCTACTTCATCTGTTCTTATACCTCTTACTAATAATCTTTCAGTATTTATACCATAGGGTGTACAAGTAACTAAAGTAACTAAATCTTTATTTTCTTCAATTTTTAGTTTTTCTAAAACCTCATCTGGTTCTACTATTTCAATTTGATCAACTTTGTAAAATAATTTTTCTTTTAGAATTTTTATGGTAAAATTATCTCCAATTTTTAATTTGTCCAAATGAGTAAATAATTTGGCAGTAGGTAATCCTCTATGCCCCAGTAATGCACTATGAGTGTTCTCTCCACCAATAGGTAAGGAACTACCTTGAAAATGTCCTATTCCTACTTGTAAAACAGCATCTTCCATTCCATGATATATAGGCAAATCTATATTAAGTTTTTCAATATATATGTATCCCATTATATCTGTATTTGGAATATTAATTTGATTATAGTATCCTTTTTCATCTTCTATAATTTTTTCGTAATTTTCAATTAATTCTTTATTGTATTTCTTAGCTTCCAATAAGATACTACTATAATCTTCTTCTGAAATACCCTGTATACTTTTTTCATAAGTTTTTATTTGCCATAGCCCATTTTGATAAGAAATATAATTTGTAATAATAGGATATAAAAAGATGGAAAGACCAATTGAAAAAGTTATAAATAAAATAATATTTTTTTTCATTTTCCCTCCATCTTTTTATATATTGATTATTTATCTTTTAGACTTACTGTCTTTTTTATTTGTTCTAACTGCAATTATTAAAGAAATTGCCATTATTGAAATACCTACTACTGTAAATATAACTGTACCTATACCACCAGTAGATGGTAAATTTATACCTGATTTATTTGAAACATTTAAATCAGTTGTTCCATCAGTTCTTTCTCCGTTAGTAATCGGAGTATTTAATTTTACTGTATCACTGGCTGTAAAAGAACTTGTCCAAACTCCTTCTTTTGTTGCTGAAAGCACTAATGTAATATCACCAGCTAGTTTATTAAATCCTTCTGGTGGATTAATTTCTTTTAATATATATGTTCCTGCTTTTAAACCTGATATTTTAGCATATCCATTTTCATCTGTTGTAATTGTTGTTATCAAAGTTTTTCCATCTTCTGCATATACTTCAAATATAGCATCAGCTAATAATCCGTCTTTTACATCATAATTAAAATCTTCATATTGTTCTATTTTACTCTTATCAATTTTATGTAAATGTACATCTGTAGTATATGTTTTTGTAACAGTTTCTGGTGTATGACCTGTTGCAGATACATCATGTGGATTATTAGAATATGTTAAAACAGCTTTATTTGTATTTGCTGTAACTCCTCTTGTTGCTGTAGTAGCTAATTTTGCAGTATAAGTAATTGTTACTGCATTATCACCAGCTTCTAAATTTTTAACTAAATTTTTTATATCAAAAGTTAATACATTATTAGCTTTAGTTAATGTATAATAAATACCTTCTGTCACCACATTAGATATTTCTTTTTCTCCTATTTTAACTTTTACTGAATCTTCTACAAATTCAAACCCCTCTGATAAAGTATCTTCTATTTCAAATGTATATTTTTTATATCCTTGCATATTTCCTGGAAGTCCTGCTGTTAATTTGAAATATACATTATCTCCTACAGAAGCTGTATTAGTTTTTTCATCCCATCCATTTTCTACTGAAAAGTCTTCTTTGTTACTAACATTTTTTGCAATTGTTGGAACATCTGATTTTGTTGTTGCAGTTGCATCTCCAACTACTTGTAATATAAACAAACTGTATACTTGATTTGTATCGTTCTCAGTTGCACCAGGAATTGTATCTTTTATTAAATAATATCCTGGTTTAACATTATTTATTTTATAAACTGTATAATCATCATTTGTAACAGGTGAATCAGGTGATTGACTATATTTTGTAGTTGATAGAGATGTTCTTCCTATACAATCTGCAAATTTTATAAGATTTTCACTATCACTTCCAAAACCAACTAAAACTTCTGCTAATTTTTCTGGATCACTTAAAATTTCATCATCTGTTATTATATTTTCAGATTTTAAATTAGTTTTTAAACTTTCGCTATCAACTCCATCTCCCCATACAATATTTGATAATATTAAGTCTTCTCCATTTTTTGATAAATCTCCTCCAAAGATTTGATAAGCCTCATAGCTGTGATTTGTTTCTTTTAATGTATTATTAATTGTAATTGTATAAGTTTTAGTTTCTGCGTTTACTTGTGTGCAAAAGGCCATACAAATTATTGTAATTAATAATAATGTTGTTAAAATTTTTAATTTTTTCATTTTTTTCTTCCTTTCTTTATTTCAAATAATATTAAATTTATATTAATTATTACTTGTCGATTTTTACTTTGGCAATTATTACATCGTCCAGCGATTTTTTCTTGCCTTTTTTACTTCTGCTACTTTTTGAATTTTCCAGCGGTCTTTTCTGTTATGTCTTTTTCTTGAGATCTTTTGTACTCCTGTATTCCATCTATTTTTTCTTAATCTGTTATTCTTTTTACTTATATATACTGTTTTATTGTTTTTAATATACAGTAGTATACTCGCAGTAATCATGATTAAGCCATAGGTTAAAGTATTAGTATTTCCTGTTCCACCTGTTACTGCTAATTTTAATCCTGCTGTATTTTCAACTTCTTTTATAAAATCTATTTCATCATTTGTTATAGAAATCTGTATAGGTTCTTTTAGTTTATTATAACCTTTTGGAGCTTTAGTCTCAGTTATCCTGTATTCTCCATATTCTAAATTTTTAAATTCAATTTCTCCTAAGCTATTTGTTACAGCTTCTATTTTCTCAAACTGCTCATCTACCTCTAAGTTTCCATTTACATTTTTAAGTTTTTCTAGCACAAAGGTTGCATTTTCTAATTTTATATCATGATTTGCTTTATCTATTTTAATAATTTTAATATTTCTATATTTAGAATTTATTATAGAAAAAGTATGTAACTTTTCTTCCTTTATTTCCTTTAAAAAGTATCCTTCTGGTATGTTTATTTCTTTTATTTGATAAACTATTTCTACCTTACTTTTATCTTCATTTATAACATATTTTGGTAAATCTTTCCAAGTTTTAGAGAAATTGTTTTCTTCATTTAACTCTGCTACTGTTTCTACTCCAATTGGATATGTTTCACCATTTACTGTAGCTATTAATTCAATATCTATTTTGTCTGGCCTTTCACCTAAAATATTCTCATTATCATCCCAAACCTTATTCACATTAACATCTCTTAATAAATAAGTATTGGTTATATTTATAACATCATCAGACTTTTTTTGATATGTAGTTTCATAATTTGGAACTTCATGTTCTTTTATTTCATATATATATTTTTTTCCACTTGGCGTTGAAAAAACAAGATCTTCAAATT
Source organism: Clostridia bacterium (assembly GCA_022790685.1). Lineage (GTDB taxonomy): Bacteria > Bacillota > Clostridia > TANB77 > CAG-508 > Scatovivens. Next base: position 9,504 of record JAAVXQ010000105.1, read on the forward strand.
TATATTCCCAGCCTTCTGCAGCACTAGTAGTTGTTGTTGCTTCAAAAGCCCCATTTTTATATAAGTCAATTGTTATTTTGTCTGGTCTTTTTTCCTCATATCCTTCATCACCTTCCCAAGTTTTTGTACCAGTAATATCTCCTCTAATTGGTTCAACCACCATATTAAATTTCATTTTACAAAAACTAGATCCAGCACCTCTTTCTAAATAAAAGAATTTCAAAACATGTGTAGAACCTTCAACAAGTTTTTTATCATTTTCTAATTCAATATCTCCATTTGCTTCCTCAATAATCTGCTTAAAGGTCTTAGTTCCTCTTCTTGGACTTATTTGATCACTTACATCTCCCTTTTCTGTATCAAAATCATAATAAGTAACTATCCCTTTTGTAAAATTTATGTTTCCTCCAACTTGTCTATGAGTTCCTGCAAGTTCCAAAAATAGTACATCATCAATATATACTAATACATCATCATCACCTTTAAAATAATACTCTATATCCTTTCCATCATCACCTTGTTCTCCTTGAGCAGTAAACCTCATCTCCATTGTCATTCCAAAATGGAAGTTTTTCTTTTCATCATAATCTATATTATAAAGTTTTTCGAAAAGTTCTGTATTATTATAAAGATTATCATCATAACCTTTTTTCATATCTAAGGTTTCTGCATATCTTTTTAAAACATCTATATGATTCCAATTCTTATTAGCTACAAGCGGATCTGAATTCATTTTGAGTGTAAAATTATTTAAGGATGAGCCCAGCAAAGAATATGCATTTTTGAAAGTATCATTTTCACTCATATTATTAAATTTATAATAGCAACTTTTCTCTATTGTTTTAAAATAATCTTCATTTATATCAGCCACTTTCTTTGCTATTTGGATATCTCCCCAAGGCATAAAATTCCCAAAAGGATATTCAATAAAATTAGGTGTTAATATTTCATTATAAAGTTCGAATTTATTTGTTTCTTGATTATATTTTGCAAAGTTTTTTCTACTGTCAAAATAATATTCTCCTGTTTGTTCATCATACTGAAATAATCCATCTATATTCTCATCTGTTGAATTCATTTTTTTAACAGAATCTAATTTTTCTTCTCCAAATAAGTATCCTATACTCTCACCTGTTGCAAGAACTGGGTATCCATTTTCATTTAATTTTTTCTCTAAAACATCACCTAAGGATGAATTACCAAAAGAATTATTATTAATTCCTGTAGTAACAACTGGTACTTCTCCACCTAGGTCTGTCATTATATTTTCTGAAAATGAATATGCTCTAGAATCTGTTATATCAAATATTCTTGAAGGTATATAGCGTCTAAATACTGGATAATTTGAAGATATATTTGTAACTTTTTGATTTATTTGATTATTATAATCGAATAAATTTATTTTAATTGTATCTTTTGTATATACAGATTCTATTGGAGTTAAATTGTTGTTTACTTCTGGCTTTTGCTGATTTTGATTAAAGTCATCTTGATTCATTATTTCTAATGTACCTTCAGTTGCTGTTTTGTAGTCAAAATTAAGTACCACATAATCATTAATATTAGCATTCCATTTAGAATCTTGGTAGAAAAGCAATATGAATCCATCTACTGGTGGAATAATACTTCCCTTAGGTTGTCCGATTGGATCAGTTTCACCTATAATAACATAATTGTTATCCTGTTTTGCTACAAAATATCCTTGCCAAAAAGTAAAATTTGTATTTGTTATTTGAAGTACTGTTTGAGTTCCATATACTAAAGCAACTTTATCTCCACTATTAAACGCATTAACTTTAACTGGATATGGTGATTCTCCGTCTGTTAGTCCTAAATCAGTAGCCTCCCACATACTTTTTAACGCTAATGCTTTATCAGAATTTATAACATATTCTTGTAAATTATTTGTTCCTTCAGTTTTTAAATCTTCATAATATAAATATGCGTATTTTGCTAAATTTGACATTTCTGTAAAATATTGCGAGTATCCCTTATTGTCCGAATTATTTTCAAAGTCTTCTAATCTTTTGCTAACTTCTTCATATGAAGGAAGTTTATCTATCAAATCAATACATGTAAAAACACGTTCTCTATCTTGTTCAGAAATTTCTTTTATATAGCAAATTTTCAAATGTGTATGTTCTTTTTTACATATTAATGTATTATTGTTATCATTCTTTTCTGTTTCAGATAAAG
>JAAVXQ010000106.1 GCA_022790685.1 Clostridia bacterium
AACTATTGATAAAATAGCTATGATAGAAGCAGGTGCTGATGAAATTCCTGATAATATTATGTTAGATGCTATAAAAACTGCACATGTAGAAATAAAAAGAATTTGTGAATTCATACAAAATATAAAAAATGAAATTGGAAAAACAAAATTTGAATATAAATCATTTGCAGTAAATGAGGAAATATACGAAATAATTGCAGGTGAGTTTTCTGAAAGAATGAAACAAGATGTTCAAACTCCAGATAAGCCAGAAAGAGATGAAAAGATAGATAAACTTACAGAAGAGGTTAAGGCTTGGTATCAAGAAAAATATGGAGAAGAAAAACTTGAAGAAGATAAAACTGCTATTGCAGATAGTATATATAAATTAGAGAAAAAAACAGTTAGAAAATTAATTCTAGAAAAAGGAAAAAGAGTGGATGGTAGAGGAATTTATGATATAAGACCTTTATCATGTGAAGTTGGATTAATTCCAAGAGTACATGGAAGTGGATTATTTAATAGAGGTAGAACACAAGTTATGTCTATTGTTACACTTGGAATGAAGAGCGAAGAACAAATTTTAGATGGATTAGATACAGAAGAATCAAAAAGATATATGCATCAATATAATTTCCCTGGATATAGTGTGGGTGAAGCAAAGTCTTCACGTGGTCCAGGTAGAAGAGAGATTGGACATGGTGCATTAGCAGAGAAAGCATTAGTACCAGTGCTTCCATCAATAGAAGAATTTCCATATTCAATAAGAGTAGTATCAGAAATATTAAGTTCAAATGGATCTACATCACAAGGAAGTATTTGTGCTTCAACATTAGCTTTAATGGATGCTGGTGTTCCAATTAGAAAACCAGTAGCAGGAATATCAACAGGTTTGATTACAGATGAAAACGATCCAAGTAGATATGTTGTTATAACAGATATTCAAGGAATAGAAGATTTCTTTGGAGATATGGACTTTAAAGTGGGTGGAACAAAAGATGGAATCACAGCTATTCAAGTAGATATAAAAGTAGATGGATTAAGTTATGAAATTATAGCAGAAGCTTTTGAAAGAACTGCAAAAGCAAGAGCATATATTTTAGATGAAATTATGGCACCACAAATTTCAGAACCAAGAAAAGAAATTTCAAAATATGCTCCAAAAATTATTAATATGAAAATTAATCCAGAAAAGATTAAAGATGTTATTGGTACAGGTGGAAAAGTAATTAATAAAATTATTGAAGAAACAGGTGTAAAAATTGATATTGAAGAAGATGGAACAGTGTTTATTTATTCATCAGATTCAGAATCAGGAGAAAAAGCAAGAAGTATAATAGAAGATATTACAAGAGAAATAGAAGTTGGTGGAATTTATACAGGAAAAGTAGTAAAAATAGCAACTTTTGGTGCATTTGTTGATATTGGTGGTGGAAAAGAAGGATTACTTCATATTTCAAAAATATCAAAAGAAAGAGTAAATAAAGTAGAAGATGTACTAAAAGTAGGAGATGAAGTGACTGTAAAAGTTTATGAAATCGATGACCAAGGAAGAGTAAATTTAACAAGAAAAGATTTATACTCAGATGATGGGTCAGAAAACAAAATAGAAGAATAATAAAAGCATAAGTGTCACTTTAAATTTAAGTGATACTTATTTTTGTTTATCATATATTTTAATATGATAAATTAAAAAAAGAAGGGAGAAAGTCTTTATAAAATAGACTTAAAATTAAAAATGAGTTCGATAATGTTACATTTATGTATTGCAAAAAAAGTTGCTAAAGAAATGAATTTTTCTATAAATTATATAAAAGGAAGTATTTTGCCAGATTTAACCAAACGATTAGAAGGTAAAGATAGGAAAATGACTCATTATATAACAGAACATACCGATGGAATTTTAGAAGTTCCTAACTTAGAAAAATTTACATACGAGAATAAGCTAAACAATGAAGAAACTTTAGGTATTTATTCGCATTTGATAGAAGATAAAATTTACTTTGAAAATTTTGTAAGTAATTATATTGAAGTTATAAATGAAGACAAAATTAGATTTAAATATGATAATAAAATTAGAAATTTTGAAGGCTATCAAAAAATATTTTATTCTGATTTTTTAAGATTGAATTATTACTTAATAAAACATTATAATTTAAATATAGAAAAATTAAAAAACGATTTACTTGAAATAACACAAGATAATAATTTGAAACAGTATATAGAAGAAAGCATAAAAGAATATGATTTTGAAGCTTATGAGCCAATTGTTTTTGATGAAAAAGAAGCAGATAGATATGTAGAAATGTGTTACCAAAAAGTAGTAGAAGAAATGAAAAATAAGGTATAATAAACTTAAAAATTCTGAATATAATAAATATATATAGTATTTACAAAAATATTATAAAATATTACAAAAAAATTAAAATCTTAATTTTTTATGAATAAACTTGAAATAAAATACAATAATTGGTATAATATTAAAGAGTGTTTAAGAAATAAGCTATAAAGGTTTATTCCGTAAGGATAAACTAAAAGTAGAAGTTTATTTATAAATTAAAAAATGTAAAAATATAATTACTAAAGGTAAATTTTTTTAAAAGGAGAATAAAATGAAATACTTATATCTTCTACAACAAGCATTAATATGGATAATAACTGTTTATTGGGCATACCAAATAGTAGTGAGTTTTTGTTCACTTATAAAACTAAAAGACAAAAAAATGCTTGTTAACAAAAATCATAAATTTATGGCGATAGTTCCAGCCCATAATGAAGAGGCTGTTATTAAAAATCTTGTAGAGAGTTTAAAAGCACAAAACTATCCTAAAGAATTATATGATATTTATGTAATTGCAGATAATTGCACAGATAAAACAGCAGAAATAGCAAAAGATGCTGGTGCTATAGTATTAAAAAGATTTGATGAAGCACACAAAACAAAAGGTTATGCTTTAAATTGGTTTTTAAAACAAAAAATTGACGAAAAAGCAGACTATGATGCATTTTGTGTTTTTGATGCAGATAATATAGTAGATAAAAACTTTATTAAAAATATGAATAAAAAATTATGCCAAGGCGAAGAAATTGTTCAAGGATATAGAGATATTAAAAATCCAACTGATTCATGGATAACAGCAGGATATGCAATATTTTATTGGATGATGAACAGATTTTATCATTTAGCTAGATATAATTTAGGTTTATCACCACTTATAAATGGAACAGGATTTATGGTAAAATTTGATGTAGTAAAACCAGATGGATGGAAAACAATAACTTTAACAGAAGATATTGAATTTTCACTTATAAATATAGCAAGAGGAAGAAAGCTTGGCTGGGCAACAGATGCAATTGTATATGATGAACAACCAGTTCACTTTATGCAAAGTTGGTCTCAAAGATCAAGATGGACAGTAGGACATTTGCAATGTATGAAACATTATACTAAAGATTTAGCAAGTGGAGTAATAGAACATAAAACATTAATGAATTTTGATGGGCTTTTATATATGTTTGGTATTCCGATGATGATTTTAACTTTTGCTTTACTTGGTGTAAATGGATTATTATATTTAGGTGCTGAAATGACTTTAGCAGAACTTATGTTAAACGTAGGTAGATATTTAGGTGCAACTTTTATTATGCCGATAATTACTGCAACAGTTATAATGGCACTAGATAAAAGAGAAATTAAGCCAATGATAAAAGGTCTTTTATGTTATCCATTATTCTTAGGTTCTTGGATACTAATAAATGTAAAATGTATTATAAAACCAAATACAAAATGGGAAAAAATAAATCACGTAAGAGATATAAATATAACAGAAGTTATACAATAATTTTAATAAAAGAAATTTTGGGGACATATTAAACTAACGTTTAATATGTCCTTTTATATTGCTATATAAAAGCAGATAAGTCTATTAAAAGAATTGATTTCTTTTATATAAGAAAATTTAATTTTTTTCCTATATAAAATATAAATATAACATTTAGGAAAAATATGTTATTTTTGTCAAAAAGTGTTAATCAAAACTTAATATAATTGTAATATGCGGAATATTGACTTTTTATAGCTTTATTTATATAATTTTATTGAAAAATGGAATAATATACATAAGAAAAGGGGGAAGCTTTAGGTGAAAAGTAAGAAAATTATAGCAAGCATTTGCTTTTTTACAATTTTACTTTATACTTGTATAGCTCTTTTACCAAATAATGGAGTATTAGCAGGAACTTTAAGTGATAATATAGACGGAATAGATGAGGCACGATATCCAGGTTATAAAAACCTTATTAATAATTTAAAAAATAAATATCCAGGAACATATAATTTTAAATTATATTATACGGGAGTGGATTGGAATACAGCAATTACAGCAGAGTACCAAGGTCATAAATCAACACCACTTAATTTGTTTAATGTAGGAAATACATATACTGGAAAATGGTACTGCCCAATATGTGGAACAAAAAAATTTGATAATGGATCTTTATGCTGTGCATCAAGAGATGCGATAGGTTACATGTTAGATCCAAGAAATTCAATAACAGAAGCAAGTGTATTTCAATTTAAATTATTAGAAGAGCCAGATGTTGAGATAGAAGATTTAAATAGAGTAGTTCAAGGGACTTTTTTAGCAAACGCAGAATGTGTACAAGCTATATATGATGCTAGTAGAACCTATAATATAAATGGATATTACTTAGTTGCTAAAATGATTAATGAACATGGAAGAGGTGGAACTGCTTTAAGTAGTGGAAATGGAACAGGATTTTATAACTA
>JAAVXQ010000107.1 GCA_022790685.1 Clostridia bacterium
CATAAAAATAATATATTATAATAAATATTCAAAAAACCACAGATAGAAGAAAAGGAGCGTACTATGAAAAGAGTAATTACAGTTCGAAAGGCCTCCAAACATGCTGCAAGCAAAGCAACACCCAGCAGCAAGCCCTGTAAAGAAGAGAAAGTTACCTTCTGCACAGAATGTGGTGTGGACTCTCTCTTCTGCGAATATGCGTTCACAGGAGGATGCAAAGGAAAGGGTGAGAGTCAGAAATAAAAAAAGTATGGAAGAAGAAGGGGAGAACCCTTCTTTTTCCATAGTGCTAGAGTTAATATAATACTTGTTTAATATCGGTAGGCAAATCTATTTCAAAGGACATAAAATCTTTTTTTATTGGATGTATAAAAGAAATTTTATATGCATGAAGAGCCTGTCTAGAAATTAATTTAGAACTATTTCCATATAAGGTATCTCCTAAAATTGGGTGACCTATATGTTTAGAATGAACTCTTATTTGATGAGTTCTACCAGTTTCTAATTTAAACTTTACTACACATAGTTCTTCAAATAAGTCAGAATACTTTATTTGAACTTTAAAGTTTTTAACTACTTCATAGTAAGTTATAGATTTACTACCATTAATATTTACTTCTCTTTCTATTATAGAACCTTCTTTTCGTGAAATCGGGGCAGATATTTTCCCAGAAGTACTATCTAAATTACCAGTTAGTATAGCAATATATTCTTTAGTAAAAACATTCGATTTCATTTCTTTTATTAATATTTCTTGAACATATTCATTTTTGGCAAATATAACTATTCCAGAAGTATCTTTATCAAGTCTGTTTACTGGTCTAATTTTTCTTTTTAAGTTAGTGGAATTAAAATAATATTTTACTCGATTTGATAAACTATCTTCATAATGTGACATAGAAGGATGAACAGGTATTCCACTGGGTTTATTAACAATCAATAAATAGGAATCTTCAAAAATTATTTCTAGCTTACTTTCTATAGGAACGATATTTTCACTTTCCTCATCAAAATCAATATCAAAGCTAATTATATCACCTAAAGATACTTTGTGGTTTATATATTCAGAATTTCCATTTAAAATAACTCTATTATTTTTCTTTAATTTTGCCAAAAACCTATCGGAAATTTGAAAATAATCTTTTGCAATTTCTTTTATATTAGAATATTTAGAATCAGTTACAGTATATGATAGCATTTTTTTCTCCTAAAATACATTTTTTTAATTATATAAAGTTTGAAATTAAAAGTCAATTAGGAGTAATGCATAATAAAAACTAAAAAAATCATTTATTTATATTGTAAAAAGGACTTTAAATTTTAAAAAAAATGTAATAAAATAGAAAAATAGTTAATAAATAGTTCATATTTAGTTTGTAAAATCTATACATTATTAGAATAATTAAAGAGGTATAAAATGAGCAAGGTAATACATGTTGGAATAGATATTGGATCAACAACAGTAAAATCAGTTGTAATGGATGAAAATGAAAATGTTATATATACTTTATATAAAAGACATTTTTCAGATACTAAAAAAACAGTATGTGATGTAATTGAGGAATTAATAAAAAAATATGATACTTATGAATTTACAGTTGGGCTAACTGGTTCTGGCGCAATGTCAACTGCAAACTTCTTAGAATTACCCTTTATACAAGAAGTGGTTTCTTGTAAAAGAGCTGTAGAAAAATATATTCCTAAAGTAGATGTTGTAATTGAACTGGGAGGGGAAGATGCTAAAATTATATATTTTGGAAAATCTATAGAACAAAGAATGAATGGTACATGTGCAGGTGGAACAGGAGCTTTTTTAGATCAAATGGCAACTCTTTTAAATACTGATACAGCGGGGTTAAATGAATTATCAAAAAAGCACAAAACTATTTATCCTATAGCATCACGTTGTGGAGTATTTGCAAAAACGGATATTCAACCATTATTAAATGAAGGTGCTGCAAAAGAAGATATTGCCTGTTCTATTTTTCAAGCAGTTGTAAATCAAACTGTTAGCGGTTTAGCTTGTGGTAGAAAAATAAAAGGTAATATAGCTTTCTTGGGAGGACCACTTAATTATCTTCCAGAACTTAGAAATAGATTTATAGAAACTTTAAAACTTAAAGACGAACAAATTATCATACCTGAGGAAGCACATTTATTTGTTGCAAAAGGAGCATGTTTAGATGCTTTAAATGCCAAGACAATTTCTATACAAAAATTAAAAGCTAAATTAAATATATTAAAGAATTCAAGAGATATGTCAGGCAATTGTTTAAAACCATTATTTGTAACAGATATAGAATACGAAACTTTTGTAAAAAGACATAATAGTAATAAAGCTACAAGAAGAGATTTAAAAAGTTTTAAAGGAGACTGTTTTATTGGTATTGATGCAGGTTCTACAACATCAAAATTGGTATTAACAGATATAGAAGGAAATATTTTATATGAAGATTATCAAAGTAATCAAGGCAGTCCACTTCAAAGCGTTATAGAAATGATAAAAAAATTATATAAAATTATTCCAAACGATGCTGTAATTAGATATAGTGGTGTTACAGGTTATGGAGAACAATTAATAAAATCAGCTCTTAATATTGATTTAGGTGAAATTGAAACTATTGCTCATTATACAGCTGCAAAAAAGTTTGACCCTAAAGTTACAAGTATAGTAGACATTGGTGGTCAAGATATGAAATACATAAAACTTAAAAAGAATGTCATAGATAATATAATGTTAAATGAAGCTTGCTCATCGGGATGTGGATCTTTTATTGAAACTTTTGCAAAAAGCTTAAATCTTTCAATAGAAGAATTTGTAAATAGTGCATTAAAATCAACAAATCCTGTAGACTTAGGTTCTAGATGTACAGTATTTATGAATTCTAAAATAAAGCAAGCTCAAAAAGAAGGTTATTCAGTAGGAGATATTTCAGCAGGTTTATCATATTCTGTAATTAAGAATGCTATTCAAAAAGTTATGAAAATAAGAGATACAAAAAAACTTGGAGCACATATTGTAGTACAAGGTGGAACATTTTACAATGAAGCAGTTTTAAGAGCTTTTGAATTAATTGTTGGAAGAGAAGTAGTAAGACCTGATATATCTGGTCTTATGGGAGCATATGGAATGGCTATTCTTTCAAGCGAACAATATAAATCTAATATGGATATGGAGTATAAATCTACAATTGCTAATATAGAAGAACTAAATAATTTAAAAATAAAAGTAACAAATACAAGATGTAGTGGTTGTGAGAATCATTGTCAAAGAACCATAAATAAATTTAATAATGGAAAAGTTTTTGTTTCAGGAAACAGATGTGAAAAAGGTGCTGGAATATCAAATAGCAATAATTACAATCTTCCCAATTTAGTAAAATATAAATATGAGAGAATGTTTGATTATACAGCCTTAGATGAAAAAGATGCACCAAGAGGAAGTATTGGAATTCCAAGAGTTCTTAATATGTATGAAGATTATCCTTTCTGGTTTACTTTATTTACAAATTTAGGATTCAGAGTTGTATTATCTGAAAAAAGTACAAGAAAAGTATATGAAAAAGGTATGGAGTCAATGCCATCAGAATCAGTTTGTTATCCTGCTAAACTTGCTCATGGACACATAATTGGACTAATTAATAAGGGAATAAAAACAATATTTTATCCATGTATGACATATTCAAGAAAAGAGTATGAAAAGGCAGATAATAAATACAATTGCCCAATTGTTATTTCATATTCAGAAGTAATCAAAAATAATATTGAGGAGTTAAAAAATTCTGATATTAAGTATATGAATCCTTTTCTTACTTTTGATTCTAAAGCATTACTAGAAAGAATGTTAGAAGATAAATGTTTTAAAGAATATAATTTTACAAGAAAAGAATTAAAAATTGCAATAGAAAAAGCACAAAATGAATATCTTAGTTGTAAAAAAGATATAAAAGAAAAAGGTAAAGAAACTATAGAATATATAGAAAAAAATAATTTAAGAGGAATAGTATTAGCAGGAAGACCATATCATATAGACCCCGAAATAAATCATGGTATTGATACATTGATTACAAGTTTAGGTATGTGTGTATTAACAGAAGATAGTATAGCATATGAAGACTCTTTAAAAAGACCTCTTAGAGTGGTAGATCAATGGGTATTTCATTCTAGATTATATGAAGCAGCAGATTTTGTTGGAAAACATGATCATTTAGAACTTGTTCAAATAAATTCTTTCGGATGTGGGGTAGATGCTGTAACAACAGATCAAGTAGAAGAAATTTTAGCTAGTTATGAAAAAATGTATACTTTAATTAAAATAGATGAAGTAAACAATCTCGGCGCAGTTAGAATACGTCTAAGATCGTTACTTGCTAGTATAAATAAAAGACTAAATGAAAAATCTAGAGACAACAAATATGGTAATTATGAATGTAAAAAAGTAACTTTTACTAAAGAAATGAAAGAAGAGTATACAATTTTAATACCTCAAATGGCTCCAATTCATTTTGAATTACTAGAAAGTGCTTTAAAAGCTTGTGGTTATA
>JAAVXQ010000010.1 GCA_022790685.1 Clostridia bacterium
CTAATTCTTTAATACTTGATTCTTTAATTCTTTCTATTGCTGGTCCTGATAAAACACCATGTGTACATCCAACATAAACATCTTTTGCACCATGTTTTTTTATAACTTCTACTGTCTCCATTATTGAACCCGCAGTATCTACTTCATCATCAAAAATTAAAGCATTCTTCCCTTTAATATCTCCTATAACACTAGTAGCTATTGCTCTATCATCATTTCCATCTCTTCTTTTATCTATTAAAGCTATTGGACAATTAAAATGTTCTGCATATTTATATGCTTTTTTTGAACTTCCAGCATCTGTTGCTACAACAACTTTATCATCTATATTTTTAGCATCAAAGTATTTTTGAAGTAATGATTTTCCAGTTAAAACATCACAATTTATATTAAAATATGATTGTATTGCATTATTATGAAGGTCACATGTAAGTACTCTATCCGCTCCAGCAGCTTCAATAAGCTGAGCTAATAGTTTAGCTGTTACTGGAATTCTTGGCTGATCTTTTTTATCTGATCTCGAATATATATAGTATGGTAAAACTACTGTTATTCTTCCTGCAGATGCTCTTTTTATTGCATCCATAGTTATTAATAATTCCATTATTCTTTCATTAACAGGTGGCTCAGTTGTTTGTATTAAAAAAACATCTTTATCTCTAACTGTTTCTAGTATTTGAACAAAATTATTATCGTTTTTGAATTTCATAGAGTTCATTTTTCCCTTTTCAATTTTTAAACAATCACAAATTTCGTTAGTAAATTTTTCTGCCGAACTACTACATGCAAATATTTTTAAATTCTCCATATTTTTCTCCATTCATTTTTATTTTTATTTATTTAATTATTTTAGTCTAAATTTTCATTTGGAAAATTACTCTTTTGTTTTGCACTAATTTTTACTGTTTCTTTTTGAATTTCTGTTTCTACTTTCTTGTCATTATTAATTGAATATATAGCTCCAGCTGTTACTGGTATAGCTTCCTCTTCTATGTTTTCATTTTTAGTAACATATTCTTCAAATAATACGATTTTTGGTTCTTTTACTTCATATCTTGCTTCATCACCAAATTTTAAGGTAACAACTTTTTTTTCTTTTAAACTTGCTTTTACATCTATCTTTCTTTGATTTGTTGATCCCCTAAACTTAAGATCTGTTAACTTTTTTTCTTCTACAAATTCTCCATCTACCATAATATCAATATTATTGATTAGGTCTCGTGTATAATCATTTTCTTCATACATTTTGCCTAATATGTCTTTTTCAAAATCGTATCCTGTATAACACCATATATTTTTATTTGGATATTTTTCTTTTACTGCCTTTACTAATGGTACTAATCCTTGTTGATTAACTTTTTCTAAAGGTTCCCCTCCAAGTAAAGATAATCCTGCAATATAATCATGATTTAAAAGTTCTAAAATATAGTCTATTGTAGTTTCATCAAATTTTTTTCCAAATTCAAAATCCCAAGCTTCTTTATTATGACACCCCTTACAATGAAAATGACATCCACTTACATAAATTGAAACTCTAATCCCTTCTCCATCTTGTATATCAACTGTTTTAATATCTGCATAATTCATATTACTTTCCTCTTTTCCTTTTCTTACAATAAGACTATTTATTATTTCGTTTAAAATGTCGTTTGCTCATATTTATATGATAGTTTTACTATCAGAGGCTCTATACGCCTATTTTAAACTTAAGCAAACGACATTTCCTTTGTAATTTTTAAAATTACTCTTTTGTATTTTATAAGTGAAGTACTCTTGACTTAATTTCTTTTGTTTTTCCAACATTCCAGAAGTTTTCTCCTAAGTACCCACATGTTCTTCTTGTTACATTCATCTTGCTGTGGTCTTTATTACCGCATTGTGGACATTCCCATTCATTTTGTTCATTTATTACTATTTCTCCATCATATCCACAAAGGTGACAGTAATCTGATTTTGTATTAAATTCAGCATATTGAATATTATCATATATAAATTTTACAATTTCCTCTAATGCTTCTAAGTTATTTTTCATATTTGGTATTTCAACATATGAAATAGCTCCACCTGAAGAAATTGGTTGATATTTACTTTCAAATTTTAATTTATCAAAAGCATTTATTTTTTCTCTAACATCAACATGATAAGAATTTGTATAATATCCTTTATCTGTAACATCTTCAATTTCTCCAAATCTTTCTCTATCAACTCTTGCAAATCTGTAACAAAGTGACTCAGCTGGTGTTCCATATAATGCAAATCCAAGTCCTGTTTCAGCTTTCCATTTGTCTACTGTTTCTCTTAAGTGTTTCATAACTCTTATTGAAAATTCTTCTCCTTTTGCATCTGTATGACTAACACCTTTCATAAGTTTAGTAACTTCATATAAACCTATATATCCTAATGAAATTGTAGAGAAATAACTATTTAATAATTTATCTATCGTCTCTCCTTTTTCAAGTCTTGCTATTGCACCATATTGCCAATGAATTGGTGAAGCATCTGATAAAGTTCCAAGTAATGCATTATGTCTGCACATTAATGCATCTTTGCATAATTCAAGTCTCTCATCAAATAATTTCCAGAATTTTTCTTCATCTCCATTTGCAATAATTCCTATTTGTGGTAAATTTATACTTACAACACCTTGATTAAATCTTGATTCAAAAACATATTCACCTTTTTCATTTTTCCAAGGTGATAAGAAACTTCTGCATCCCATTGGACTGAATACATTTCCTTCATAGTTTTCTCTCATTATTTTTGCTGAAATATAATCAGGATATAATCTCTTTGAAGAACATTTTACAGCAAGCTTTGTTAAATAGTCATATTTCCCACCTTTTAAACAGTTATGTTCATCTAATACATATATTAACTTTGGAAATGCTGGTGTTATATATACACCTTTTTCATTTTTAATTCCTTGATATCTTTGTTTTAGTATCTCTTCGATTATCATTGCATTTTCTTCAATGTATTCATCATCTTTATCTAAAAACATAAATATTGTAACAAATGGGCTTTGTCCATTTGTAGTCATTAAAGTGTTTATTTGATATTGAATTGTTTGAACTCCAGCAGTTAAGTCTTCTTGTCTTCTTTCTATTGCATCTTCTTTTGCTTTTACATCTGCATCTTCTTTAGAATATCCTTTTTCTATATATCCTAAAAATCTCTTTTTATATATTTTGTCATATGTTTTTCTTAAATATTTTCCTAAATGACGAATATCCACTGATTGTCCACCATATTGGCTACTTGCTACTGCTGCAATTATTTGTGTCATAACAGTACATGCAACTTGAAAGCTCTTTGGACTTTCTATCATTTTTCCGTTCATAACTGTTCCATTATCTAACATATCTCCGAATATTTACTAAGCAACAATTATGCATAGGTTGAACAAAATAATCTTTGTCATGAAAGTGGATAACTCCATCATTATGAGCTTTTACAATTCTTTCTGGTAACATTACTCTATCTGCTAAATCTTTTGAACATTCTCCAGCAATTAAATCTCTTTGTGTTGATACAAGACTTGCATTTTTATTACTATTTTCTTCCATTGTTTCTTTGTTAGCATTTCTAACTAAAGTTAAAATATTTTCATCTGTTGAATTAGCCTGACGGATTAGTGAATGTTTTTCTCTATATAATATATATTTCTTAGCTAAAGTAAATTTTCCAAATTCCATTAGCTTACGTTCTATTGTATCTTGAATTTCCTCTACTGTCATTGATGGTTTTTCTAATCCTTCTATATACTTTGTAATAAATTCTATAGAAGCTCTTGATACTTTATCTTTTCCACCAACTTCCTTATTTGCTTGACTGATAGCGATTACTATTTTGTTGCTATCATATTCAACTTTTCTTCCATCTCTTTTAATAACTTTCATGACCACTTAATCCCCCTATTTTTATATATTATGCATTTTCCTTTATTTATTTTTTCTTTTGTTCTTCATCTATGAATTTATTATACCCGCAAAAAAAGTAATGTCAAATGCGTAGTTCTTATGTTTCCCTTTTTTGTAAGTGTTAGAGTATCATAGTCTATCGGATTTTGGCACTTATTTTTTATTGATTTATTAATTTTTTTCCATTTTTTGTAAGTGTTCTTATTGTAAGATTATAAGTTTTTATATTTCATTTCCATTACATTTTTATTTCATTTTTTAGAATTTATCAAATTTTAGTATATATTTGAATACTTTTTTAAAAGAAATCGATAATAATTCCTATTTTGTTTTCTTGTATTTTAAGTCTTGCTTATGCTCTATTTTTTTTTAAAATTATTTTAAATTTTATATACATAATAATTGCTTTATAATAAATTTTAAATTATAATAATTTTGGTGATTATATGGAAACAAAAGAAAAAAAGATAAATATATATATACTTATTTTTAGAATAGTATCTTTATTAATTATAGCGTTTTGCCTATATCTTCTTTACAACTGGAATATTGAGAATAATGCTAATTCAGATATAGCAAGTGATTTGAGCTTAAGTTCAAAAAGTGATGGAACCATTTCTTTAAATGACTTAAGAGATGCTGAACTAAAAAGTTCAGATGAAAATCAATCTTTAATCTCTAAAAATAATGAATCTAATAATCAAATAAAAACTTTACAAACTGATTTTGACAAACTTCTAAATTCTAATTCAGATACTGTCGCATGGATTAGAATTGAAAATGCGAATATTGATTATCCTATAGTTCAGGCACAAGATAATAATTACTACTTAAATCAAAACTTTTATAAAAAACATAATAGTGCTGGATGGATTTTTGCAGACTACAGAAATAAATTTGATACTCTTGATAAAAACACAATTATATATGGTCATAATAGAAGAAATGGAACTATGTTTAGCAATCTAAAAAAATATTTAGATTCTAATTATTCTTCAAAAGAAGAAAACAAATTCTTTAATTTTAATACTGTTAATAAAAATTATATAGCAGAGATTTTTTCAGTATATAAATCTAATTCAAATGTTCTTTCTTTTTCTAACACCTTTGAATCTCATGATGCATTTGACTCATATTTAAATAGTTATAAGGAAAAAAGTTTATATGACTTTAAAACAGAGGTATCAGCTTCTAATAAAATATTAACTTTATGTACCTGTGATAATAACAATCTATATAGAATTGTTATACATGCTAAGTTAATACCAATTAATTAATAAATAAAAAGAGATATATTCTAAAAATAGATATATCTCTTTTTATTTTGTATTTAAGTTTTAATCGTACTTTCAAATTTAGTTTTAAAGCTTATTTTAAGCTTTATCGATGTTTTATGAATTCATTATATCTGAGAATTCTTCTCCATCTATTTTTTCTTTTTCTAATAATATTCCTGCAACTTGATGTAATTTTTCAATATTTGTTCTTAATATTTCTTCTGTTTTATTATATGCAAAATCTATTATTCTTTTTACTTCTTCATCTATAATACCTGAAGTTTCTTCACTAAAGTTTCTTTGTGTTGTAAAGTCTCTTCCTAAAAATACTTCCTCTTGTCCTGAACCAAAAGTAATTGTTCCTAATCTTTCACTCATACCATATTTTGTAACCATTTCTCTTGCTATTTTAGAGGCTCTTTCTATATCATTGCTCGCACCTGTTGATATATCTCCTAAAACTATACTTTCTGCTACTCTACCACCTAATAACGATATTATTTGTTCTTCCATTTCAGATTTACTCATAAATTGTCTATCTTCTGATGGTCTATACATTGTATATCCACCTGCCATACCTCTTGGTATAATAGAAATTTGGTGAACATCATCTTGTGTTTCTAAGAAATGACTTGCCACTGCATGACCTGCCTCATGGAAAGCAACTAATTTCTTTTCTTTTTCGCTTATTACTCTCGATTTCTTTTCTGGTCCCATAGTTACTTTTACCATAGCATCTTCTATATCTTCTAATGATATTTCTGTTTTATCTCTTCTTGCAGCTAAAAGTGCTGCTTCATTTAAAATATTCTCTAAATCTGCTCCTGCAAATCCTGCTGTATTTTTAGCTATTGTACTCAAGTCTACATCTTCAGCAATTTTTTTCTTTCTCGCATGAACTTTTAATATTTCTTCTCTTGCTTTAACATCTGGTGTTCCTACAACAATTTGTCTATCAAATCTTCCTGCTCTTAGAAGAGCTTTATCTAATACATCTGGTCTATTTGTTGCAGCTAAAACTATTACACCTTCATTTGCAGCAAAACCATCCATTTCAACAAGTAATTGATTTAATGTTTGTTCTCTTTCATCATGTCCTCCACCAAGACCTGCACCTCTTTGACGTCCTACAGCATCAATTTCATCTATAAATATTATACAAGGACTATTTCTTTTAGCTTGTTCAAATAAGTCTCTTACTCTTGATGCACCAACACCAACAAACATTTCCACAAAGTCTGAACCACTTATAATAAAGAATGGTACTCCAGCTTCACCTGCTACTGCTTTTGCAAGTAATGTTTTACCAGTACCTGGATGACCTACTAAAAGAACACCTTTTGGTATTCTAGCACCCATATCTGTAAATTTCTTTGGTGATTTTAAAAAGTCTACAATCTCTTGTAATTCTTCTTTTTCTTCATCAACACCTGCAACATCTTTAAAAGTTATTTTATTCTTATCATTTGTATTTAACATTCTAGCTTTACTTTTTCCAAATGTCATAGATTTATTTCCACTTTGATTTGGATTCATTAATAATAACCAGAATAGTAAAAATACTATTAATATAACAAATGGTGAGAATAGACTAAGCACAGCGATTAATATTGATTCTTCTTCTTGGATGATTTCAATTTGTCCTACTCTTTCTTCTTTTGTAAGTTCATCCATTAAGTTTTCTATACTTGGAATTGAAACTTCCTTTGTATTAGCTTTATTTTTTACTTTCGCATCACTTTCTATTTCTATATCACCTAATACTACTGTAGCTGAAGCTTTGTCAGCTGATATTTCAATAGAAATAACTTTTCCAGCTTTTATATTTGTTATTAAATCTGAATAACTCATACTAGTATCAGATTCATTCATAGCAGAAACTAATAAAAATATGAATATTATTCCTACTACACTCCACAAAGTTAACCTACTAATCCCTTTTTTCAAAATTATATCCTCCTATTTTTCTATTCAATTAGTTATGCCTAAAATATAGCATACCAATTTTTCATTTGCAATATGTTTTTTAAAAAGAAATATGCCTGTAATATAAGCATTTTTAACATACTACGGATACTTATTTTACAGACATCACATATATTTTTTTATTTTTTATTACAACTTTTGTTTTCTTATTTGGAGTCAAAAATTTATTTCCAATATTGTTATTACATAGTTTTATTATATCATCAATATGTATCTTTTCTATTCCTTTTGTACTTCCAAAAATCTTCTCTACTGAATATAATATTATTCTCTTTTTAATAGTTATATCCATCAAATTAAATTTTTTTAAGTCTAATATAATTGTAGACTCTTTTTCTTCATTATATACATAACTTTTATATAAATTTTTTTCTTCTAAGCAAATTTCTTTGTATTTCTTTTTTACTTCATTTTCTATAAACTGAATATCTTCTTTTACAATATTAGATAACCTATTAATAGTTTTTATTATATTAGGGTTAAATTCTTGTTTTATATAGGGAATAACTACATTTCTAACTTTATTTCTAGTATATATATTTTCATCATTTGATTCATCATGTCTTGGATTTAATTTTTCCTCTTCACAAAACTTTTCTATTTCTTCTCTATCACACTCTATTAATGGCCTTATATATATTCCGTTTATTTCCTCTATACCTTTTAATCCAGATAAACCGTGCACCTCTTAAAAGATTCATAATTACTGTTTCTGCTCTATCATTACTATTATGTGCTATAGCTATTTTATTAGAATTTGTTTCTAATTTTATTTTATTGAAAAATTCATATCTTATATCTCTTCCTGTTTCTTCAATTCCTTTTTTATTTCTTTCAGCTTCCTTTTTTATATCTGCATGACAAACATAAAATTCTATATTATTTTTATCACAATAATCTTTTACAAATTTCTCGTCTAATTTTGCATTTTCTCTTAATCCATGATTTATATGTGCTACAACAAAATCAAACTTAAATATCTTTTCATTTTTAAAATCAGTTAAAATTTTTAACATAGAAATAGAATCTGGACCTCCTGAAACTCCTAAGACCAGTTTATCTCCAGATTCTATTAAATTATATGTTTTTATTGTTTTTATAACTTTATCTTTTAACATTTTACATTTCCATTCCACTGTATTTCTTATCTAAATTGGCAAACTTTGTGTAACTTCCCATCCAAGCAAGATCTACTGTACCTGTTGAACCTCCTCTGTGTTTAGCTAAAATAACTTCTGCAATATTTTTCTTTTCTGAATCTTCATTATAGTAATCATCTCTATATAAAAACATTACTATATCAGCATCTTGTTCTATGGCTCCAGATTCTCTTAAATCTGAAAGCATTGGTCTTTTATCATCACGTTTCTCAGCCCCACGAGATAATTGTGAAAGTGCTATTACTGGTATATCAAGTTCTTTTGCAAGAATTTTTAAGGATCTACTTATTTCAGATATTTCTTGCTCACGGCTAGAATTTTTCTTTCCTGAGCCTTGAACTAATTGTAAATAATCTATAACTACTAGGCCTATATTTTTTTCTAATTTAAGTTTTCTACATTTTGCTCTTACTTCCATTATAGAAATACCTGGTGTATCATCAATATATATTGGTGCTTCTGACAATCTTCCCAATGTGGATGCTAATTTCATCCAATCATCATCATCTAATTGCCCTGTTCTTACTTTATTACTATCTACCATAGCCTCACTACACAAAATTCTGTTACCCACTTGTTCTTTAGACATTTCCAAATTGAAAATTGCTACTGGAAGATTACTCATGATTGCTGCATTTGTTGCAATATTTATAGCAAATGCAGATTTTCCCATAGCTGGTCTTGCTGCTATTATTATTAAATCAGAATTATGAAGTCCTGCTGTTTTATAATCTAAATCAATAAAACCAGTAGATATTCCTGATAATTTTCCTTTTTGGTTATATAGCTTTTCAAGTTCTGCAAAAGATTCTACTAATACATCTTTTATTGGAGTATATCCTTTTGTATTTTTTTTCTGTGCTAAATCAAATATATTCTTTTCAGCCATATCCATTATAGTATCTACATTCTCTGTTTCATTATATCCTAAAGCCACAAGTTCATTTGCAGAATTAATAAGACGTCTTAGCATAGCCTTCTCGTCTACTATTTTGATATATTTTTCAACATTTGCTGTGGTTGGTACTCTTTCAGGAAGTTCTGCTAAATATTCTAACCCACCTATTCTTTCTAAATTACCATTTTCAACAAGTTCTGATTTTACTGTAATTATATCAATAGGTTCACTTTTAGAATACAGATTAACTATTGCTTTAAAAATAGCTTTATTATCTTCTCTATAAAAAGCATCTTCTTTTAGAACTTCTATTGCGCTTATAACAGCGTCTCTATCTGTAAGCATACTTCCGAAGTATTGCTTGCTCAGCTTCTATATCATGTGGTGGTACTTTTCCTATATCCATATTCTTTTACATCCCTTACATATTATATTTATTACATAATTTATATAACTTATCTTTTGTATAAATATATCTAATTATTTTCTGGAACTACCATTACTGATATACTTGCTGTTACACCTTCATTTAATTTAATATCTACTTTTGTTACTCCAGCTACTTTAATGGTTTCTGCTAACATAACTTTCTTTTTATCTACATCAATTTTATATTCACTTTTTAAAGCTTCAGCAATTTCCTTTGATGTTACACCACCAAATAATTTTCCATTTTCACCAGCTTTGACTTTTAGCTTTAATGTTATTTTTTTCATTTTTTCAGCTATTTCTTTTGCTTCTTTTAAATCTTCTCCTTTTTTATATGCAATTGATTCATTTTTAGCTTTTAAATTGCTCATATTTGCATTATCCGCAGGCACTGCTAAATTTTTAGGAAATAAAAAATTTCTTGCATAACCATCAGCAGCATTAATTACTTGGTCCTTTTTTCCCACACCTTTTATATCTTGCTTTAAAATAACTTTCATAAATATCTCTCCTATCTTTTACTATTTATAAATTTGCTTTATTTTATAACATTTTTAGCTTTTTTTCAAGTATAAATACTTTCTTATTATAATAAGTATACTATAAAATAAAAAATAGAGGCTACATTTAATTGTAGTCCCTATTATCTAAATAGCGTTTTATTTTCAGTCTACTATTTGTGGTTCACTTCATAATAACAAATGTGCTTTTTTATTTTATTCTATTTTGAAATTAGCCGAAATGTTTTCATACTCATTATTAACATATACATGTTTTATAATTCTATATTCTCCATTTTCAAGCATCCCATAATATTTTGACCAATCCACATATACTTCCATTTCACCAGTCTTTGGCATCCCAATACCTTGTTCTGTAAACATATAATTATCTGCTCTTATCTCGCATTTTTTCCAAATATCACCATCTTTTTTCTCTATTTGATACCAAGTATTATATATATATGGTACTTTATTGCCATCTGTAATAATAATTACAGCACTGCTATTAGTTACTGTTCCTTCTTTTATTCTCATCTGTACATTATCTATTGTTTGCTCATATTTTACATTGTTTTTTAATAATATCATCATAATTACTAATATTATTAAAAAAATAATTACATATATACTTTTTTTCATAAATTATTTAATCCTTTTTATTTCATCTTTTCTACAAATGTGTTAAAACGATTTCTAGTTATATTACTACAAATATTTGCTGGTCGTCCATCATAGGCTCCTTCTGCTATATGAATTCCTATTACATATCCTCCTTTATCGTATACTGGTGAACCACTCTGACCGCCTGTAGTATCTACTTCATACGCTAAAAAAATATCACTAGCACCTATTACATCTCCATATCCCGTATATTGTCGTATTCCCTTTTCAGTAGGATAACCAGTAACTCTTACTTTTTCTCCATTTGCAAAATAAGAATAATCATCTGAAAATGCTATTCCTGACCATCCGCAAGCATCTCCTATATTTCCACTTAATGTTAATAGTGCCCAGTCTTCATTACTGTTAGCATAGTCTATATATGTTTGATTTAGCAAAATATCTAATACATTTACATATCCAAAAAGACTTTCTTTCTCTTTTCTACCTGGCCATACTTTCACACTTTCTGGTGCTCCTTTATCTGGACTATATACACAATGTCCAGCTGTTATTGCCAAGTTTTTATATATCATTACTGCTGTTCCATAAGTCACACTACCATCTGAAAATTTAGTTTCTATATAACATATCGTTGAAAATGGATGAACATTTGTATTTCCTATTTCTGATCTGTCATCTCCACCAATAATCATTCTTGAGTCATTTCTGACCGCTTCTGGTATATATGGTTCTGTCCTATTATTTTGTACCATTCTTTCACTTGTTTTTACATAAATTTCTTTAGTTATTTCTTTTGTTTCTAAATTTATATTTACCAATTCTTCATTTTCTTTTATTACAGCTATTACATTAGAAACATAGAATATATTGAAACTTATTGTCATAACCAAAAATATGCATAATATTTTTTTTATAATATTTCCTCCTTTATAATTTATATATTTCCTTAATGGAACCTCTATTTATTTATATCATTATATTTCTTATTAATCAATATTATTCAAAATCACTTTTCGCCACTTTTAATTTACATAAGAATAGAATATACTAAAAACCCTAGAAAATTTCTAGAGTTTTTAGTATATTCTTAAAATTCAATAATCCTATTTAATTTTTACTTTATTCTATTTCTGATAAATATTCGTTTATTCTTATTATTAACTCTTCTTTTGCTTCTTCTAAAGTAAGACCTTCAAGCTGTGCACCCGCTAGAGTTATATGACCTCCTCCACCAAGCTTTTCTAAAATTACTTGTACATTTATATCACCAATTGAACGTCCACTTATACAAACTTTATCTCCCATATTTCCTATAACAAAAGATGCTGAAATATCGCTAATAGTTAGTAATTCATCTGCTGCTTTAGCACATATTAAATTAACATCTTTATCTTCTCCTTCATATATGGAAATACCAATTGCATTA
This sequence comes from Clostridia bacterium, assembly GCA_022790685.1. Taxonomy (GTDB): domain Bacteria; phylum Bacillota; class Clostridia; order TANB77; family CAG-508; genus Scatovivens. The sequence goes on from JAAVXQ010000010.1 coordinate 12,224, forward strand.
TTTATTATATCTGTTTTTCTTATTATTTCTGAAATCTTATTATAACTTTCCAAATCTGCTTGGAACCATTTTTTTACTCTTATAATATCTACACCATATTTTCTTAAATATGCTGCTGCTTCAAAAGTTCTTACACCTGTTTTAAATGTAAAATCTTTTGTATCTACCATAATTCCACCATATAAGCTTTCTGCTTCTAAAAGATTAAGTTCAATATCTTGTTTTGAATATTGAATAATCTCAGTAACTAATTCTGCCGCTGATGAAGCATATACTTCATGAAATGATAATATAACATTTTCAATTGCATCTGGGCTTTTTCTATGATGATCAATGATAATTTTTCTATCAGTTTTCTCTAAAAGACTTGGGAATTCAACATATGAAGTTTTATGTGTATCTACTATTATTAATAAAGTTTTATCTTTTATTAATTCTTCAGCTTCTTCCTCAGTAATAATAACATTTTTATATTCATCTTGCTCTTTTAAAATCTCTATAAATTTTCCTAAAGATTTTCCTTGTGGTTCTGAGGCAATATAGCATGATTTCCCTAAGGTTTTAGATAATCTGTATAATCCTAAAGCTGAACCAAAAGCATCTATATCAATATTGCTGTGTCCCATTATTACTACATTATCTGATTCATCTATTATTCTAGATATTGATTGTGATATAGTTCTAGCTTTTACTTTTGTTCTTTTTTCAACTTCTAAAGATTTTCCTCCATAGAATTTATATTTTCCTTCTTTTCTAACAACTGCCTGATCTCCGCCTCTACCTAAAACTATATCCATTCCTGTCATTGCATTTTTATATTTTTCATAATTATTTGCACCTTCATTAGTTATTGCCATACTAAGAGTTATTTGTACATTAGAATCTGTTTCAATTGTTTTTACTTTATCTAAAATATTAAATTTTTCTTTTTCAAATTCACTTAAATATTGTTGTTCAAATACAAAAACAAAACTATCTCTTTCTGTTTTTATTATAAGTCCACCAGTCTTATTTATCCAATTTATTATCTCTTTTTCAATGTTTGCTAAAAGTTTAATTTTTTCTTCTGGAAGAGCTCTTTGAATAATATCTTCATAATTATCTATAGAAGCTACTCCTATACAAGTTCTTGCATTTGTATAAGTATCAAATAAATCATTGTATTTTGTTTCATCTATAAAATATAAGGTTAAAATATATTCTTTTTGAGTTCTTTTGTCTCTTTTTTTGCTTTTTGCAACTCCACCTTTTATTTTATAAACTTTTTTATCTATGTTAAACTGTTTTATTATTTCTTTATTTTCATTTCCTTTTTCAATATCTAATTTTATCTCTTTTACAAGTGGTGTAAGGTAATTTCTTATTTCAACATTTTGGAATTCTTCCATAAATTTTTTACTTTTCCATATAATGTTCCCATCTGTTTCTATTAATACAAGTGGAATTGGTGAGTTAATTAGATTGTTTTTTGTAGCCGTATTAACATCTGATGTAACTTCTTGTATGTGACTTACTATTTCATCTTTTTTCTTGCTACTATTCCAAAAAGAATATATTATTATTCCACCATACATAAATATTGATGGAATAACCCATCTTAAATCATATGTACATAAGGCAACAAAAAGTATTCCTATTATTATTATATATATTTGTGCTTTTGAGGTTAACTTTTCTATTAACTTTTCACTTTGATTTGGCATAAAAACTCCTATTTTATATATACTTATCGATTTATTATACTACATTTTCCATATTATGTCAAATTGACTATTATACTCTATAATACTTTTTATACTTTTATTTTTATATTTTTTACTATATTTATTAAAGCTATTCAATATTTTCTTTTTTATAACTATACTAAAGCAAAAAATCAAAAGCCTTATACCTTAAAGCCTTTGATTTTTAATTCTTATTTTATAGTTAAATTTACGCTATCTTCTTTTCCTGTATATGAATCTATAACAGTTATTTTTACTTTTCCCTTTGAAATTCCTTTAACAATTCCATTTACTGTAACAGTTGCAACTTCTTCATTGCTTGATTTATATGATACAGTTTCAATACTTGCTCCAGATGGCGTTGTAGCAAGTTCCATTTGTAATTCATTACCTACCTTTATGCTTTTGCTCTCTGCTGTTAAAGTCATATTTTTTATAGGAGTTATAACTTGAATTTCTGCACTATCAGCTATATCTCCTTTTTTAACAGTTATTATTGCTCTTCCATTTTTTACAGCAACTGCTTTTCCATCTTTTATTTTTACTATATCTTCATCAGAAGATGCATATTCTACACCTTCTGTCACAGCTTCTCCATCTACTTTTACAAATATTTCAGTTTCTTCCTTATCTTTTGAGGATATATATTCTTTATCTAAGGAAACTTCTATAGTTTGCGTAAGTTTTTCGCCTTGTGCCTCATCTCCTATTTTCACTAATGCAATACTTCCAATATGACCTTTATTTAATACTAAATATAATGCTATTAATGCTACTACTATAAATGATATTATTGAAATTAATAAAAAATCTTTTTCTTTCTTTTTTGCCATTTTTTGTTTCTCCTTTTGTACAATTAATGTATATATTATATCATTAGTTTATAAATTGTCAAAGAAGATATTAAAAATTATAAGAGCCTAAGTTATTCTTATTAAATAACTCTAGGCTCCTTATTTTATAATATTTTTATATTAGTTGTTTTTCTTTTTGTTTAATATTATTTGTACTACATTTGCAAGTATTATAATTCCTATTATACTTACTGCTATTACTGGTAACATATCTCCTGTGCTTGGAGTGTTTATAGGTTTATTGTTATTATTATTATTGTCTGCTGGTTTTGAAGGTTTCTCTGTGTTTTCTGGTTGTGGATTTTCTGGTACTTTTACTACTATGTCTTCAGGTTTTTTATCATAATAATATTTTACTACTATGTCTTCCCTTGTCATCTTTCCACTAGTGTTGTCTGTTTTTTCTACAAAGTCATATCCTTTAAAATTTTTGTTTTCTGACATGTAATTGTCTCCCTCATGTCCATTTATTACTACTTCTTCTGTTAATTTATTTCCTGTTTTCTTATCTATATATTCTACAATTACTTTTGTCTTTTTAATATAGTAATATTTTACCTCTATTTCTTCTTTGCCCATAGTTCCTTCTGAATTTCCTGGTAGTTTTTCTTCTACTATATCATATCCTTCTATTTCTTTTGGTTTTGTTGCATATGGATCTCCTTCATTTCCTTCATACGTTGTTCCTAAATCTAATACTTCTCCTGTTATTGCATCTATATGTTTTTCTACTACTGTTGCTTTTTCATATACATAATAATATCTTACATATGTGATATTTTCTACTGTTCCATCTGCTTTTCTTATAACTGTCATCTCTCCCTGTGCATTTTCTGGATATTCTTCTTTTACTATTACATAGTTATCAAAGGCTTTCTCTTTAGTAGTATACATATCTCCTTCATGTCCTATTATTATTTCTGTACTGTCTTTTTCCGCTCCTGTTTGTTTATCTAATTCTTTTAAAGTTTCTCCTGTATTTTTGTCTATATATTCTACTACTACTTTTGCTTTTCTTATATAATAATAATTTACTTCTACCTTATCTATTGTCATATATCCTTCACTGTTAATTGGGTATTGTTCTTTTACTAAATCATATCCTTCAAATACTTTTTCTTCTGTTTTATATGGGTCTCCTTCATTTCCCTCATATGTTTTTGTTTCTATTATTTCATTTGTCTTTACATCTATATGATTTTCTATTACTCCACCTGAAATATGCACATAATAGTAATCTACTATTATTGTTGTATTTACTTTTCCTGTATCGTCTATACTTACTTTCATTATTCCTTCGCTATTTGTTGGATATTTTTCTTTTACTATTATATATCCTTCAAAAGCTTTTTCTGTTGTAGTATAGTTATCTCCTTCATGTCCTAAAATTACTTCTGTACTATCTTTTAAGGTTTCTTCTACTTTAATATTTCCGTCTTGGTCTTCTACTTCTTTTCTTTCTATTTCTTCAAGGTGTTTTCCTGTAATTACATCTATATAGTTTACTATTACTTCTGCTTGTCTTATATAGTAATATTTAACTTCTATTACTTCTATTGTCATTATTCCTTCTGCATTTTCTGGTAGTCTTTCTTCTACTAAATCATATCCTTCAAAGGTCTTACTTGTTGTTTTATATACGTCTCCTTCATTTCCCATATATGTCTTATTGTCTAATATCTCTCCTGTCATTACATCTATATGTTTTTCTATTACTCCACTTGAAATATGAGCATAGTAGTAATTTAACACTATTTCTTCTTTTGTCATTGTTACTACTTTTTGCACTGGTTCTTCTACTAATACATATCCCTCAAAGTCTTTTGCTTCTGTTTCAAATATGTCTCCTACTTTTCCTTCTTCTGTTTCTGTATATAGGATTTCGTCTGTTTCTCTATCTATGTAGTTTACTGTTGCTTTTGTATTTTGTGCATAATAGTATATTACTTCTATTGGTTCTATTGTCATTATTCCTTCTGTATTTTCTGTACTTTCTACAAAGGTATAGTTTTCAATTTCTTCTTTTGTTGTACTATATTCTTTTCCTTCATATCCAGCTATTGTCTTACTTTCTAATAGCTCTAAATTTGTATCTTTTTCCACATATCTTACTACTACTTCTGTATTTCTTGCATAGTAATATATCTTTATTTGATTTTCTTCTGTAAATTCTCCTGTTGTTGGATTTGGTCTTTCTATTAAAGTATATCCTTCTACTTCTTTTTCATCTTCTGTTACATCA
>JAAVXQ010000108.1 GCA_022790685.1 Clostridia bacterium
AAAGTAAGAAAAAAAGGATATGATAAATTATTAGAAAAAATAGTACATGAAAAATTTAATTCTTTAAGTAATTTAAGCAAAAAAATATTAATTATAGTTTCATGTTTTAAATTTTCGGTATCTATAGAACTAGTAAATTATATCTGCGAAAAAGATATAACTTCTAATGAGTGGAAAAACGCATTAAAAGAATGTTATGATAAGGCCTTGCTAACACCAATAATTTTAAATACTCCAAGAATTAATACAAACAATTTTATAAAAATGATTGTTTTAGAAGAAATAAATAATGTTAATTTTTCGGAAAAGAAATTTTCTCAAAAAATAGGAAAATATTATTTAGAAAAAACAAGAGATATAGGGGAATGTTATAACGAACTTAGTAAACTTAAAAAGTTAGACATTCCAGATGAATGGGATATAATTTTAGAGTCTTTAAATTATTTATATAATAATAATAGACATTTAGAATATGTAAGGATTATAAGACAGCTAAAATATTATATTTATGTGAGAGGAATTTGGCAAACAGGAGAGAAATCACTTCATTTAAAAAGAGCTAAAATTTCTAAAATAATATGTGATATAGATGAAGAAGTAGAAGCCTATTGTGATTATATAGACGTTATGTCAAAATCACAAAATAAAGAAGAGGCTGAAAAATATTTAGTTTTAGTAGAAGAAATAATTGAAAATCAAAATTATAACATAAATAAAAGAATTTTGTGTTTATATAATCATGTAAAAGCTTTATATGTATTTTGCTGTTTAAAGGATTATAAGACAGCTTATGAAATTTGGAAATATAATGAAGAAAAATATTTTAAATACATAGATAGTTATAGAAAATATGTAAATCAGCTTTGGCTTGCGAGATGCTATTTAAATATTGAAAAAGATATAGAAAAAATATGTAGTTTATTTAGAACTAGAATTGAAGAAATGAGAAATGTAGGATTTTTAAGAGCAGAGTTAGATTATGAATTATTACTAATTGCACTTCTATTTAATAAATATGCTACCAAAAAGAATAAAAGTATATTCGAAGAAATAGAAAATAGATTAGATGAATGTGAAAATATTTTAAAAACTAAGTTTAGTAAAGATTTAAAAAATGAAGCAACTTATTTTAAACTTAGATGTATGGAATATTCATACAAAAAAGATAAAACAAAATTAGAAGAATATTATCAAAATGCTTTAAAAAATTATGAAATGATGAATTCAAAAAAAGATATAAAAGATTTAAAAAAATTTATAAAATTGTAAAATTTAAGATAAAGACCACGTGAAAATATACACATGGTCTTTATAAAGTGAAAATAAGGAGAGAAGAGGATGAAAGAAAAAATAACAAAAATATTAAAAACATCAATTATATCATTAATATTATCTATAATATTAAATTTCATATTTCTGAAAACAGGCATATATGATAAAGAAAATATAATAGATAGATGCTTAATTATTTTTCTTATAATTGATTTTATAGGAATGCATTTTTCTTTTGGAATAAAAAAGTTATATAATTATATTATTGATAATAGGTATATAATTTCTGGTATTTTACTTATATTTTTAACATTATTTTCTTATACTAGTACCTGTTTAGAAATTGAAGAAATGATGCCGAATTTAGAGAAAGTAATAAAATTTAATAATATGACTTTTGCTTTTTGGTGGAATTTTAGAATTATTTTACTTGTTTTAGTTACTTTTGAATTATGTATGATAATTACTAATAAAAATAGATTTTATGCTATTTCAGGAACTATTATAATATGCCTATCTTCAGTTTTAAAATGGAATATTAATACTTCACTTACAGAAGTACTAATTTATGGACAAGCCATTCTAGTTTTAGTTAATTTGTTTATGAATATAAAAGATAAAAAACTTTTAAAACTTGTTACTATGATTGCGATTTCTATTTCTTCTTTATTGTATTTATGTTCATTTAATTTAGGTTATGAAATAAGTTTTGCATATCTTTTTATAGCATTACTTATATGGATAGTTATAAAAAATAGAAAGGAATATAAATTTACAAGATTTGATTTGATTTTACTTATTATACCAGTGGTTACATTATTAGGTGGATACTTTTTAAAAATATTTAGAAATATTGGTTTCATAGAAAATACTGTAAATGGAAATGGATTTAGTTTACTTATGTCATATACATATAATGTAGTATTACCATTTAAAGATATAGAAAATGCCAGATACTTTTCTAACATATTATCAATATTTCCTGCACCAATAATAATTGCTTTTTACTATTTATATAAGAAGGAGGAACACACAGAATTCTTATTTCCAATAGCAGTATCAGCCACAGTTTTAATAGTACATATAATGTCAGGAATGCCTAAAATAATCTCTGACATAATGTTATTTAATTTTGTAAGTACACAAAATGCTGTAATCACAGTGGGATTTTTGTGCGTATATCTATTTTTATATATTTTATCAAATATTAATGAAAAGATTTTTAATATAAAAACTGCTATAAGAATGACTTTAATTACTATGTGTATAATTGTATTTGTGAAAATGCCAACAGAACTTTCAGCTAAAGGTTATTTATATCTAACTGCAAGTATGTATTGTTTATTTGCATTTTTACTTTTCAATTGTAATGATAAGAAATATAAAAAGGTGTTTTTTGCATTTGGCATTATAATTACTATAATCAGTGGATTTTTTGTGAATCCAATTATGAAAGGAAAAAGTGTTATAATAAGAGGAAAACAGATTGAGACTTTAGGTCAAGAAGAAAAAGTAAAAGAGAATAACTCAAGTGTCAATTTATAAAAATAAAGTGTTTTAGAACTTTAAAAACAATATATAAAAAAAGTTTTGTGAAAATTTTGTGTAAAATGTGTAATATATGTAAAAACCTTTGACAAAAAAGGGTCCTATGATATAATGACCCTATCAAAGTAGTAGAAAATGTTTTAAGAAAGAGGGAAGTTTTGTAAAATGAAAAAAGTTTTATTAATTGGAGCAGATGGAATGCTTGGAGGAGAACTAAGAGAAAGACTAGAAAAAAAATATGAAGTGGTTGGAACAACATTAGAAACCTTAGATATATGTGACAAAGATGCAGTATTAAAAAAAGCAAGAGAAGTTAAACCATACTTTATTATAAATTGTGCAGCATATACAAATGTAGATGCATGTGAGACTCATGAAGATTTAGCATTAGCAGTTAATGGAACAGCTGTAGGAAATATTGCAGAAGCAGCTAAGGAAAACGATTCAACATTTATTCATATTAGTACAGATTATGTATTTGCTGGAGATTTAAGTATAGATAAAATATATACAGAGGATATGGAGCCAAATCCAGTAAGTAGCTATGGAAGAACAAAGCTAGTAGGTGAAAATAATGCTGCAAAAGCTGAAAAATATTATATTTTAAGAACAGCTTGGTTATATGGATTAGGTGGAAAAAACTTTGTAAAAACAATGCTTAAACTTTCAAAAGAAAAAGAAGAAATAAGTGTAGTAGATGATCAAAATGGAAGTCCAACTTCAACAACAACACTTTGCTCTATAATAGAACAAATCATGGAAAAAGAACCAGAATATGGTGTATATCATTCAACTAATGAAGGATTTACAACATGGTGTAAATTTACTAAAAAGATATTTGAACTTGCAAATGTAAATACAAAAGTAATACCAATTACTTCAAAACAATATAAAGAAATGTATCCACAATCTAGTGATAGACCTACAAATAGTATGCTTTCAAAGGCAAAATTAAATAAAAACGGAATAAATCCAGAAAAATGGGAAGATGCTTTAGAGAAATATTTAAAGGAGGAATTAAAGTAGTATGAAAGGAATTATTTTAGCAGGTGGTAGTGCCACAAGACTTTATCCAGTAACTTTAGCAGTGTCTAAACAGATGTTACCAGTTTATGACAAACCTATGATTTATTATCCATTATCTACATTAATGATGGCTGGAATAAGAGAAGTTTTAATTATTTCAACACCAGTACATTTACCAGCTTTTCAAAGTTTACTTGGAGATGGTTCTAGATTTGGGATGAAACTAGAATATAAAGTTCAAGAAAAACCAGTTGGATTAGCAGATGCATTTATATTAGGAGAAGACTTTATTGGTGATGATAATGTATCATTAATCTTAGGAGATAATATGATATATGGTTCAAGAGTAGAAAGAGTTTTGAAAGCTGCTAGCAACCTAAAAGAAGGAGGAATAATTTTTGGATATCAAGTAGCAGATCCAACTTCTTATGGTGTTGTTGAAATAGATAAAAAAGGTAAAGCTTTGTCAATAGAAGAAAAGCCTACTAATCCAAAATCACACTTTGCAGTTCCAGGAATTTATTTTTATGATAATCAAGTTGTGAAAATTGCAAAATCTATTAAACCTTCTGAAAGAGGAGAATTAGAAATAACTGATGTAAATAAAGTTTATATGCAAGAAGGAAAATTACAAGTAATTCCTCTAGGAAGTGGATATGCTTGGTTCGATACAGGTTCTGCTGATAGATTATCTGATGCTTCTGATTATGTTAAAGCTATAGAATTAAGACAAGGAACACAAATTGCATGTTTAGAAGAAATTGCCTATAGAAATGAATGGATTTCAAAAGAAAAATTATTAATTGAAGCAGAAAAATACAAGAAAACAGAGTATGGAAAATATTTAAAGAAAATTGCAGAACAAGATTATAAACAATATAAAGAAATTTATGAAAGTGACTTATTTAATGCTAATTAAAATATGATGATACTAACCTGAGCTGTAATTTATTATGGCTCAGGTTAAATTGTAAATTTATATAAAGTAACTTGAAAAAAGTATAGATATTTGATATAAATATCTATGTTAAACTTTTAGTTAGAAGGAAGGTAAATTAAAATGGGAAAATTCAAAAGAATAGATACAAGCATTGATGGAGTTTACGTTATAGAACCAACTGTATTTGGTGACAACAGAGGATATTTTATGGAAACATATAGTAAACCGGATTTTGAAGAAATAGGAATAAAAAATGATTTTGTACAAGATAATCAATCAAAATCAAAAAAAGGAGTTTTAAGAGGACTACATTTTCAAAAAGAAAATACTCAGGGTAAACTTGTTAGATGTATAAAAGGAGAAGTATTTGATGTTGCAGTAGATTTAAGACCAGGTAGCAAAACATATGGTAAGTGGGAAGGTGTTATTCTTTCAGAAGAAAATAAAAAAATGTTTATGATACCTAGAGGCTTTGCTCATGGATTTTTAGTACTATCAGAGGAAGCAGAATTTAGTTATAAATGTGATGATGTATATAATCATTCAGCAGAAGGTGGTCTAAAGTGGAATGATCCTGAAATAGGAATTATATGGCCAGAAGTTAAAGGTATGAAACCAGAAGAATACTTAACTTCTGAAAAAGATTCTTTATGGCCTACTTTAGAAGAATTGAAAAATACAGATTTATTTAAAAACTTAAAATAATCGTGTATATAAGGAGAAAAGAATATTATGAGGAAATGGTTGATTGCTGTAGCAATAATTACATTTATAATCATAGTAGCTTTTGTAGGAGTTTCAAAAGTAGAAGCACCAGAAAAGAATAGTAATGTTACTGCTAGAAATGAACTAGTAAAGAAGGATATTATAGATAATACAAATATTAATGTAAAAAATAAAAATATTATAGAAAATGATTTGGAAAATAATAATTTGTCAAAAGAAGATATAGAATTTGATTCAGACAAAATGAAAGTAAAAGCTGGGTATAGCTCAAAATATGAAAAAGATGAAACAGATAGAGGAAATGCTGGCTTAGATATAGTGATAAAAGAAGGAAAACCATATTTATCAACAGATATTACAAATGAAGCTTACAAATTATTATTTCCTAAAATAACAAAAACTATAAAAGAACAGGAAATAATAGGTTTTGATAAGAAGGTTATAGAAGTTAAGTTTGCTTTTATAGGAAATGGAGACCCAGTACCAATTATATTATTTTTAATGGAAGATGGTACTGTAGAATATATTCCTTCTGATAAAATGCTTAATAATAGAAAATATGAATCTTTTGGAAAAATAAAGGAACTTTCTAATATTGTAAAATTTGCTAATGTTATTTTAAGTGAAGTAAATGAAGATGGAGAAAATTTAGGAGGAATAGTGACAATTGTAGCAATAGATGAAACTGGATATTCATATGACTTATCTCAAATAAAGCAAATAGAAGATGTTTTATAAATTTAAATAAAAAAATAAGGATATATTTTAATTTATTAAAATAGAAATTAAAAAATAAAGGAGAATAAAAATGAAAAATATATTAGTAACAGGTGCAGCAGGATTTATTGGAGCAAATTTTGCTGAATTAATGGTAAAAAAATATGAAGGAAAATATAATATTATCGTATTTGATAAATTAACTTATGCAGGAAATATTCATAATTTAGATAATATTAAAGACAAAATAACTTTTGTACAAGGAGATATTTGCGATTTTGACTTTGTAATGGAAACATATAAAAAATACAATATTGATAGCATAGTTCATTTTGCAGCAGAATCACATGTTGATAATAGTATAAAAAATCCATTTGTATTTACACATACAAATGTAATTGGAACACATACCTTATTAGAAGCAGCAAAACAATTCTGGGGAGAAGGAAGTGAAAATAAATTTGTACATGTTTCCACAGACGAAGTGTATGGAACACTTGGAGAGACAGGATACTTTACTGAAACTTCACCAATTCAGCCTAATAG
>JAAVXQ010000001.1 GCA_022790685.1 Clostridia bacterium
AATATAGATGCTGTGTGCCTTACCATCGTAAACAAAAGACTGATCAGCAAAGCTGACTCCTGTCATGTCATACGATGGTTTCGGTGTTGGACGATGATCTTCATCATCAGTTCCACCACCATTGTTTTCGTTGCCGTTGTTACCATTGTTGCCATTGTTACCGTTGTTGCCATTGTTACCGTTGTTACCATTATTGCCGTTGTTACTGTTGTTACCATTATTGCCGTTGTTACTGTTGTTATCGTTGTTACTGCTCTTATTTTCATCAGTTTCACCAGAGGTTTCCTCACTCACATGCACATAACGTGTTTTAGTTTGGTCACCATAGGTGTACTTAATGACATAATGCCCAGGTTTGCTGGTGTCAACACTTCCGTCAACAACCACTTTGCTCTGCAGCTCGCCATCTTCCTTAATAATATTTCCAGATTCATCCAGAAATTCCACGCCGGGTTCTTTATACTCTTCACCCTGCTTCAGCCGCATAACCGTTTCGCCAATCAGGCGCATATAGGCGGTTTCAGCTTCCGGAGAAGGAGTTGGCGTTGTAGTGCCAGGGTCTACTTCCGTAGATTGAGCTGGCGGAGTCGTGGGGTCGGTATTAGGCGTATCGTCGCCACCACCACAGGCCTTCAGGCAGAAAATGAGCAGAATAATCAACCCAACAATGGTTGTCGCCTTCTGCCACCGTTTCATCTTGGTCCAAAAATTCTTGTTGTTGTTCATACGAACACCTCCATCTAGTTTTCAATGTGCAAAACACGAATTAGTTACTTCATCTATAATAAAAAACCATTTCGGCCCAGTATAAAATTTCGTATTCAATTGCATAACAAAACTTTACACCAGTATCTATATAAAAAGCGAAACAATGCGCTTGTATAATAATTATACCTTATTTTTGAAAAAAAGTCAATTTTTTCATCGCATATAACTCGCTTTTTTCTAAGAAAATCCAGTTTTCATTTTTATTTTAGTCCTTATTTTTCTTGTATTTATCCTTTATCACACTTTTTATTTCCATTTCACCAGCTCTTGTAATAGATGTATATCCATATTTTCTTTTTATATTATCTAAGGCTATATCTAATTTATCTTGTTTATTATCACTTTCAAAAAAAGACATTTGTTTTTCTTCTTTATTTTCTAAATTATCTACTCTTATCCCTACTAATCTTACATATTGATTTTTATACATTTCTCTTAAGATATCTTTTCCAGCTTCTAATATTATTTTAGTAGATGATGTAGAATATTTTAATTTCTTCTGATGTGAAAAATCAATAAAATCTTTGGTTCTCAATTGTATATTTACAACATTAGCAACTAAATCATGTTTTCTTAATCTATATGATACTTGCTCAGACAAAGCAACTATTATTTTATCAATATCTTCAATATTATTATAGTCATATGGAAGTGTAATAGAATTGCCAATGCTTTTAGGAAGTTCTACTTTATTATTTACCTCTTCTGTATCTATTCCATTAGCATATTCCCACATAATTTTTCCATGCTTGCCAAATTTCTTTAGTAAGAAACTTTCTTCTGTTTTGGCCAAATCACCAATTGTTTTAATTCCTAAATTATATAATTTAGGAACTGTCTTTTTTCCAATCATAAAAAGTTCTGAAACTGGTAACTTCCACATTTTTTCTTCTATTTCATCAATAAATAATGTATGAACTTTATTAGGTTTTTCAAAATCTGAAGCCATTTTTGCTAATAGTTTATTGCTAGATACTCCAACATTTACTGTAAATTCTAGTTCTTTTTCTACTCTTTTATTTATTTCATATGCAATATCTAGTATATCTCTTCCTTGTAAAAAATTAGTCATATCTAAAAAGCATTCATCTATGCTAAAACGTTCAATCTTATCTGTATATTCTAATAATAAATTATATAATTTGTTTGAATGAAAATTAAATATCTCAAAACTAGCTGGAAATACTTTTAAATTGTTACATTTCTTTTTAGCAAAATATATTGGCTCTCCTGTTATTATTCCAAATTTTTTCGCAATAGGACTTTTAGCCAAAACAATACCAGATCTTTTGCTTTGGTCCCCACCTATAATAGCTGGTATTGTTCTAATATCAAGTTTTTCTCCTTTTTTTAGCATATCTACTGCTGTCCATGATAAAAAGGCATTATTTACATCTACATGCAATATTTTTCTTTCCACTTTTTTTCTCCTATTTTTATTTAGAACTTATGTTCGTATAATATCATTTTTATATTCCTTAGTCAATAGTTTTTTCATTTATGAATTTTAAAACTAATAACTTTATGTAAAAATATATTTTTTGTCACTTTTAAGGTTTATAAGATAAATTTACTATAAAAGAAGTAGAGAATTGATTTTTTTCATTCTCTACTTCTTTTTATTTATATAACTTAATTATTGAATGTACACTCTCATCCTTTTCGCTTTTAATAACAATTATATAATTATCTTTTTCTTCTTTAAATAGACATCTTACCTCTTCTGGATATTTAATCTCCTTTTTGTACATTATCTCAAAAAAATTGAAGTCTATTTTATTATATATCTCATCTGGTATTATTTCCTTTGCTATATCTAGATAGAAGATATTGTGTACATGCCTATTTACATCTATTAAATTTTTTGTAATTTTATATCTACACTCTTTATCAAAAGTATCTGGCATTTGTAACTTCTCTATTTCATCTTCAAATACATTAATACTTTCTGTTTCATATTTATTCTCAATCTCCCCTGTTACTTTTGTAAGCTTCCCAGTATCAATATCAATAAAAATCCATTTTGATGTAGCAATACCTATTTTTTCATTATTTTCATTAAATATTTCAAAATCACGAAATGCATATATTTTATCTATTTTCCTTGACCATGTCTTTATTTTTAAATTTCCGAGTATAAATAGGTCTACTAAACATTTTTATTTTCCACCCTAATAAAACCCAAGTTCTTCTTACTTTAGCTATATCATTTAAACCATATCCTACTATATTAGAATGAGCTCCTGCTGTATCTTCCAAATAAGCAAGCAATGCTGTATTGGATAATTTATTTCCTTTTTCTAAATCTCTTAGTCCAACAAAAAACTCTTTTTCAATAAACATTATTTCCTCCTAAAATTATTATGCTTGAAAGTTATTATAATACTATTTAAAATAAATAACAATACATAACATTGTAGAATATATATTATATTCATAATAATATTGGTTGAATTTGCTCTCTATCTAAAGAATATTCTAAGGTTTTTATTAAATATGATGGATCAAAAACAATAGAACGTGGTTTTGTTATTGGATTATCTTGTTTAAATGGCACAAAATAATAGTGTTTTCTGTTTAATAATTTTCCTATATTCTCTCCAGCCCCTGATAATCCATTGTTTGTAGAGACTGCAATAACAAGAGGGTTTTCATTTCTTAAGTGGGATTTTGCAGCCATTGTTACTGGTGTATCTATAATATCATTTGCAAGCTTTGCCATTGTATTTCCTGTACATGGTGCAATAATAAATATATCACACATTTTTTTTGGACCTATTGGCTCTGCATCTTCTATAGTATGAATAATTTTGTTTTTTGTTATCTCTTCTATTTCTCTTATAAAGTCTTCTGCTTTACCAAATTTTGTATCCATAGAGTAGCTGTTATAACTCATTACTGGTATTATTTCTACATCTTTAATTTTTGACAACTTTTCTAATTGTTCTATAGTTTTTCTAAATGTACAAAATGAGCCTGTAAATGCAAATCCTATTTTTTTACCTTCTAAGTTCAAAGTATACCTCCTTTCATTTTACATTTCATGTATATATGTTATATACACAAGTTTTTTATGTTAAATTAAAGAACATATATTTTTATATATGTTCTTACAATATATTTTATGAAGTTATGTATACTAAGGTTATATTTATTTTTTATTAATACATATTTTATGTATTTTTATTAAAATACTCCTCAAATTCCTCTCTTGGTATTGGTTTTGAATAGTAGTATCCTTGAATTACATCGCACTCTATCTTTCTTACAAATTCCACTTGTTCTAAAGTCTCAACACCTTCTACTATTGTTTTTACTCCTAAATGTTTTGCTATAATCATAATATAGTTTATTATGTTATGTTCACTATTTAAATCTGCTTTATCCACAAATATCTTATCTATTTTTATTACATCTATTGGCATACTTTGAATCATACTAAGTGATGAATATCCTGTTCCAAAATCATCAATTGAAATAGTAAATCCTTGTTCTTTAATATTATTTAATATTTTAATTGTATCAATATTACCATCAATAGTTGCACTTTCTGTAATTTCCAAATCAATTTTGTTTCTATCAATATTATACTTATCTGTAATTCTCACATAATCTTTTATAAAATTTTGATCTATAAAGTGTGTTTTAGATACATTAACAGCTATAATTGGTGTAAATCCATATTTTTCTTTCCAAGCTTTCATATCTTGACATACTTGTTCAAAAATATATAAATCCAATTTTATAATAAATTTATTTTCTTCAAATAATGGAATAAATTTATCTGGAGGAATAATTTCTCCATCTTTATACCATCTTACAAGAGCTTCTGCTCCAGTTACCTTTTCAGTCTTTGCAATTGTTTTTGGTTGATATACAACTTTAAACTCATGATTTTCTAAAGCTTCTTCCATTGAAGATTCTATTTTTTGTTCCTCTAATAATTTACTTTCAATTACCTCGTCAAATATATAATAATTATTATCATATAATCCTTTAATTTTCGCTCTAGCCATAGTAGCTTTATCTAGAACTTTGTTTATTTCAGTATCTTTATCTGAAATTTTATAAACTCCTATAGATAGATTTAAATGTAATTTTGAGTCTTCTAATTTTAAATTTGAAGCATCATGAAAAATTGTATCTAATAATTTTTTTATATCTTCTTGATAACTAAATATAGATGCAAATATGTCGTTAGAAGTTCTACATGTTATATTGTCTGATGGTAATATTTCTCTTAATCTTCTTCCTAGCTCTCTTAAAATTTTATTACAATATTCATATCCATATATATTATTAAGTGCTTTAAATTTATTTATATCTATTGAAACTATATATTTATTATTCTCATTGCTTTGTAAAAATGATGACGCATTCTCTTTAAAAAACACTTCATTTCCTAGACCAGTAATTGGATCAACATAAGCAACTTTGAAAAGTCTGCGATTTTGTTTATAATTTGACAAGTCAATATAAATAGAAATTGCAATTATAACAAAATTAATAAATAAGCATAATCCAAGTGATACTATAACTAGAGAAAGTAAATCTTTTGCAATTGTGTTATCTGTTGCAACTGTTACAACATACCAATCATTTATATTTACTTTTTCATAATGAATAAAACAAGTTTCTCTTTCAACTTTTACATCGAAAGTTCCTGTATTTTTGTTTTTTATCTCACTTGCCATAGTATATATTTTTTGTACATCTCTAGCATTTTTTATATTGTATTCATTCTTTATATAATCAAAAAAGTTCACATTAGATTCTTTTATTTTATCAAAGGAATCTATAAGTATATATCCATCATTATTAATTAAATAAGTTCCACCTTTTCCAAAAAGCCTTCTAAGCAATATTTCTTTATAATTTGATGTATTTATTGTTGCCATTAATACTCTTTTTTCACCATTTATATTAATTACTGTTGAATAGATATTAACTTGATTATTAGATACTGTACTAGGTCTGTTTTCTGATAAATACACTTCTTCTGTAGTATTAAAAAATTCATCTATATCTTTATAGTTTTGTACTAGATGTCCATCGCTAGTAGAACCATTTCCATTTTCATCTAATATTACAAGCCTTGTAAAGAAATAGTTTTCTAAATCATGGCTATATCTTTCAAATATTTCTTCAGGAGATTTCAAAAATCCCATATCAATAGTATCTGCCATCATCTGAACAAAATATTTTTGATCTGTTATAGCAAGATTTAATTGTGTAGCTGTTTGCTGACTAAGCTCTGTAATATTGTTATATACATTCTTTTCTATTAATTTATTTATATAATTAATATATATAAGTGATAGCATAAATATAAATATAAATAAAACTATTACCCATCTAAAATTTAATCTATATTTTTTGATATTTTTATAACTTTTGCTATTTTTTTCTTCATTTCTTTGTTTCATTTTCCACCTCAAAATTTTACAAGACATTTTAATATCAAAATGATAATATAATAAATATAAATTTTTTTCAACTTTTTTTCGTTTTTGTTACATATTTTTGAAAGAAATGTTACGTTATAGTCATAAAAAATTTATTAAAATAAATTTTTTCATAAATATAACTTCTATAAAAAAGTTCTTTTTACATAAAAAAACCACAAATACTTAAACTTTAAAGTATTTGTGGTTTTAATTTTTTTATTTTCTTTTCTTTCGTATTTTCCATATCATTATTCCAATAAATATAATTAATATTGGAAAAAGTATTATTATACTTAGTACAACATAATGTTCAACTACAGTTGGTATATATGTTGAATTTGACATATCTTTTCTTATTTTTAAAGTTCCTTCTCTTTTAGTTAAATCTGCAATTCCATTTAATATAAAATCTCTATTAGAAGCTAAATAAGAAAGTGGCTTTTGTCCATCTATATTAATAGGGTAGTCAGATATAAAACTTCCTGTAGCACAAATTAACAGTTTAGAATCTATTTTGTTATCTTCTTCAGCTGATACATTTTTCGTCATCATATATGAAATTACACTTTTTCCTACTTCTGCATTTTTAAGTGCTTCTTCTATATTTGATGATATGTCCTTTATAAAATATGCATTATCACTTGAAAACAATAATTCTTGTTTTGATACTTTTAAATTTTCAAGTTCTGTATCTGATTTAGTATTTAATCTTGACGCATATACTAGAATTAATTTATTTCTACTGTCTGTATATATTTCAGAAGTTATATCACTATCTTGAGATACATTAGGCATAATTATATAAGGATAATTATACACAGCATAATTACTATCAGCTTCAACTATATATCCATTTTGAACAGAAACACCATATAAATCTAATATTTTTTGTAGATTTGTAAAAGCTACTTCCCCTGATAGCATATCTTGTGTAAATATTATATTTCCACCTTTATTTATATATTCTTCTATCATTGGAACTTCTATGTCTAAAAGGTCAGATTCTGGTGATAATATCACTAGTGCATCACAATCCTCTGGAACTTTTCCTTCATTTATTAAATTTACTTCTTTACTTTCGTAAGCTTCATTTGTTAAAAATACCTTTAAACTTGCAATTTCCTCTGATGTAAATTCCTTATGTCCTTGCATAAAATATATTTTAGGTTTATTTTCTACATTTAAAGATAAAATAGAATTTGTTATAGTTTGCTCTGTTGTATCTATTTGTTGATATGTTGTATAGTCATAAGTGTAAAATTCATTTTGTGCATCTATAACTTTTCTGGAATCTCCTGATTCTAATATTAAAACTGTATAACCTTCACTTAATTCATTTTCTTTTATTTTTTCTGGATTTGTTTCTTCTGTTAGAATTTCATATGTTATTTTTTCATTTGCTTTATTATATTGTTTTAAAAAATTAATTAAAGAACTATCTTCTCCAAAACCATATGCATATATTTTAATATCTTCTGTTACTTTGCTAACAGCTTCTTTTGACGCATCTGATAAGGTATATATTTTATTTTCTGTAACATCTATATCAGGTAAATTCAGAGTTTTAACCCACAAATTTAAAATTATAAAGGCTGTTATTAATAAAAACGATACAAAAAATGTAATGGTTCTATTAGTTAACCATTTTTTTCTAAAACATAATGATATCTTATCAAATATACTTATTTTTTTATTTTCTTCCATTTTCTATCTCCTCCTTTTATTTTACACTTTTTCTTCTTTGTAAATTTATTATTGTAAGTAAAATAAATAAAATAGAAAAAGATACAAAAGTTATTACTTCAGAAATTGATATAACTCCTGCTGGAAATTTATCAAACATTGTTATTAAAGAAATCATTTCAAATATATTACTAATACCAGGTAAAAACCATAAGGCTATAAAAGCTCCTATTGTTAAAACACATGCTACTATTTGATTTTCTGTTATACTTGATACAAACATTCCTAAGGCAATATATGATAAGCTAAGTAAGAAAAATCCAATAATAGCTGATATTGCAACAATTAGTGATGGCTTTCCAAAATGCGATAAAATCCCAAAATATATTAGCGTAAGAAGTGTTGTTATTGCCATAATTATAGAAGCTGCTATAAATTTTCCTAAAACTATAGAAGTTAGGCTCCTTGGTGAAGTTAATATAAGTTGTTCAGTTCCAGATTTTCTTTCTTCTGAAAACATTCTCATAGTTAAAACAGGTGTTACAAAGGTAAGTATTGTCGCTCCATTATAAAAAAGATACTCAAAATTTAATGTTGCTGTTTGAAATATACTTAAAAAGAAAAATAAACTAAACATTGCTAGAAAAGATCCTATAAAAATATATCCAACTGGAGATAATAAATAACTTTTTAACTCTTTTTTTATTACTGCTATCATTATTTTTTTCCTCCTTTTTTTCTAGCTTTATTTTCTTTTTTAGCTTGCTTTTTTTCTTGTTTTTTTTGCTTTTTCTCTTCTTCTTCTTTTCTTATATCTTCTATTTCTTTTTCATATTGCATTTTGTTTATTTCTTTTTGACTATATTCTGTTCTATTTTCAACTAACTTTATAAAAGCCTCTTCTAAAGAATTTTCTTGCTTTTTCATTTCTAATATTGCAATATCTAGTTTAGCACAATTAGAAAATATCTCTTTTCTTATATCTTCTTCACCAGTAATTATTAATTTATAAGTTACAGAATTATCATCATTTTCAGATATTAAATTTATTTCTTTAATATTTGAAATATTTTCTTTAATATCTTCAAAGTTTTTATTTATATCATCAACAGTAATTATTATTTCTCTATCTTCTGAGCAATTGTTTTCTAGATTTTCTGGAGTATCTACTGCTACAATTTCACCTTTATCAATTATAATTACTTTCTCACATATTTGACTTATCTCAGAAAGTATATGTGAACTTAAAATTACAGTATGGTCTTTTCTAAATGATTTGATTAATTCTCTTATTTCTATAACTTGTTTTGGATCTAAGCCAACTGTAGGTTCATCTAATATAAGTATTTTGGGTTTACCCACAATAGCTCCTGCTAAACTTACTCTTTGTTTATAACCTCTAGAAAGATTTCTTGTTAAATTATCTTTTACTTTTTCTAATCCAGTATTTTCTATTGCTTCTTCTACTGCTTTTTTTCTCTCTTTTTTAGGCACAAGTTTTAGTTCTGCCATATAAGTTATGAATTCTTTTACTGTTAAGTCTGTATATAAAGGTGTTCCTTCTGGCATATATCCAATTTCCGCCTTTACTTTCTTAGACTCTTTTTCTATGTTATGTCCTTCTACTATTATTTCACCAGAAGTTGGCTCAATAAAACCTGTTAACATATTCATAGTAGTAGTTTTTCCAGCACCATTACGTCCTAAGAAACCTACAATTTCTCCATCTTTGATTTGAAAATTCACATTTCTTACAGCATAAAAATTACCATACTTTTTAGTAACATTTTTAACTTCTATCAAAGCTTTTTCCTCCTTTTTATAATTCTTTTAAATATTATACATATTATCTTAAAATAATCTTAAAAAAATAGAAAAAGAAAATATTATTTATTTTCTTTTTGCTATTAAAGCTTTAATTTTTATTCCCTCTTCTGAAAACATTTCTTCATGCTCTGTCATTATATTAATTTCAAAAATAGGTTCATTATGTAAATCATATGTTTTTGTCATAATCTCAAAACCTGATTCTTCTAAATATTTTAAGCTATCTTCAAATAATTCATCGTCATCTGTTTTGAAATAAATTTCTGCATCATTTTCTGATAAAAAGGTTTTATAATTTTCTAATTGCTTTGTATGTGTAAGTCTTCTTTTTTTATGTTTTTCTTTTGGCCAAGGATTACAAAAATTTATATATATTCTATTTATATTATCTTCTTTTGAAAAAACCTTTTGTATAAGTTCTACATTTTGTCTTATAAGAAACAAATTCTCTGGATTTTGAAAATTATAAGCTTTTTCAATATTTCTCTTTGAAAG
>JAAVXQ010000109.1 GCA_022790685.1 Clostridia bacterium
ATACGGAAATATATCCTAGCATCTCTACCATTAATTTTACAATCTGTCTTGTAGATTCTGAAACTTTTAGCATTGCTTCTTGTGTATCTAAAGAATTAAACATATAAAAAATTGCTACACCTAAAACAATTGTTAAAAAATAAATAGCATAATCTTTGAAACTTTTTTTTATATTCTCAAAAGATAACACAAATATTAAACTTTTTCCAAAAGATTTGTTTTCTTCTTCATCAATATCCATTATTTGATTATTAGAGTACATCATTTAGCTCACCTCCAAGAAGTGTTTGTACTTCAATTATCTTTTCAAAAAATTCTTTTCTTGTATGATCTCCCTTTACAAGTTCGTTAAAAATTTTTCCATCTTTTATAAATAAAATTCTGTCTGAATATGAGGCTGTAAAAGCGTCATGTGTTACCATTAAAATTGTTGCATCAAAATTTTCATTTAAAAATTTAAAATTTTCTAAAAGTTGTCTTGCAGACTTTGAATCTAAGGCTCCTGTTGGTTCATCTGCTAGCACTAATTTAGGGTTTGTTATAATCGCTCTACTTGAAGCAATTCTTTGTTTTTGTCCACCTGATATTTCATATGGATATTTATTTAAAATATTTCTTACTCCTAATTTTTCTGAAATTTCCATTATTCTTCTATCTATTTCTTTTGCCTTTACCTTTTGAATTGTAAGCGCTAATGCGATATTTTCATAACAAGTTAAAGTATCTAATAAATTAAAATCTTGAAATATAAAACCTAATTCATCTCTTCTAAATTTATTTAGCTTATTGCCTTTCAGTTTAGTTATGTCATTTCCATTTATTATAATTTTACCTGCTGTTACTCTATCTATTGTAGAAATACAATTAAGCAAAGTAGTTTTTCCACTTCCGCTTGCTCCCATTATACCTACAAATTCACCTTTTTCTACCTCAAAACTAATATTATCAATAGCTTTTGTAATATTTGACCTATTGCCATAATATTTTTCAATATTTTTTACTTCTAATACTGTTTCCATTTAAAATACTCCTTCCAAAGTTTTATTTTGTATTCTAAAGTAATTATAGTCTAATTCATAGGTTATCTACAATTTATTATTCTTTCATTTTCCTTACGATTTTGTAAGGTATACTATTTTTATCTGTAATTCATATATTTTTATACTTCGTAGAAACTTCCATTAGGAAATATTAGTTTTACTATTGTTCCTTTTCTATAAATAGATTCTATTTGTATTTTTATACCCATTTTATCGCACAATTTTTTACACAAATATAGTCCTATTCCTGTTGACTTTTTGTTTATAATTCTACCATTACTTCCTGTAAATCCTTTTTGAAATACTCTTTTTAATTCATTTTCTTTTATTCCTATTCCTGTATCTTCAATGCATAAAATTATCATTTCTTTTTTCTTTTTAGCACTTATTCGTATTTCTTTTTCCTCTTCTTTTATGTATTTTATACTATTTTGAATAATTTGATTTAATATAAATATACACCACTTATCATCAGTATTTATTTCTAAGTCATCATCAATATCTATATCTATTTTTATCTTTTCTTGAATAAGAATATTTTTGTTTTTCTTTATAACAAAATTTATTATTTCATTTAATTTATTCTTCTTTATATAGTAATCTTTTTCTAAATTGTTACTTCTTGCATAAAATAATGCCTGTTCTACATAGTTTTCTATTTTATCTAGCTCTTCATCAATACTTTTAGTAGTTTCATTTTTATTATTTTCTACAATCATCTTGCTGGCTGAAATTGGAAGTTTTATCTCATGTATCCAAAGCTCAATATATTCTTTATAATCCTCTAGTAAGTATTTATATTTATTAACATTTTCTATCATTGATTTATCTGTTTCTTCTAAAGTTTCTTTTAAAATTCTTCCCTCTATAAAATTTGGCTCTTTTATTATTTCAGCTACTAGATATTTATTTTCCAAATTCTCTATACTTCTTTTAAGATTATTATAAAAATTTTTCTTACAAAAAAATTCTATACCTAATATAATAATGTTTGCTAAAATTATTGACCCAATGACATATGCTTTTATAAATATATGATAATTATTTATCATTAGTAAGAATTCTATTGTCATTATAACAATTATATTTATCACTATTCCTAATATCTTTTCTTTTAAAAAAACACTAAATTTCATTTTAACTACCTCTATTTTTATTAAATAAATACAAATTAATTTAAAATATACCCTAGCCCTCTTTTAGTTTCTAATAATTCTTTTATTCCGACTTCTTCTAATTTATTTCTTAGTCTAGTAATGTTTACTGTTAAAGTATTATCATCAATAAAGCTCTCACTATCCCACAGATCTTCCATAATTTCTTCCCTTGTTACTATTTCTCCTCTTTTCTTTACAAGAAAATGTAATATCTTAAGTTCATTTTTTGTAAGCTCAATTTTAAATTCATCTTTTTCTAAAATTCCTTTAGAAACATTTAAAATAAACTCCCCACAATTTATTTTATTTTGATCGTAATTTACCTTTTTTGTTCTTTTTAATATTGCTGATATTTTTGCTAAAAGAATATGAATATTAAATGGCTTTGTAACATAATCATCTGCACCATAATTCATACTTAATAATTCATCTATTTCACTATCTCTACTAGTTACCATTATTATTGGTGTTTCTAATACTTTTCTTAGTTCTCTTAAAACATATTGTCCATCTAAATTTGGTAAATTTATATCTAATAATATAAGATCTGTTTTAGTAGCAATTATATCTTCTACTGTATTAGAAAAACTATCCAGACCTTTCGCTTCATATCCATTATTATTTAAAAATATTTCTAACTCTTTTCTTATTTTATTATCATCTTCAACTATTAAAATCTTTTCCAAAGTATTTCTCCTTTATATGTTAATTTTAAATATTATATCATAAAAACTACAACTATTTTCTTACAGTTTTGTAAGAAAGAATTTTTTATATTCCCCTTAAAGACCTTATATTTTACTAAATTTGTAAATATTAATTTATTGGCAAAAAATAACCCCAATTATTAGTTTTCTATCTAATAATTGAGGTTTATTTTGATACTCTTAAAATATCTGTTATTTAATTATATTTTTAATTTATTTGCAGCTATATTTACTAATGAAATTAATCCATTATATTTTTGTACTAATGCATTTTCTGTAAATTGAACTATATTGCTTTTAACTTCCCATTTTCCAACGTTTTCTTGTAAGAAATTATATACATTTTCTACTTGTTCTAAGTAATTATTTACAGTATCAATTGTTGAATTTACTTTTTTCAATTCACTTTCCAATTGAATACTTTCAATAAATAAATCTTTATATTTTCCTGTTAACCCAGCTTCTTCTGCTTTTTTATTTTTATATTCCTCTGTTATCATTTCTGCTAACTTTGTTTTTACTTCATCACCTTTAGTTTTTGTATCTGTTATTAATTGTCTAGATTCTTTAAAATCTGGTCCATCATTTGCAAAATTATCCGCTGATAAAATTGTTGTAAATTTTTGATCTTCATATTTTTCTGATACTTGTTTTGCAACATTTTGATATTCTACAATATAATCTTTTAATGCTTTTTCTACATCTGCATATTTACCTTTTGCTTTTATTTCTGTGTTTACTTCTCCTGATTTGTTAATAGTTTCTATCTCTTCATTTATAATTTGTTTTTGTGCAAATTCATTAACAAACATTCCTACTACTGCAATAATTGCAACAAGTAATACAAGAATAATAGCAACTATTATCATCGGAACCTTGCTTTTTTTAGCTCCTTGATTTTTTTGTTCTTCTACTTTTTCTTCTTCCACTTTGATATTCCCCCAATACTTTTTATTTATTGTTTCAAAATATGTATTTGAAATTTTCTATATTATATCACTATAGTTTTTATTTAACAATATTTTTTGTAATTTTATTTTTATCCTGCTTTATATGCATACTCTCACAACTTTTAATAATAACAATATGTAACAATTCACATGTTTCATATTGTTATTATTAAATTATAAATTTTATTTTTTAAACTATATATTCAATTGTATTATTAGGAAAATATCTGTGCATTTTCTCTATAAAAAACTTTTTTCCTTCTTCTCTAATATCATTTTTATACCAATATTTTCCTCTACCTCTTCCCGTCATTTTTTCTTTATCAAATATATTTATAGCATTTGGAAATGCTTCTTCGTTTATTTTAGTATGAATGTAGCTATATGTCATAAATATTATTTCAAAAAATACCTCTTCCTTTACTTTTTTCGATAGTTCCAAATCTAATTTTTTAATAAGGTCTAAATACAGAGTTTTCCAATTATCCAAAAATATCACTGGTGCTATCAGAATTCCTACCTTATATCCTGCTTCTTTAAGTTTATTTATTGCCTTAATTCTATTAGATAGGCTTGAAGTTCCAAATTCCACATTATTAATAATTTCATTTGGATTTACACTTACACGTATTGTAACTTTTCCATTATGATCTAATTCTAATATATCTTCTACCATATCAAATTTTGTAGGTAAAGTTAAAAAGCCATTTTTTACATTTTTAAAATTTTCAATTGTCCATTTTAAATTTCCTGTAATTGTATTTTCTAATATTAAGTCACTATTGCTACCTATTTCAAATACAAGCTTTCTATCAGATTTATTTGCTGTTCGTATTATTTTATCTAACATTTCTTCTCTATTTACAAATAAACGTAAATATGCACATTTATTATAATTACATACAAGATAACAATACATGCAAGCTGCTGTGCATCCTGAAGATGTATATGGAACCAAAAAATCAGAAGTTTTATGATTTGGAACAAATTTATTAGTCTTTCTGGTTCCTATAATTAGATTTCTTTTCATATATGGAAATTCTTTATTAGACTTGTTTCTCATTTCTTCTATATTATTATGACTTTCAATTTCTATTTTAGGAATCTCTTTATACTTGTCCATTAATTCTTTTCCTAATTGATAATTAATAATATCTTTTTCAAAATATATTCTTTCAGGTTTAAACATAAAAAACACTCTCCTTAAAAATATTTTTCCCAAAATATTATAAAAAATTATTTGATAACAATGAATATAAAACAGTAAAAGCAGATTTTGTTTCATAACTGAAACTGCATCTGCTTTTATTTAATTTTTAGTTCCTATATTTATCTTATTAATATGCTTTACAAAAAAATTTCTTTATAAATCATATTAAACT
The DNA here is from genome assembly GCA_022790685.1 of Clostridia bacterium. Classification (GTDB taxonomy): domain Bacteria; phylum Bacillota; class Clostridia; order TANB77; family CAG-508; genus Scatovivens. The sequence goes on from JAAVXQ010000109.1 coordinate 5,237, forward strand.
TTATATCTATTGCAATTTGTATCTCCTGTATACCATTTCTTTTGTGCTAATTTTTCTTGAACTCCATTTAAAGCTTCTCCAAATCTTTGAAAATGAACAACTTCTCTTTCTCTTAAATATTTTAATACATCAACAACATCTTTATCATCTTTGCATAAATTTATTAATTTTTCATAAGTTGCTCTTGCTTTTTGTTCTGCTGCTAAGTCTTCTGTTAAATCAGCAACTGGGTCTCCTTTAACAGCAATTGAGGCTGCATTCCAAGGAAAACCACCAGCTGCTTGTGGATATACTCCCCAACCATGATCTGTATAATATGGTCCAAAACCTGCTTTTTCCATTTCTTCTATTGATGCTCCATCTGTTAATTGATGAACTATAGTACCAACCATCTCAAGATGATCAAGTTCTTCAGTTCCTATATCATTTAATATTGCTTTTGATTTTTGATCTGGCATTCCAAATCTTTGAGATAAATATCTAAGTGAAGCAGCAAGTTCTCCGTCTGGTCCACCATATTGAGATATTATAGTTTTAGCCATTTGTGGATTTCTATATTTTATATTTATAGGATATTGTAAATTTTTTACATAATGATACATTATCTTGCACCCCTTTCCCATGGCCATGGTTCATCTATCCAATCCCAATTATTTGAACCAAAATAAATTGTAAGTGGCCCATATTTTCTTTCATATTCATCTTTTAAAGTATTATATTTTTTTGCTAATTCTTTATGCTTTTGAATAGCTTGCTCATCACATGGATGAGTATCTAAATATAAAGCAAAATCATTAATAGCAAAGTCTAATTCCATTAGCTCTCTTAAAGCTTTTTCTCTATCATCTCTGCAATTATCCATTTTTCTTAACACTCTCCTTCTCTATTTCTTAAAGTCTCCATAACTCTCATAGAATCTAAAGGCATATAAGGACTTACTAATTCTGGAAACATTGTTCCATTTTGTAGACCTTGACTAGGAGTGAAAGAATTACCTCTATATATTTGATTTGGCACATATGCATGGCCATACATAGGATTATTTGGAAAACCTGCCATCATAGAACAATTATTTCTACAATTGCAGATGTTATGTCTTGCATTAGTCATATTATTATTAGAAGCTGTTAAACTTGCTGTATAATCAGCTAACACTTCTCTAACTTCGCATACCTCTCTATTATTTCTATCATAATTCATAATAAACCTCCTTATTACTTAAAGGGTATACTACATTCTATGATTAGTTTATGTAAACCGTGATAAATACTATACCATATAAAATTATCCCAAATTCATTTTTTATGAAAATGGAATAAGCTATATCTATTAATTATTATTTAGGTAGTTAGACTTTATAAATAATAATTAATAGATTTTAATTATATATAATAAAAAAAGTTTTCGACAAAAAGTGATATTTTTCGCAAATTGTTTTTTTTATGATATAATTTTAATGAAATAGTCTTATTTCGCTTATTTGTCAGTCCCAATAGTATTCATAATTAGGTTTTAGGATTGTGGCTGACAGATAAAAATAGAATAGTGAGAATATGAGAACTTTTAGGAGGTATGTATATGTACAAAACAATTCGGGCATTTCTGTCCACAATCTTGGTGCTTTCTCTTATGATAGCATCCTCTACCACGGCATTCGCTACTGAAAGCGCCCACACAGAGTATCCTGAAGGAGTTCCTGAGTATGCAGAAATGCATGAAGTGGTCATCGAGATTCCTGCTGATACTGATTTTAGTAGTCGGTCTGTTAAAACATATAATGTAGACCCAGTAATAGCAAGACCCAATGCTGATACCACTATAACTGTAGTAGCAGCTACTGCAAAGAATATATCATTCGAGGTTAAAGGCGAAATCGTATCTGGAAGCGTAGTAGCAAACCACAAATATTCTGTGAATTTAATAAAATTGGGTGTCTCCATTTTGTCTGTTGATATCCCTCCAGATGGAAAATTTTATAAAAGTAACGATGCTTATTTGGATAATAACACCCATAAATTTGTATTTAAAAACAATACTAGCGCAACTATTAAAGTAACATTGACTTACTATCTATGGTAATAAATTAGATTTGTTCTTTCATATCTCTCACTATTCTAAAAAGAGGTGATTTGTCATCCAGACTAATCACCTCTTTTGATCTTTATCTTTATAAAAGTATCTTCATCCTTTAAATATAATTTTAAGTCTTCAAGTTCTTGATAATTACTTATAGGAAAAGTTAAACTCACATAATTTTTATCATATATGTATTCACTATTAGCAAAATATTTTTTTCCATAATTATTTTTTAAATATGTTTTTTTTGTATCAATATTTCTAATAACATCTTCCTTAAAATATAGTTCTACTTTTAAATTTGTACTAGAAAGAAATATATTATATTTTTCTATTCTATTATCGTCTAATTCATAATTTGTTTTCACATTATCTATATTAACATCTTCTAGGTTAATTTCTATTTTTTCATTATATTCTAAAGACTTAGTATTCGTATCAATTGTAAAAAATTTCATCTCAGTTTTTTCAATATTGATTTTTTCTATATTCTCTATTGGAAATGCATCATACGCATTATATCCATGTAAAATAATATAATGTTTATCTTCTACTTCTATACATTGCTGTGATTTGAAGTTTGATAAGGATAAAGTGTCAGCATATAATATTATATCATTATTTCCCTTTACCACAGGCTCTACTAATAAAACTTCTTTTACTTCACCTATTCCATTTGCTTTTGCATATTCATCTAAATTATCAAATTTCAATACTAAATCAAAATTATATTCATTCATAAGTACAAATTCTACTTTAAATCTTAAACCGTCTACATCTATATAATCCATGTCAACATTATGAACGTTTCCATATTCTATCGCTGTTTCTATACCTTTATCTACATTAGAAAAAAGTAAAGACAAAATATCTTGTTTTTTAAAAGCAAATGCTGCTCCTTCTACCAGAACAACAGCTGTAACAAACATTGCTACAATCTTTGAAAGTAACACTGTGGATTTCTTTCCTCTATATCTTCTTTCTTGCTCTACTTCCCTTACCCTCAAAATTGTTCTATTTATTAGTTCCTGTGGAGGATTTATTTGTTCTTTTATTTCATTACATTCGCTTTTAAGTTTGTTGTCGAAATTTTCTTCCATTAATTTCTCCCTACTTAAAAAGTTTCTTCTTTGATATTATAACATA
>JAAVXQ010000110.1 GCA_022790685.1 Clostridia bacterium
GATTATTTCAAGAATTAATCCAAAATCAAAATTATTATATATTAGAAAGCCAATTACATAGGTTAGACCACTTAAAAGCAATATGATTTTACAAATATTTAATAAGTTTAAAGATTTATCTATATAAATATTTCTAATATGTTTTTTATTATTTTCATCCTTCATTTTTTACTAAAACCTTTCATAAATAGGATAACATTATTTTATAATATCTAAGTTTTTAAGTCAATCTATTTACTACAACTATCTTATGTAATAAACTGTTTCACAATATTAAAAAGAAAGAAATTTGTATTGCATTTTTTTACAATATATAGTAATATTTTTATGGGGAAATAATATGGAATATTTTGTAGAAAAAATTGAAATTAAAAAATGCTATGAAAAAGCAAATGAAGTTTGCTTTTATTTTAGATTTTTAAAAAATATTTCATTATATTCTTTTGGTCACTAACTTTTGTTTAGTGATTTTTTTATTTAATAGCAACATTTCCATAAGTGTTATTAAATAAAATTTATAAAAATAATATTAATATAAAAGGGGAGAAAATCATGGAAAAAAGTAAAATGGTTTTAGATGTAAACGAAAAACCACCAATTGCAACTTGGATTATTCTAGCTATTCAACACGTATTTGCTATGTTTGGAGCAACAATATTAGTTCCAATTTTAGTAAATGCTGGGGCTGGAGAAACAGTACTTACAATACCAGTTGCATTAGTTACATCAGGTATTGGTACATTAATTTATATTTTATGTACAAAAGGAAAATCACCAGTTTATTTGGGCAGTTCATTTGCTTTTATTGCACCAATTGCAGCAGCATATGTAAAAGGTGGAATATCAGGTGCTATGACAGGGGTTGTAGCAGTAGGTATTATTTATGTTATTTTTGCTATAATCGTTAGATTTATTGGAAAAGGCTGGATTGATAAGTTATTACCACCAATAGTAATTGGACCAATGATAATGATTATAGGATTAGGACTTGCTCCATCTGCAATATCTCAAATAGGATTAGGAACAGGGGAAGAAATAGCATGGAAAGGAGTTTTTGTTGCTCTTGTTTCATTTTTAGTAACAGCAATGGTTGCTGTAAGAGGAAAAGGATTTTTAAAAATAATTCCATTTTTAGTAGGAATTTTATCTGGATATATAGCAGCAGTATGTGTAGGATTAGTAGATTTTGCACCAGTACTTGAAGCTAGTTTCTTTAGTATTCCACAATTTATGATACCATTTGTAAGCTATATGCCAAGCCTTAGTGCACTACTTACAATAGCTCCAATTGCTTTAGTAACAATGGCAGAACATATTGGAGATCATACAGCACTTAGTGCAATAGTAGGAAAAGATTTATTAAAAGAACCAGGATTAGAGAGAACTTTACTAGGAGATGGTATTGCCACAATAGTAGCAGGATTACTTGGAGGACCAGCAAATACAACATATGGAGAAAATACATCTGTAGTTGGTATGACAAAAATAGCTTCTGTTTGGGTAATTGGGTTAGCTGCTATTTTTGCAATATGCCTTGGATTTTTAGGAAAATTTACAGCATTAGTTTCAACAATTCCAAATCCAGTACTTGGAGGAGTATCTTTACTTCTTTATGGATTTATAGCAGTTAATGGTTTAAAAGTATTAATAAAAAATCAAGTTGATTTTGAAAATACTAAAAATGTAATAGTTGCATCTTCTATGCTTGTACTTGGACTTGGTGGGGCTGCAATCTCAATTGTTAGCGGAGATTTGTCCGTTACAATATCAGGAATGAGTTTAGCTGCAATAGTTGGTATTTTAATTAATTTATTTTTACCAGTAGAAAAAGATGAAAATTCAAAAGAAAATAAAGAAAAAGTAGAAGAGAAAAAAGAAGAAGTAACAAATGCTTAAGTTTTCTTTTGCATATTTGACTATTTAAAGAAAAAATAGTAAAATAAAAGATAAGTAAATTGAATAGTCGCTGGTGAATACTGAAAAGTATCACGAGAGGAAAGTCCGGGCTCCATAGAGCGAAGATACTTGATAACGTCAAGCGAGGGTAACCTTAGGGAAAGTGCAACAGAAAATAACAGCCACTAATTTTTTGTGGCTCAGGTGAAAAGGTGAGGTAAAAGCTCACCAGTGATGCAGTGATGTATCAGCTGTGTAAACCCTATCTGGAGCAACACCTTGTAATGAGAAAGTTAAGGCTGCTCGCCATTTTCTCGATCTGTGTGGCTTGAAATATGTAGCAATACATATTCTAGATAAATGACTATTTTAAACAGAACCCGGCTTATAGATTTACTTATATATCAAAAAGAGTAGGAAAGCTTCCTACTCTTTTTGTATATAATATAAATTTAAAATGAAATACTTGTGATTTTAAATATTACTTGAAATTATCTTAATTTATATATATAATCATCTTGTAAAACTGTATTAAAAAATAAGGGGTGAATCTACTAGTGAGCATTGCAAAATACATATTTCTTCAAAAAAGTTTAACTCAAAAAATAGAACTTGTGTATTATCTTAAAAAGAAACAGAATTTGTTTTTTGATAACTCTGTTATTTTAAAGACAGAGCTTGCTAGAATGTTTATGGACTCGATGTGCTTAGAGGTTGATAAAAATACAGTACTTACAGCATGTTTAATATATTCTTTAAAGAAAAAGAATGTAAAGCAAGATATTTCGGGTTTAAAAGAAGAAAAAAATGCAAATTATGAATTTATTAGGAAATTAGGATTTAATAAAAGATTTACCAAAATTTGTATGGAATATAATAGAATAAATGAGGATAAAGACTATATAAGAGAAGCAGAAGGAGATGTTTTAGAGCTTATAGAAAATTTTGGAGGAATGCTTATGCATAGAGAGTCAAGACTTGCATTTTCTCCTAAAGAAGCAATAGAACTTTTAGAAACTAAAAATCTAAAAGGAAAGAAAAATAGATTTTTAGAAGATTTCAAGTTTTTTATAGATGTTATGGAAAATGCTTCAGATATTCGGAATAATAACTAAACTACAAAAAAGCATAAATATTATAAAAAGAAATGATATTTCAGGAGCAATAAGAGCAATATATGATAGTAGAGATAGAATTGAAAATGTATTTTTGTTATCTGAAAATGAACTATTTGAAGATGAAGTTAATTTCTTTAATTTGATTAAAATAGCTAAAAAGAAGACTTTTGAACTTGTTAAATATAATAAAGAAATGAGAAAAGCGGGTATAAGTATTAAAAAAGTAGCTGAATAAAAATATATTAAGATAAGAGCATGTGAAGATAGTATCACATGCTTAAAATAAGAAGAAATAGGAGGATAAAATGTACGAAGTATTTGGAGATTTTCATGTACACATAGGAAGAAGCGAAAATGGAAAGCCTATAAAAATAACTGCTGCGAGAAGTCTTAATTTTGCAAATATTGCTAAAGAATGCGTTCAAAAAAAAGGAATTAATATTGTAGGTATAATAGATTGTGCTTCACCATATGTAATAGAAGATATAGAGGAATTTTTAAGAAGCGGAGAAGCTTTTGAAATACCAGATGGAGGTATAATATATCAAAATAAAGTATGTATAATACTTGGAAGTGAAATTGAAACTTCTGAGATAAATGATGAAGGAAAAACAGGAAGTGCACATAATTTATGCTATTTTCCAACACTTAAAGATATAAAAGCGTTTTCAAATGAAATGAAAAACCATATACACAATATCACACTTAGTTCACAAAGAGCAGATATATCTGCATATGAATTAATAGATATAGTAACAAAATATAATGGAATATTAATTCCAGCACATGCCTTTACACCACATAAAAGTTTTTATGGAAATTGTACCTCCTCTTTAAAAAGAATTTTTAAAGAAAAATATGACCTGATACCTGGGATTGAATTAGGTTTAAGTTCTGATACATATTTAGCAGATAAAATTAGCGAATTAGAAAATAAAACCTTTTTGACTAATTCTGATGCACACTCTTTACCAAAAATTGCAAGAGAATATAATAAAATGCAAGTAGAAGATGTTAGTTTTAAGGAATTTGTGAAGGTTTTGAAAAGAGAAGATGGTAGAAAAATAGTAGCAAATTATGGACTAGATCCAAAACTTGGTAAATATCATAGAACTTATTGTGAAGTATGTGATAAGAGAATACCTGGAGATGCTCCTGTAACAAAGTGCAATACTTGTGAAAGTAAGAATATAACAATGGGAGTTTTTGATAGAATTGAGATTATAAAAGATAAGAAAGAAACCAAAAGTCCTAAAGATAGACCTGAATATATTTATCAGATTCCACTTACCTTTATACCAGGAATAGGAAAAAAGACTATTGATAAGCTATTAGAACATTTTGGAACAGAAATGACAATACTTCATAAACTTTCTAATGACGATATAGAAGGAGTTGTAGGAGATAAAATAGCAAATAATATTATAAATGCAAGAGATGGAAAGATGCACATTGTAGAAGGCGGAGGAGGAGTTTACGGAAAAGTAGAATAAAATTTAATTTGATGAATACATTTTTAAAAGATGAAAGTAATTTCATCTTTTTATTTAAAATATATCTTTTTATAATTAATAGAAATTATAAAAAAATACAAAGAGGAAAATAAGCATGGAGAAACAAAAGAGTATATTATTAGAATATGTATTCAAAAATAAAAAGAATTTTATAATTATAATAACAATATTTTTTATAGGCATGATTATGGGAATTTTTTTGGTAAATAATGCGGATTACACTCAAAAAGATGAAATACTTAATTATGTAAAGAAACTAGAAGTAAACATAAAAGAAACTGATAGTATAAATACTACAGTACTGATATTTAAAAGTCTAAAAGACAATATTATGTTTATAATATTGATTTGGTTTTTGGGATGCACAATTGTAGGTAGTATTTTTATATATTTGGCGGTAGCATATAAGGGACTAATGCTAGGTTATACAATATCTGCAATAATAGCTAGTTTATCCATAAAGTCTGGGTGTATTTTTTCGATTATCTCTTTATTACCACAAAATATTTTCTTACTTCCAGCAATATTTTTAATTTCTGAAAGTGGACTTAAATTATATAATGGAATTAGAAGACATTGTGTAAACTTAAAAGTTGAAGTGCTAAGACATAGTATAATTATGTTAATTTCAGCCCGGATTAGTGGTCATAGCTAGCTGTGTAGAGGTATATGTATCCACAAATTTATTAATATTTTTTAAAGATTTTTTATAAAACCCTTTACATTTTGCAATTAATTTGATATAACATAAGTGCCTTATGTAAATTTAATTTAAAGATTGGAGAAAATTAAGAATGGATAAACAGATTAAACTTTTTTTAGAGTTTCTTGAAAAAGACAAAAAGTTATCAAGTAACACACTACAGTCTTACAAAAGAGATATTTTACAATATCAAGAATACATTAATAAAAATGGTTTTAATTTTTTAAAAGTGGATACAGATGAACTAAATGCTTATTTTGAGTATTTAAAATCTTTAAATAAAAAAACCTCAACTATTTCTAGAAATTTAGCTACAATAAGATCTTTTTATCAATTTTTATTAAGAAATAAAAAAATAAAAAAAGATCCAAGTATAGGTGTTGAATCACCAAAAGTAGAAAAAAAGGCTCCAAGTATATTAACTTCAAAAGAAGTAGAATTATTATTAGAACAACCAAAAGATATAGATTTAAAAGGAATAAGAGACAAAGCAATGTTAGAATTTGCTTATGCTACAGGTATGAGAGTAACTGAAATAATTTCTTTAGATATAACAGATGTTAATATAGAAGAAAGCTATGTAACCTGTAATGTTGGAATGAAGAAAAGAAATATACCATTAGGTTCATTATCTTTAAAAGCATTAGTAGAGTACATAGAAAAGTCAAGACCAATATTAATAAAAGATGAATCAAATAAAGCATTATTTGTAAACATAAATGGAAAGAGACTAACAAGACAAGGTTTCTGGAAAATTGTAAAATATTATAAAGACCAAGCACATATAACAAAAGAAATAACACCACATGTACTTAGACATTCATTTGCAACTCATCTTCTTCAAAATGGTGCAGATTTAAAAGCAATCCAAACAATGCTTGGACATTCAGATATTTCTTCAACACAAGTATATATGCAATTTCAAAATGATAATTTAAAAGATATCTATAAAAAAGCACATCCAAGAGCTTAAAATAAACTAAGTTTAATTGGTTAAAATAAATTTAATGTATAAGAAAAAATAGTAAGCAAAGATTATAAAAGTCTTTGCTTATTTTTATATTTTTAAGAATATTGTTTACATAAAGGTTATTTTTCTAAAGAAATTTTTAATCTACATAAAGTATATAAAGCAAAAAATACTTGACAGTTTACAATAATACATATAAAATAATAAAGTAGGATAAAATACAATATAAATTATATAAATTTTAAATATGTTTATGAAATAATTTAGTTGTACATTGAAAATTTAATAGAAAAGAGGTAGATAATTATGCAATATGTTTTAATTATTGTTGCCACTATTCTAATCTCAGCTGTAATTTTTATACCAATAGGTGTAGTAATTAGAAAAAAAATTGCAGAGTCTAAAATTCAAAGTGCAGAAAAAGAAGCAAGAAGAATGATGGAAAACGTAAAGATAGAAGCCGAAAGTCTTAGAAAAGAAGAACTTATAAAGGCAAAAGAGGAAGTATTACAAATTAGAAATGAATTAGATCAAGAGATTAAGGAAAGAAGAGGCGACATACAAGCACAAGAAAGAAGATTAATTCAAAAAGAAGAAAACTTAGAAAAAAGAGCAAATTCTTTTGATTCAAAAGAAAAAGAACTAGAAAGAAAATTTGCAGAAAATGAAATGCAAAGACAAAGCTTACAAGAAGTTTATGATAAACAAGTAGCAGAGCTACAAAGAATATCAGGTCTTACTTCAGAACAAGCAAAACAACAATTATTAAATGAATTAGACAAAGAAATAACACAAGAAAAGGCAACAAAAATAAGAGAAGTAGAAGCAAAAGCTAAAGAAGAAGCTGTGAAGATAGGAAGAGAAATTGTAAGTTTTGCAATACAAAAATGTGCAGCAGATCATACTTCTGAAACAACAGTATCAGTTGTTTCTCTTCCAAATGATGAAATGAAAGGAAGAATTATTGGTAGAGAAGGAAGAAACATCAAAACTTTGGAAACACTTACTGGAATAGACTTAATAATTGATGATACTCCTGAAGCGGTAATTATTTCAGGATTTGATCCATTAAGAAGAGAAGTAGCAAGGCTTGCTATTGAAAAACTAATTGATGATGGAAGAATTCATCCAGCAAAAATAGAAGAAATGGTTGAAAAAGCTAAAGAAGAAGTTGAAGAAATTATAAAATCAGAAGGAGAAAGAGCAGCACTAGAAACAGGTGTTAACAATTTGCATCCAGACATTATCAAATTAATAGGAAAATTAAAATATAGAACTAGTTATGGACAAAATGTACTAAACCATTCAATAGAAGTATCAAACTTAGCAAGAATAATGGCTGATGAATTAGGTATTAATTCAAAAATTGCAAGACGAGCTGGTTTATTACATGATATTGGAAAAGCATTAGATCATGATATGGAAGGTACACATGTTGAAATAGGTGTGGACGTTCTTAAAAAGTTTAAAGAAAATGACATGGTAATAAATGCTGTTGAAGCTCATCATGGTGATGTAGAACCTTTAACTTTAGAAGCTGTACTTGTACAAGCTGCTGATGCTATTTCAGCATCAAGACCAGGAGCAAGAAGAGAAACTTTAGAAACATATATTAAGAGACTTGAAAAATTAGAATCAATTGCAGATTCTTTTGAAGGAGTTGAAAAATCTTTTGCTATTCAAGCTGGACGTGAAGTTAGACTTATTGTTAAACCAGAAAAAGTATCAGATAGTGATATGATTATTATGGCAAGAGAAGTTGCAAAAAAAGTAGAAAACGAGATGGAATATCCTGGACAAATAAAAGTAAATGTTATTAGAGAGTCAAGAGTAATTGATTATGCAAAATAATATATACCTATAAAACATAAAAATCCAATTTAATTTATATATTAAATTGGATTTTTTGTATTTTAAGATAAAAATGTTTCATATTTTAAATATAATAGTCTATATGTTTATAATGTCTTGATATAGTAGATATTTAGTAGTATAAGTAAAAAGTATGAAATATAATAAAAAAGTATTGACAATGCTAATCTTTGCTAATATAATAGCAATATAATTAGCTTTCTAGGGAGGTATAGACCAGGATATGGTTACAAAAAGTGATTGTTTTCTAGATAAAAAATATATGGACAAAAATGATAAAGAACTAATAAAAGCAATCAGAGAAGAAGGCGACAAGAATGCGATTAATTATATTTTTGAAAGATATAGAGAATTAATTCAATCAAAAGCTAGTCGATTCTTTGTAATTGGTGCGGAAAAAGATGATATTGTGCAAGAAGCAAATATTGGACTATATAAGGCTATACAATCATTTGATTTAGAAAAAGAAAATTCTTTTAAAACTTTTGCCAATTTGTGTATAGAAAGGCAATTAATAACCACAATAAAATCATCAAATAGACAAAAGCATATTCCTCTTAATTCATCATTTTCTTTAAACCTTTCAGCTTATGATGAAAATGATGATACTTCTGTTTTAGAAATATTAGATGCCAAAACAGCAGAGGACCCATTAGATACAATAACAAAAAAGGAATATTATAAATTCATAGAAGGCAGAATTGATGAAAATTTAAGTGAATTTGAAAAAAAAGTATTGAACAAATATATACAAGGAGAAAGCTATATAAGTATAGCGGAAAAATTAGAGTCTCCAGTAAAGTCGGTAGATAATGCAATACAAAGGATAAGAAAAAAAGCAAGTAAAGCAATATTTGATAGTGAGGGACAAGAATAAAGTAAAATTTTTTACTTTATTTTTTGTATTCTAGGAAAATAATTATAATAGGAATTGGAGTTTGAAGAAGTTTATAGTATATATCAAATTTGATTCTGTTTTTTGTTTATATACAGTTTACTTTTTTTTAAAAATATGGTACTATTTTAAATGTGACAATAATTAAATGCTTTCATAGCTCAGTAGGTAGAGCACTTCCTTGGTAAGGAAGAGGTCGCCAGTTCAAATCTGGTTGAAAGCTCCATTTTAAAATAAGGAGTAACAGATGAAGATAGGAATTGTAGGGCTTCCTAATGTTGGAAAAAGCACACTATTTAATAGCATAACAAAAGCAGGTGCAGAATGTGCAAATTATCCTTTTTGTACAATAGAACCTAATATTGGTGTTGTAGCAGTACCTGATGAAAGATTAGAAAAATTGGCAGAAATTTACAAGCCACAAAAAGTGACAAATGCAATAATTGAGTTTGTTGATATTGCTGGTTTAGTAAAAGGAGCGAGCAAAGGAGAAGGACTTGGAAATAAGTTCTTGTCACATATAAGAGAAGTAGATAGCATTATTCAAGTTGTAAGATGTTTTGAAAATTCAAATATTGTTCATGTTGATGGAAATATAAATCCTATAAGAGACATAGAAACAATAAATCTTGAATTAATTTTTGCTGATTTGGAAACAATAGAAAAAAGACTTGAAAGAGTGGCAAAGATGTTAAAGGCTGATAAAAAATATCAGTTTGAAATAGATACTCTTCAAAAAGTGAAAAATGTTTTAGAAGAAGGAAAGTGTGCAAGAGTACTTGATTATACTGATGAAGAAAGAGATGTTTTAAAAGAAGCTTTTTTACTTACACTAAAACCAACTTTATATGTTGCTAATATTTCTGAAGAAGAAATTGGAAAAGAACAAGAAAATGAAAATCTAAAAAAAGTAATAGAATATGCTAAAACTGAAAATGCAGAAGTAATACCACTATGTGTTAAAATAGAAGAAGAACTTAGTTCTATTGATTCAAAAGCAGAAAAACAAGAAATGTTAGAAGTTTTAGGTTTAGAGGAATCTGGATTAGATAAATTAATTAAAGCAAGTTATAAATTATTAGGTCTAATGTCATTTTTAACTGCTGGAGAACCGGAAGTTAGGGCATGGACTATAAAAATAGGAACTAAAGCACCACAAGCTGCTGGAAAAATCCATTCAGATATAGAAAGAGGGTTTATTAGAGCAGAAATTATTTCATATGATGACTTAATGACATCTAATGGATCTATGGTTCAAGCAAAGGAAAAAGGGCTTATTAGGTTAGAAGGAAAAGATTATATAATGCAAGATGGTGATATAGCTCTATTTAGATTTAATGTTTAAAAAAAATAAAAAAATGTGATAAAAAAACTTGCATAAAAAAAACTATATGTTATAATATTAACAGATGTTAATTTTAGGGAAGGTGTATTAAAGATGAAAAAAGAAAAAATAATAATAAGTTTAGTTGCAATATTAATGATAACATTTGCAACACAAAATATAATTTCTTTAGCAACAGAAGGAAATGGAAATAAAGTAACAATAACTGCACAAACAGGAAATAATACAGTTAACCAAGCAAAAAATGAAACAGTAAATGATGCTGTAGGAGCTGTAAACAAAGTTACTAATAATGCAAATAAAGTAACCAACAAAAATGAAACAAATACAGCAAATAATGTAGTAAATAATACTACAAATAAAGTTGATAATAAAACAACAAATACTGAAAGCAAAACAAAACTACCAAAAGCAGGAACAGATTCAACAGTAATTTTCTTAGTATTAGGATTTGTTGCGTCAGCAATATATGCTTATAAAAAAGTTTCTGATTATAATGTTTAATTAAAAAGTATTATATAAAGACACATTTTGAAGGACACTTCATGTATGTGTCTTTTTTGATGCGATTAAAATTGCAAGATAAAGAATTTAAATCTAAAGACTTTTTATTAAAAATAGATCTAATATTTTACAAAAATGAAAATATTAGGTAAGTTTTTTACATTCTTATTTAAAAAAAGATATATAAATAATAAAATTTACAAAGTTACATAAAAATGTAATAAAAAAGTAATAAAACTATTGTAATTTTTCCAAAAATCTGGTATAATAAGGTATATTTAACGTACAAAAGATACAAATTATTAAGGGAATTTGTGTCTTTTTATGTTTACAAGGAGTAAATGCCTAAAATATTTAACTATAAATAAGTTTATATCGGAGGAATTTGATGAAAGAGCTTAATTTAAAAGATTTTACATCAATGTTATTTAGAAAAAAAATAATGGTTTTAATAATAATGATAGTATTTACTCTTATGGGAGTTATATACTCATATAAAGTTGTAAAATCTGAATATAAATCTTCTACAAAATTAATTTTTGGAACTTCAAATGCACAAAATGAAGTAAATGTAGAAGAGGTTAAATTAGATGATAAATTATTTTCTACTTGTGAAGAGTTAATTAAAAGTAAAGGTTTAACTCAAAGAGTTAAAAATGGTCTAAATATAAAAATAGATGAGAAACTATTTTTAGAAAACATAGAAGTAAGTAAGTCTGATAATAATTATATACAAATAACAGTAACTAATAAAGACAGAAAAATGTCTACAGATATAGCAAATGAAATTGCAATAGTATTTTTAGATAGAATAGAAAAAATATATAGTATAGATGATGTTTATATTGCAGAGGCGGCAACTGAAGAAGGAGCGTCATATAACGTAAATCATTTTAGGGATATGATAATATTTGTTTCTATAGGTTTAATATTTACAATTATATATATATCAATATATGTAATGTCTGATGTTAAAATTAAATCTGTAGAAGATATAGAAAAAGAAGTAGGAATAAGAAATTTAATTTCTATACCAACTAAAAAAAGAACAAAAAAAGAGAGTATATCAAATCTTGTAATTTATGAGAAACAAAAATCAGTAGCTAAAGAAGCTTTTGAAACTTTGAGAAAAAATGTACAATTTAGTAATATTAACAATAAAGAAAGCAAAGTAATACTTGTTACTAGTTGTTTTTCAGCAGAAGGAAAAAGTTATGTGTCTGCAAATTTAGCAGCTGTATTTGCAGAAGTAGGTAAAAAAGTTATTTTAATTGATACTGACATGAGAAGAGGAAGTCAAGCTGGTATTTTTAATATTCCAAATGAATTAGGTCTTTCAAATTATTTGTCTAATTTAGATTCTAATGGAGTAGAAATAAATGAGAGAATTAATAAATATATAAAAGAAACAGAAATTAAGAATTTAAATATTATAACTTCTGGTAGTGTTCCTCCAAATCCTTCAGAACTATTAACTTTAAGCAAATTACCAGAACTTATAAAAGAACTTAGTATATTCTATGATTTAATAATATTAGATGGTGCACCAGTACTTCCAATAACAGATTCACTTATTTTATCAAGACTTGCAAATAGCACAATTTTAGTTACTTTATATAATATGACAAGAAAAGATGAACTTTTTAAAGCTAAAAGAGATATTCAAAATGTTGGTGGAAGAATTATTGGAACTGTATTAAATAGAGCCCCATTTTCAAATTTAAAATATGAAAATAAATATCATTATGATGAAATAGGAATGATGAACAGTGCTAATAAAGATAGAAATTTAGATACTAACAATAAGAAATTTAAAAAGTTCTGTAAAAAAATAATAGAAAAAGTTGAAACTAGAAAAAATAATAAAGGAAAAAGCGAAGTAAAATTATTAACAGCAGGAAATGAAAATACATCAAAATATGTAAAAGAAGATACTCAAGCTAAAATAAATGAAAAAATAAATAAAGAAGAAGCAAAAAATAGAGAAAAAGAAAGATTAAAACAAGAACAGTTATTAAAGAAAAAGCAGCAAGAAAAAATTGAATTAGAAAAACAAAGACTAAGAGAAGAATTAGTAAGAAAAAGAGAAACGGAATTAGCAGAAAGAAAATTAATTAAAGAAGATAGAATTCATCAAGCAAATTATGAAGAAGTGACAGAAGTAGAACAATATAGTATATTTAATGAGTCAGAAAAAACAATGAATTTTGAAGAAGTTAAATATGATGATTACTTAGAAGATGAAATTATGTTTGATGAGAATAGCAAAATAATAGAACAAGCAAAATTGGAGTTTGAATTAGAAGAAAGAAAGAGAAAAGAAAAAGAAACACAAAGACAAATAAAAAAGCAAAAGCAAGAATTAGCCAAAAGAAAAAGAAAAGAACTTATGGAAGAAATTGCTAAAAGTGCTAAAAGAACATATAATAAGAAAAAAAGACAATTTGACGAAAATAAACAAAGAAGGATACAACAGCGTAAAGTAAGAAGAAGAGAAGAAGAGATCAGAAGAGAAGAAGAACTTAAAATAAGGGAAGAAAAAGAAAGAATAAGAACTAGAGAAAATGCAAAAAGAGAAGCTGAAAGACAAGCAAAAATTAAAGAAATCAAAGCAGAAAAAGAAAGAGCTAGATTAGAAAAGAATAAAGAACTAGAGAAGCAAAAACAAATAAGATTAGAAAATAGATTACAGAAAAAAATGAAAATAGAACAAGTAAAAGAAGAAAGAAGAAAATACAAAGAAGAAGAACTACTAAGACAAAGAGAACAAGAAAGAATGCAAGAAGAAATGCTAGATGATAATTTATATCCTAAAACAAAATATAATAAAGATTTAATGTAAAGTATAATTTTTTATTAAGAGGAATGAATTCTGTATATATGAGAATACATTCCTTTTTATATTATAATGTTTTGAGTTTGATGGCGAATATACATACACTATTTAAATTAAAAAGAATAAAATAGCATATACTTATCGCTAATAAATATCAAAAATAAAATATAAATTTAAGCTAAAAAAGTTGAAATTATTATAATATAAATATATAATATGATAAGTAAAAAAGATTTTTAAGGAGGCAAATCTTGAGAAAATATTTTGGAACGGATGGAATAAGAAGAATTGCTAATACAGAATTAACTCCTGATTTAGTGTTTAGAGTTGCAAAAGCAGGAGCATATGTACTTTCAAAGCATTCAAATCATACACCGACTATATTTATTGGTAGAGATACAAGAATATCTGGAACATTAATTGAAAGTGCTATGACGGCAGGTTTTTTAAGCTATGGAGCAAATGTGAAACTACTAGGAGAAATGCCAACACCAGCAATAGCATATATTACAAGAAAACTAGGAGCAGATGCTAGCGTTGTAATATCCGCATCTCACAATACTTTTGAATTTAATGGAATAAAATACTTTAGTAATAAAGGAATGAAAATACCAGATGAGATAGAAGAAGAAATAGAAGAAATAATGGATTCAGAAAGATTATCTACTTTAACTGCTGTAGGTGATAAAATAGGTGTTTCTGAAATAGAAGAAGAGTACATAAAGGAATATATTAATTTCTTTAAAGAATTGTTTAAAGATGATTTTAAAGGAAAAAATATAAAGGTTGGAATAGATACAGCTAATGGTGCTACATCTAAAGTAGCAGAAGAGATATTTA
Source organism: Clostridia bacterium (assembly GCA_022790685.1). Classification (GTDB taxonomy): domain Bacteria; phylum Bacillota; class Clostridia; order TANB77; family CAG-508; genus Scatovivens. Next base: position 14,494 of record JAAVXQ010000110.1, read on the forward strand.
AGACTTTAGGAATAGAATATAAAATTATAAATAATGCTCCAAATGGAATAAATATAAATGAAAAATGCGGTTCAACACATTTAGGAAGTATAAGTAAATTTGTAAAAGAAAATAATTTGGATTTAGGGATTGCATATGATGGAGATGGAGATAGATGTTTGGCAGTAGATGAAAAAGGAAATATTATTGATGGAGATATAATAATGGCGATTATATCTGACTATTTTAAATCACAAAATATGATGAAAAAAGATACTTTGGTAGCCACTGTTATGAGTAATTTAGGACTAAAAAAATATGCTATGAATAATAATATAAATTTATTACAAACTAAAGTTGGAGATAGATATGTTTTAGAAGAAATGCTAAAAGGCGGATATAATTTAGGTGGAGAACAGTCTGGACATATTATAATGCTTGATTATAATCCAACAGGAGATGGAATTCTTACATCACTTATGCTAATAAAGGCTATTTTAGCTAAAAATGAAAAAGCTTCAGAAGTATCAAAAATTATAAACATATATCCACAAGTACTTATTAATGCTAAGGTAAACTCAGAAAAGAAAAATAACTATGAAAGTGACAAAGAAATCTCTGATGAAATTAAGAACTTAGAAGAAGAATTTTCAGGTAATGGTAGAGTTCTTATTCGTCCTTCTGGAACAGAGCCAAAGGTAAGAGTTATGATTGAAGGAGAAAATATAGAATATATAACAGCAAAAGCTCAAAATTTGGCAAATTTAATAGAGTCAAAATTAAGCTAAATAAATTACTTATATAGTTATAACTAAAAAAAGCTATAACTATATAAGTCTAACATAGGAGGAAATTATGGAAAGAGATATTAATAGTGATTTAGGATTATTAGAAAAAGCGATGGAAACTTCAAAAGCTTATCAAAATTCAAATTTTGTAAGAAAATATGATGGCAGTTTAGATATGAATAAAGCTGAAACTCTTCATCATTATGTTAATAAAAACGACCTTCAATTCGCAGGAATAAGCAAAGATGCAAAAGATAGTGATGAATTAAGAAGATATATTGTTATTCCTATGCAAATCTCTAAAAATAAGGACGAGCTAGGAGGAAATGTTACAGTTCTTTTAATATTAGATCCAAAAGGACATGATGTTGGTATACAGTATGAAGATGAAACAGGAAAAAAATTTATGCTATCAGATAAGATAAAGGCTAATAATGATAAAATATTAAGTACAGGAAATTTAGATAAAGTATTTACAAAAGAACAATTAGAAGAGGAGTTTGGAATAAAGTCTTTAGAGGATGTGGTAGATAAAGTTTCTAAGGGGAAACATATTGGCTTACTAAATGGTAAAGAAGTAGTAGATAGAATGAGTGGAAAGCAACCAGAGGATAAATCTGACCAAGAAAAAGATGAAGAAAAAGCCTTAGAAGAAGTTCCAGAAGAGATGAGAGGAACTATTGCTGAGATTTGTAAGAAAACTGGAATGAATATTTCAGATTTAAAGCAAACTTTGACTATAAGAAATCCAGAGACATTAATTGATGATATAGAAAATAATAAAACAAGAGTAGATAAAAATGGTGGAGAAGTTATTGCTTTAAGATTTAGAAATAAAGAAGCAGGAACAGGACCAGATGAAATTATTTTAGTTCAAGGCGAAAATATTTTACCAAGAGATGAAAAGAATAATGAAATACTTACAAATATAATGGAACAAAATAAAGGAAATGGAATAAAAGTAGACAACTTTGAAGATAACAGAGAAGAAGAATTTAAAGAAGCTGTGCAAAAGATTTTAGATGAAGCAGAAGAGAAAAAACAAATATTAATGTCAGCTGGGGAAACAGAAAATTTAGAAGAAGAATTGCAAAAAGTAGACAATGCTGCAAATGAGCAAATAGAAGATTTAGTAGCTTCAATGAAACCACAAAGCAAAGAGATGGAAAAAGTATCTGAAATGGCACAAGCTGATTTAGAAGATAATTCATCTGAAGGGGCTGCATCTACAGGAGAGCTTGAAGATGATGAAGTAAGAACTACATGGGGAGATGCTGAAAAAAGAAGAATGCAAAATAGATAGAGAATGTTAACAAAATAAATTTAAGGAAAGAAGGCAAAATATAATGGAAAAACAAAATATAGTAATAGGTGGAGCGTGGCCATATGCCAATAGTTCATTACATTTAGGACATATTGCTGGATTAATATCAGGAGATTTTTTAGCAAGATTTTATAGATTAAAAGGTAATAATGTATTATATGTATCTGGTTCAGATTGTCATGGAACACCTATAACAGAAAGAGCTAAAAAAGAGGGGGTTAACCCTAGAGAAATATCTGGAAAATATCATGAAGAATTTACAGATATGTTTAAGAAGCTAAACTTTTCATATGATTTGTATACAAAAACAGATACAGATTATCATAAAGAAAAAGTAAAAACATTATTTAGAAAATTATATGATAATGGATATATATATGAGAAAGTTGAACCACAAGCCTTTTGTGAAAAATGTAATAAGTTTTTAAATGATAGAGAAATAAGATTAACTTGTCCAAATTGTGGAGAAGAAACAAAAGGAGATCAATGCGACGCTTGTCTTCATGTTCCAACTGTTGAAGAATTAAAAGCAGGATATTGTATAGAATGTGGATTAAAAACAATAGAAAAAGACAATAAAAATTTATATATAGCACTTTCTAAATTCCAAAAAGAAATAGAAGAACACACAAAAAAAGTAAAAGGAAAATGGAGAATAAATGCTCAAAACGAAACAGAAAAATACTTAAAACAAGGCTTATTAGATAGAGCTGTTACCAGAGACTTAAACTGGGGAGTAGACATTCCTGTCGATGGATATGAAGCAAAAAAAATGTATGTATGGATAGAAGCTGTTATGGGATATATAACAGATACTATGAAACTTTGCGAAGAAAGAAATATGAATTTTGAAGATTTCTGGAAAGAAGGACATAATAATAGAATATTTATGTGTCATGGAAAAGATAATATAGTATTTCATAGTATAATTTTAAATTGCTTATTATTAGGACAAGAAGAAAACTATCATTTAGTAGATATGATAGTTTCAGCAGAATATTTAAATTTTAATGACCAAAAATTTTCAAAAAGTAAAGGAATTGGAATGACAGCATTAGAGGCATTAGATATATATGAATCAGATTCTTTAAGATATCATTTAATATCAAAAGGTCCTGAAAAGAAAGATACTAATTTTACAATAGAAGATTTTGAAAATACTCATAATGGGGAAATCTTAAATAAATTTGGTAACCTTGTAAATAGAACTTTAAGGTTTAAAGGCCTAGAAGAAGTTCCACAAGGTGAAATGAATGATATAATGAAAAAAGAAATAGAAGATACCTATAGAGAAGTAGAAAAACTTATAGAAAAGTTAGAATTTAGAGAAGCTGTTGATAGAATAATGAATTTGGTAGAAACAGGAAATAAATTTTATGACTTAAAAGAACCATGGATAGCAAAAAAGAATGATATTCAAGACTTTAATAATACAATTTATACCTGTACAAATATAATAGCTAATTTATCTAATTTATTTGAACCAGTAATGCCAGAGGCTTGTGGTAAAATAAGAAAATATCTTAATATAAATACTCCAAGTTGGAATTATTTAGAAGTAGAAAAAGGATTAAAACTAGAGAACATAGAACCGTTATTTACAAGAATTGAGAAAAAATAAATTAAAGACAGGTATTAAAATTTATATAATAATAAGAGGTAAAAAAGATGGGAAAAATATTTGTAATAGATGGAACAGATGGAAGTCGGAAAGCAAACACAATTTGAATTACTTAAAAAAAGTTTAGAAAAAGATGGAATAGAATATAAGACGGTTAGTTTCCCAAATTATGACAGTCCATCATCTTCACTAGTAAAAATGTATTTATCAGGAGAGTTTGGAGAAGATGCAAAAGAAATAAGTCCATACATCGCTTCTACTTTTTATGCTGCAGATAGATATGCAACATTTAAAAAAGATTTTGAAGAGTTTTATAAAAAGGGTGGAATAATATTAGCAGATAGATATACAACTGCAAATATGGTTCATCAAGCAGGAAAAATTTCTGATAAAGATGAAAGAAAGAAATTTTTAGATTGGTTATTTGATTTAGAATTTAATTTATATGGTTTGCCGGTACCATCAAAAGTTTTCTTCTTAAATATGCCACCTAAAAATGCCATAGAACTAATAAAAAATAGAGAAAATAAATTTACACATACAGAGAAAAAAGACATTCATGAAAGAGATAAAAAACATTTAGAAGATAGCTATAATGCAGCATGTAGTCTAGTAGAAGACTATGGATGGTATGAGGTAAAATGTATAAAAGATAAGAAAATTAGAACAATAGACGATATACATGTAGAAATTTATAATGAGGTTAAAAAGGTTTTAGAAGTTGAGTAAAGAAAAAATTGGATTTTTTGGAGGAAGTTTTAATCCAGTAACTAATGCACATATTAAATTAATAAAATCTGTTATAATTAAAGAAAAATTAGATAAAGTATATTTTGTTCCAATGGGAAATTCATATGAGAAACAAGGTCTAATAGATTTCAATCATAGAAAAAATATGATAAATCTAGCTATAGAAAATGAAGAAAAAATTGAAATATTGGATTTTCTAAATGATATAAATCATAAAATGTATGCAATTGACACTTTTAAACTGATTGACGAAAAGTTTAAAAATGCAGATAGATATTTTATAATGGGAACAGATAATTATGATAAAATAACTAATTGGAAAGATGCAGAAGCTCTTAAAGATAATTATAAATATATTGTATTAGATAGAAAAACTGAAAGTGATACAAAAGAAATAAGCTCTACTATTGTTAGAAATAAAATAATTAATAAAGAAAGTATAGATGATCTTGTTCCAAATAAAGTGAAATACTATATTTATAAAAATAATTTATATAATTCTAATTAGTAAAGCTTAAACTTTAAGTGAGGTTTAAAATATGAAGGGTAAATTTGTAAATTTATGTATAGGCTCTATGAATGTTTTTGTTGGAATACTATTTTTAGTGTTTACATTATACATACCACAAGACAAAACTAGGCTAACTATACAAGAAAGTTTGGTTGTTAATTACATAAAATTAGCTATAAATGTAGTTGTAATTGCTACTTTTATTGTAAATTTAATTCAAGTTACAAATTATAGAAGAACTCCAGAATTTAACAAAACATACATAATTTCATTATTGGCTATAATATTTATTTTCTTAAAAGAACCAATTTTAGCAGCTTTTCCTATTGCCTCTGGAATAATGATAATTTTTAAAAGTTTAAAAGAAAATCTGGTAGAGATAGATAGCACAACAGCTATATCAATAGTAGCCTTGATTATTACAGCTATAGTTATAATTATAGGAGTTTCATTGCTATATGATAATATAGGTGAAAATATTAAAAATAGAGAAAATAAAAATGAAACTGAATATAAATCAGATTATTTTAAATATATTATAGAACTTGGAATAGAAGACATTTATATAAATGTAAAAGTAAATGGAAAATATGGATATATAAATGAACGAGGAGAACTTGTAATGGACTTTATATATGACTATGCAAGTCCATTTGTTCCGATTACAATGTATAATAAAAGATTTGATATTGCTCTTGTATGTAAAGATGGAAGTAGTCAAATTATATTAAAAAATGGAAGAAAAGTAATGTCTTATAGAACAGAATCGAATAATGAAAATTATAAGGCAAAAGAAGAAGAACTAAAAAATATTTATACAAATGTTTTAAATCAGACAGAAGAATTTAAATATGAGTATGTAGATAAAAATGAAAGTATGATAAGAGCAAATGTATATAAAGAAATTTCTTCAGATTATACTTTTAGATATGATTACAATGAAGAATATGATTTAATAGTGACACAATCCAATTTAGGATTAGGAGACAAATATGAGCTTGCAAAAAAAGATGATATAAACATTAGAATAGAATTACCAGCCACTAACTTAGATTATGATTCGAACTATTTATATTTGTTTAGCAATGGAACCATTCCTTTTTATAGTACAGAAGCTAAATCACAAGGATGGTTTACAAATTATGGTAAAAAAGAAGCTATGGAAGGAAGAGCTCAGATATTAGATTTTGTAGATGATAAAATTTTAATAAGGGATTATAACAAAAGATATAATAGTGAGGCAGGAGTAATTTATTTTATAGATAATGAAACCAAAAGTAACATTCTTTCTGAAAAATATAAAGATATATACTTAACAGATAATAAATATATTGTAAAAAATATGGAAAATAGATATCAAGTATTAAATAAAGATTTTCAAAAAGCCTTTGAACAAGAGTATGATTTTATCGATACAAGCTTAGCACATAAAAATTTATATATTGTTATGAATACAAATGAAGGTATCGATTTTAACGATTATAATTTTGCAAAAATGAAATTAAAGCTTTTAAATGAAAATGGAGAAGTTATATTAGATAATATTGAACAGATATATGGAAATTATTATACTATATCAAATGACAAATCTAAAGCTTTTGTAGATAGATATAATGAATTTTTAAGTCAAATTAAAAAAATAGAATATAATTTTGTTGGAGATAAATTCTATCTTAAATATATAAATAATTAATCGTTATTTGCACATAATATATATATAGCTTGAAAAACAAGCTATAGCAGGAGGTATATTATGGAAGATTATCAAAAAATAAATTGTACTGTAGAGACTTGTGAATATAATAATTCAGATATTAGAAGATGTGAACTTCATCAAATTAATGTACAAGCTTGTCCTGGATGTCAAAACGGAAATCCAGAAGAAGAATCTATGTGTGGAAGCTATAAGGCAAAACACTAAAAGGTATATTTAGACATTTATAAATTAAATTGTATACTACCAAAAGATAAAGATAGCATTTATTGGTAAATATATTTTTAGCAATAAATGCTATTTTTTATTATATATAAATTTTATTATTTACTATATTTTAATTTTATAAAAAACTAAACAATATGTGAAATAACGATACAATAATGATGTAACTTAAATGATATGAAAATGTAATAGAAATATGAAGATATATATATTGAAAATACCTTAATATTTAGATAAAATAAAAGTGCATACTGAAGAAAAAGGAGATAAAGATGAATAATAATAGAGGAATAACTTTGATTGCGTTAATAATATCAATATTAGTTATGCTTATATTAGCAGGAGTTAGTATAAGTGGAGTATTAAATGCTGATACAATAGGGAGAGCTAAAGAAGTAGCTTTTAAATCAGAAGCTAAAGATATAAAGGATGCCTGGGAAACTAAAATAATAGGTATAGATTCTACATATTTAGACTATGAAGATATATCTAAAATTTTAAGTGATTCAAATGCAAATCCAGATATGTTAAAAAAATTAGAAATTCAAAATGGTAGATTAGTTTATAAAGCAGAGGAATGTACAGAAGAAGAAATTAGATGGTTTGAAAGTTTAGGAATTTTTGGTGGATTGTCAATAGTGGCAAGTGTTAAAACAAATGTAAAAGTATTGGAAGAGGATATAAAAACAGAAATACAACAGGCAATGGATGTAATACTAGTTTTAGATACATCAGGTTCAATGTCAAGCAAAGATAATGGAGAGATACGTGCAAAGAAGATGACAGATGTAATAAATGATACCATGAAAAGCATATTAGAAGTTAATGAAGATAATAGAGTTGGAATTGTTAATTTTGCTTCTAATGTTAATGAATTTATACCATTGGATCATTATGAATATTCTGGTGGACAAGATTCTATTTTTTTGAAATATTATGATGAGACATTTTTTTTAGATCCTACAATTAAAACATATGAGAAGAATAATAATAAAATAGCTTTTATTAAAGATTCAAAAGGAGTAGATGTAAAGGAATCAATAAATATTACTGGACGGAACATATACTCAGTCAGGAATGCTAAAAGCATATGAATTATTAATGAATAGAAAAGAAAATAAAAATTTACCAGCAATAATATTAATAACTGACGGTTTTCCAACATATTATAGTAGTGAATATACTATAATTAAAAAAAATCCTTCAGGACTAGGAGGAAAAACTGGAATGGAAGAAGGACTTTACAATGTTTACACTGCTAGTTGGATAAAATCACAAATAGAAAATTTAAGAATATATAATATTGCTATAGTTGACTTAAAAAATGCAGATAGAGAATTTATGGAATTAACGTTTAATCCGTCAGAAGAAACAATAAATAGATGTGTGGATTATTCTGGAAATGACGGTTCAGAAATAAAAACTACTGTTTTAAAGAATTTGGCAAAAAAGCTAAAAGAAAGTGTAAATGAAAATTCTAATAAAGAATATTACTACTATTCAAACGGTTTTGAAGTAGGAGCGCTAGATAAAGATAAATTAAATGAATGGTTTAATAATGTTATAGAAGATATAAAAAATAACTTAAATTCAGAAATTACAATTGGTAGCAATGATAATATTACAGGTGTATATCAAGTAGACGCAGATAATTTAAGCTATACTGGTATTGGAAAAGATGGAGTAAAGGGAACTTGGACCTTTAAGTTAGCTGAAAATAATAATATTGCTTTAAAAGTAACAGCAGCAGCATATTTAGTTACTGAAGATAATAAAGGAAATAAAGTAGAAGGTTCTGACATTACAAAAACTTATAATATTCCAATACAAGATATTAAAGATGGTAAAGACCCTAATTTGTACTTTATGGATGGACAAATTAAATGGAATGTAAGAAGTGAGTATAAAAATGCTGAAGGTATTGCAAAGCAAGCCTTAGAAGCAGTAGAGCTTCATGAGGGATGTGAAGCACAAATTGCAGAAGTTATAATAGAATTACCTGTTATAGTAGATACTTTTGTAGAAGACACTTCAAATTAAATATTTAAACGAAATTTTATATAAAGGAAATGGGGTGACACATGAAAAAGGATAAAGGAATGACATTAATAGCTTTAATTGTATGTGTACTAATAATGTTAATAGTAGCAGGAACAAGTATTAGTGGAATTTTACAATCTGGAACAATTAGTAAAGCAGAAGAAGTAGCTTTTAAATCAGAAGCCAGAGATATAAAAGATGCCTGGGAAACTAAAATAATAGGAATAGACTCGACATACTTAGACTATGAAGATATCTCAAAAGTATTGGAAGATTTAAAGGCAAATCCAGATATAATAAAAAAACTAGAAATACAAAATGGAAAACTAGTTTATAAAGAAGATGTGTGCACTGAACAAGAAAGAGAATGGTTTGAAAGTATTGGGATTTTTGGCAGTTTTTCTATTATAGCTAATGTAAAAACTAATGTAAGAATTTTACAAAAAACAGTTGAAACAGTAAAAAGACAAGCAACTGATGTTGTATTTGTTCTTGATATATCTGGTAGTATGAAAAATTCAGATGACGGAGTAACTAGAGCTGAAAAAATGACTAGTGTTTTAAATTCAACCATGAAAGAAATATTATCCAAAAGTTCAGAAAATAGGATTGGTTTAGTAACTTTCGACAATGATTATGCAACAGTGTTACCCTTAGACCATTATAGTCTGTTAACAGAAGATAAAAACTTTTTAAGAATAGAGAAAATAAAATATTATTCAAGTGGAAGAACTCAAACAGGATATGATATTAAAACTACAGATACTATGGGGACTGCACTTATATCAGATTCGAGTGGAAAAGGCATAAAGAAGACTATTCAAGTACGTAGTGAGGGTACTGATATACAAATCGGATTAAAAGAAGCCTATGATTTAGTAAATAATAGAATAGATACTAAAAACTTACCTGCAATTATATTAATTACAGATGGTGTGCCTAATTATTACTATTGTGATATGGAAAGAAATACAATTAGTAGTAATATTAAAAGACTAAGAGTAAATTCGAATAGTAATCCAGTTCTTAGAGGATATCATACTATTTTAACTTTTGCACAAGTTAAGAAGAATATTAAAGACCTAAGAATATATAATATAAATATTGTTGATTATGAGAATAATATAGATAGAATATTTGTTGAACTAATGCTAAATCCATCTAATGAGATAATTAGACAGGCTAAGGAAATAAAAACAGGAAGAGCAAGCTCAAGTGAGCTTAATCAAATGAGAGCAGATAAATTAAATGAATTTGGAAGAAAAGTAGAAAACAAAATAAATTCAAATCAAACTACTAATTATTTTTATACTGATGGATTTTCTGTAGGAGCCTTATCAGAAAAGCAATTAAAAGATTTACTAAAAGAATTTGTTAAGGATATTGAAAGTAGTTTATCAAAGGAAATTACAATAGGAAATGACACAAATATTACTGGTATATTTCAATTAGACTCTGATAATTTAACTTTTAAAACAACTTTAGGTCCAAATGGAAAAACAGAGGATGATACTGATGTACCTGGTACATATTATTTTAATTTAGATGAAGAAGAAGAGGTACGAATTAAAGTAAAAGCAGCAGCTTTTCAAGATTCACCTGATGGTAAATCTAAGCCTCAAATTATAGAAGGTACAGATGTTACTACAAGTAAAAATATGACAATTCAATCAATAAAAGATGGAATTGAACCTAATTTATATTATATTGATGGATTAATAAAATGGAATGTAAGAAGTGTATATAAAGATAAAGAAGGATTAGCTAAAAAAGCAATAGATGCAGTTAAACTTCCAAGTGGTAACTGCTCAGCACAAGTTGTAGAAGTTATAATAGAGTTACCAGTTACAGTTAGAGATTTTATACCAGATGCAGCTTCTGAATAAATTTAGTAAAACATTATGATATTTAAAAATATATCATAATGTTTTTTTATATTACTTGACAATAGCTTTTTAAAGAAATAAAATGTATTAGGAAACAAAAAATAAAGGAGGAATATAAAATGCCATTAGTAACAACAAAGGAAATGTTTGAAAAGTCAATGAAAGAACATTTTTCAATAGGAGCTTTTAATATAAACAATATGGAATTTATACAAGCGATTACAGATGCTGCTGAGGAAACTAAATCACCAGTAATTTTACAAGTTTCTTCAAGTGCAATAAAATATGCAAGAGTAAATTATTTATTAAAAATGGTGGAGGCTGCAACTGAAAGTACAACAATTCCAATAGCACTTCACTTAGATCATGGACCAGATTTTGAAACCTGTAAAATGTGTATTGACAGTGGATTTACATCAGTTATGATAGATGGTTCAAAATATGACTTTGAAGAAAATGTTGCTTTAACAAAACAAGTTGTTGATTATGCTCATTCTAAAGGAGTTGTAGTAGAAGCTGAACTTGGAAAATTAGCAGGAGTAGAAGATGATGTTAATGTAGCAGATTCTGATGCAAAATATACAGATCCAGAACAAGCTTATGAATTTGTTCAAAGAACAGGATGCGATTCTTTAGCTATAGCTATAGGAACAAGTCATGGAGCATATAAATTTAAAGGTGACGCTAAATTAAGATTTGATATTCTTCAAAAAATAAAAGAAAAATTACCAAATACACCAATAGTACTTCATGGAGCTTCTTCTGTAATACCAGAACTTGTTGAAATGTGTAACAACAATGGAGGAAACATACCAGGAGCAAAAGGTTGCCCAGATGAAATGCTTAAACAAGCTGGAGAATATGGTGTTTCAAAAATAAATGTAGATACAGACTTAAGACTTGCAATGACTGCACAAATTAGAAAAGTATTTAATGAGGATCCATCAGTATTTGATCCAAGAAAATATTTAGGAGCAGCAAGAGATGAAATAAAGAAAACAGTTGCTCATAAAATGAAGAATGTATTCTGCTCAGGTGGAAAAGCATAGAAACTAATTTAGGAAAGAAAATAAAAAAGGAACTATCTTAAGTAGTTCCTTTTTTGTGCTATAGGAATTATAAAAGAGTCCTTAAGTTAATTTTTTAGGGCTCTTTTAATTTTCATTTCTGCATCTTTTTTTGCCATATCTTCACGTTTATCATATAGTTTTTTACCTTTACCTATACCAACTTCTATTTTAACTTTATTTCCCTTCATATACATACTAATAGGAACTAAAGATATTCCTTTTTGTTTTATCATACCATAAAGTTTATCTATTTCTCGTTTGTTAAGAAGTAGTTTTCTAGTTCTTAAGGGATCTTTATTAAATATATTTCCAAATTCATAAGGACTTATATGCATTCCATATATAAATACTTCACCATTTTTTATATTTACATAGGTATCTTTTAAATTTACTTTTCCATTACGAATGGATTTTATTTCTGTACCTGTAAGTACAATTCCAGCCTCTAAAGTATTTTCAATAGCATAATTATGTCTTGCAGTAGGATTTTTTGCAATTAATTTTTCCATAAGAAAAACCTTTCTATTTATAATTTATATTTAAATATATCATATTAGTATAGAATAATCAAGGTTAAGCCTGTCTTTTAAAAAATCTTGATTTTTTTTATAAAAAGTAATATTATGTTTAGGTATAAAAAGGGAGGGAATTTTTATGTTAGAGGTAAAAAATCTTACAAAGAAATTTGGAGAAAAGACAGCTCTAGACAATATTTCTTTTAAAGTTGAAAATGGAAAGATTTTTGGTTTAGTAGGAAGAAATGGAGCTGGAAAATCAACAACTTTTCGAATAATTTTAAAAATATTAGAGCAAACTGCAGGTGAAATAAAATATGATGGAAAAGATATAACTTCAGAAGTACTGGATAAAATAGGATATTTGCCAGAAGAGGGCAGTTTAATACCTACATATACAGTAGCAGAACTTTGCGAATATTATGGTGCACTTAAACTTATGAAACCAGAAGAAATTAAGAATAATCTTATAATGTGGCTAGAAGAATTCAATATTATGGAATATATGAATAAAAAGGTTAAAGATTTATCAAAGGGAAATAGACAAAAAATACAGTTTATAGTTTCTGTACTTCATAATCCAGAATTTTTAATATTAGATGAACCATTTTCTGGTTTAGATCCAATAAGTACAGAAGAATTAAAAAATGCAATATTAAAATTAAAAAAGGAAAATAAGACAATAATATTCTCATCTCACAGAATGGACCATGTGGAAATACTTTGTGAAAATTTATTAATATTAGATAAAGGAAAGGTATTACTTCAAGGGAACTTACAAGAGATTTTAGAAACATATGAAATAAAGGGTAAGAAAAATAATAGCTTAAATGATATATTTATAGATAAGGTGGGAAAAGAATATGAATAGTAGAAAAGTAAAGGAAATTGTAAAATTTTCTATACATAAAAATTTACAAAGTAAATGGTTTATTATACTAAATGTATTAATACTAATTTCAACAATAATTATGACTAATATGAAAAATATAGATACTTTACTAAAAAATAATAATATAAATTTATTTAATGATAATATAATTCTTGAAATTATAGATACTGAAAAAATTGCAATAGAAGAACTAAAGAAAGAGTTTAAAGAAGATGAAAACATTGAAATAAAGGAAGTAGATACAAATAATTATACAAAAGAAAATATAACTGATGAAATAATTGTAATAGAAATTAATAAATCTAATGAAGATATAATTAAAGCTACAATTACTTCAAAAGAAGGAATTTCAGGCGATATTTCAAGTAGAATAGATAAAATCTTAAAAGAAGTAAGAAGTAATGAGTTTGCGAAATTATTTAATGTAGATAATAGAATGCTTGATAAATTAAATGAAGAAATTAAAATAGAAAGAAAAATGCTTTTAGTAGAAGCAGATAATTACGAAACAAAACAAATGATAAAAACTATTAGTACACTTTTAATTTATGTCGTATCAATATTTATATTTACAAAAATTGCAAATGAAATTGCCCAAGAAAAAGTTTCAAAATCTATAGAATATATTTTAACAAGTGTTACAGAAAAGGAATATTTGTTAGCCAAAATAATAAGTATAATATCTGTTGTATTGCTTCAAGGAATATATTTCTTTATATATTATGTTATAGGAAATGCTATAAATAATTTAATTGCAATAAATGTAATATCTGAGGAAGCATCAGGTGTAGATTTATTTGGAGTTTTTGAAAATATTGATTTAGAGATTGTATTTTATTTAGTGGTAGTATTTGTTTATGGATTATTAACACTTATACTTATGAGTATAATTCAAGCAGCTCTTTCTTCTAAAACAACAAATATGTCAGAAGCTGGAAATACCACTACCTTTTTAATGACAGTAACCATTCTTATGTATTTTATAACACTTATGCTTATAACTCCATACACAAATATGAATTGGTTTATATATCTAATTTCATGTATACCACTTGCATCGAATTATTTTATACCAGCTATACTTATAATAGGACAAGCAACAACTCTGCAAATTGTAATATCATTAGGATTACTTATAATATCAGTACCAGTATCTTTTAAGATATGTTCAAAAATATTTAAAAATGGTGTTTTAGATTATAAACCAAATCAAAAAATAAAAAATAAAAAAGGCAAAAAAGAAAGAACTTTAATAGAGGAACAGGAACATAAATTTTTAATACAAAAATATAAAAAGTTTTCTTTTGTTATTCGGTATGGCACTTATTATTTGGATTGTTTGTCAAAATTTAGTTAGCATTATAGCAGGAGTGCTAATTGTTCCGATATTTAAAGATATATTAACAGAATCTGAATTTAACTTAATAACAATGATAATAACGATGTTATCAGGGTTATTACTAGGAAGCTTATTCATTTTTTCATATACTAATAAAAATGAAAAAATTGCAAAAAAGAAACTATCATTACTAAAAAAGATTGAAATAATTTTTATGGGTATCTTTTTAATAGGAATAGTTCAGATAACACTTCCATACTTATATGAATTATTTAATTTAGAATATTTAGTAGGTGATATGATTCCATATAAAGCACAAGAAAATATATTTACAGATATATTATTAGTTATATGTATAAGTATAATACCAGGAATATTTGAAGAATTATTTTTCAGAAAAGCTATTATGGATTATTCAAATAAAATAGGAAAAGTTTTCGCAGTAATACTTTCCTCAATAATATTTTCAACTGTTCATATGAATCTAGCACAAAGTATGTTTGCACTAGAGATGGGGATAATATTTGGAATTATATATGCAGTTACAGGGGATATAGTGTTAACTATGATATTACACTTATTAAATAATGGATATTCAGCAATATGTAGTATATTTATGTATAACTCATCAGCAATAGATATTATAATGAAAATAGCATTACTTTTCGTTATAATTGGAGCATTAGTAGTAATAAAAAATATTTACATTAATAGAGAAAAAATAAAAAATATAAATCTAAAGAAAATAAATAAGTTAAATTTATCAGAATATAAATACTTATTTTGCGATTACACATTTTTATTATCAACAGGAGTAATAATTATATTATTTGCATTAACAGAAAAAATGCTAGTTTTATAAAAGAAATATTTAAAAAAATGTATCTTTTTGTAAAATTATATGATAGAATAATGCCATTAATAGAATTATAATAGGAGGTCAGAAAATATGGAATTAAAAAGATGTGCACGTTGTGGTAAATTTTATGCATCAGAAGTAGATGTATGCCATGATTGCGAGAGAAAAGATTTAGCAGATTTAAGTAAATTAAAGGGATTTTTTGCAGATGAATATGCCAGTGGAGTTACTAAAGTAGAGATTTCAGCTTCTACAGGAATAAGTGCAAAAAACTTAGATAGATATTTAGGTTATGAGGAATTTAGTGGAATATATATTCCAGAAAGTAGTGCAGGTAGCTTAAATGGAATATTGACCTCAAATGATGACGAAACAAAAATAAGCTTATAATTTAGGGGGAAATATAATGACAGATATTATTACAGAACTTGAAAGTAGAGGATATATAGAACAATTAACACATGAAAAAGAAATGAGAGAATTATTTCAAAAAGAAAGTGTTAGATTTTATATAGGAATAGATCCAACAGCAGATAGTATGCATATTGGTCATTTTGTAGCATTAATGGTAGCTTCAAGACTTCAAAAAGCAGGTCATAGACCTATTATTTTAATGGGTGGAGGAACTGCGGCTATAGGAGATCCATCAGGAAGAACTGATATGAGACAAATGCTTACAAGAGAACAACTAGATCAAAATGTTAGTGCTATAAAGAAACAAGCAGAAAGATTTGTTTCTTTTGAAGGAGAAAATGCTGCTATTATTGTAAACAATAAAGATTGGTTATTAGACTTAAATTATATTGATTTTATGAGAGATATAGGAAGCAAATTTACTATAAGTAGAATGTTAGCACAAGAATGTTATAAAACAAGATTAGAAACAGGGCTTACATTTTTTGAAATGGGATACTTGCTTCTTCAAAGTTATGATTTTTTATATTTACATGATAAATATGATTGCAAAATGCAAATAGGTGGAAATGATCAGTGGTCTAATATCATAGGTGGAGTTGAATTAATAAGAAAAATAGGAACAGAAGATTCTTATGGATTAACTTTTAAACTTCTTACAACAGCTGAAGGAAAGAAAATGGGAAAAACTGCAAAAGGAGCCTTATGGTTAAATCCAGAAAGAACATCACCATATGAATTTTATCAATATTGGAGAAATATTGGAGATACAGAGGTAAGAAAAGTACTTAGTCTTTTAACTTTCTTACCAATGGAAGAAGTAGATAGATTATCATCATTAAAAGATGAAAAAATTAATGAAGCTAAAAAAATAGCTGCATATGAAATAACAAAATTAATTCATGGAGAAGAAGAAGCTAAAAAAGCAGAAGAAGCTGCCGAAGCTTTATTTGGAAATGGTGGAAATATTCAAAATATGCCATCTACAAAACTTGAAAATATAAATATATCTATTTTAGATGCAATTGTTATGACAGGAATAGCTCCTTCAAAGGGACAAGCTAAGATATTAATATCACAAGGTGGAATAACTTTAAATGATAATAAAATTGATGATATAACATATGTCTTAGCAGAAGAGGATTTTAAAGAGGGATATGCTATTTTAAAAAAAGGAAAAAAAGTATTTCACAAGTTGGAAAAATAAATTTAAAAATTTAAATATCTGGAAAAGAGAAATTCTCTTTTCCAATTTTATTATTTAAGAAGAGATAACATGTAGGAGAATAGTTTATGAAAAAATATTCTATAGTAATATTTGATTTAGATGATACTTTAAGTAATGAAAGAAAAAATATAATGTATGCATTTGAGTGTATGAAAAAATATAGAAATGAAAGTTTTTCAGAAGAGGAATTTTTAAAATTTAATAAAATAGACAAAAAATTTTGGAAAGATAGATCAGAAGGAAAAATATATGAACCAGATAACTTTGGTAGTTTAGAAGAAAAAATATTATGGATAAGAGCTCAAAGATTTTTGATATACTATGATAATAAAATTTCATTAGAAGAAGCTAAAAAGCTAAATAATATATATTTAGAAGGTTTAAAAGAAGTAGTAGAGGGAATGGAGGGAGCAAAAGAAGTAGTAGAATATTTATATAATAAAAATTATAAACTAGTAGTTGCAACAAATGGACCATTACTTGCAGTTAAATCTAAACTTAATAAAATAGGAATAGATGAGTATATATCTACTATATTTTCTTCAGAAGAATGTGGATCTATGAAACCTAGAAAAGAATTTTTTGATAATTTACTGGTTAAAATAGGTAGTAATAAAAAAGATGAAATGATAATAATTGGTGATGAACTTTTAAAAGACGTAAAAGGTGGAATTATTAATAATATAGATACCTGCTGGTTTAATTTTAGAGAGGAAGAAAATTTGGAAGAATATATACCTACATATGAAATTAAAAAACTTATAGAAATTAAGAACATATTATAAATATATTAAATTAATAAGCAATAAAGAGAGAAGGAATTCTCTCTTTATTGTGTATTACTA
>JAAVXQ010000111.1 GCA_022790685.1 Clostridia bacterium
AACATTTTTAAGCCGAAACAATAAGAAAAATATTTTAAAAATCTAAAATAAACGCAAACTTCATTTGCTATTTCATAGCAATTTTTAATTACAATATTTTCTACAAAATATTCCATATTATTTCCCCATAAAGATATTACTATATATTGTAAAAAAATGCAATAGAAATTTATTTCTTTTTAATATTGTAAAATAATGTATTACATGAGATAGTTCTAGCAAATTGATTGACTTAAAAACATAGATATTATAAAATAATGTTATCTTATTTATGAAAGGTTTTGGCAAAAAATGAAAGATGAAAATAACAAAAAACATATTAGAAATATTTATATAGATAAATCTTTAAATTTATTAAATATTTGTAAAATCATATTGCTTTTAAGTGGTCTAACTTATGTAATTGGCTTTCTAATATATAATAATTTTGATTTTGGATTAATTCTTGAAATAATCTCATTTGTTTTTATTTTTATTGCATATTATAAAATACTTGAAAATGATTTAACTGCTGGAAAGAGATGTATTATTATATCTATGCTTCCTATTATCTGGCTAATAATTTTCGACTTTATATTTTTATTCCTAAATCTAGTGGCAGTTTTTAATGATACTTCTAGTATTCGTCAATTTCTTTATCAGTTAGAAGCTTATATTTTTGATATATCTTTATTTGTAACAGCAATATTACTATATAAATCACATAGTTCTTTAAATAAAGCTGATGAAACAAAAAAATCTAATAATTACTTAGAAAATTTTTATGATAAATTATAAAAAATCACTTTAAACTTTGTTTAAAGTGATTTTTTGTTTTAAAATTTAATATTCTCTTCTTCGTCATATACAACTATGTCATCTTTAGCTAATTTTTGTTTTTTATTTTCAATAATGCATAGTCTATAAATTAAATAAAATAATATAGCAGTAATTATTATTTGTATCATAAGATATAACATAACTTTTGCAGAAAAATTAGTATATGCATTAGTACTTTTTTCTATATAGCTTTCTTTTGCTGTTAATATCTTCATACCAGATAACCCTACGCTCACTTTATTCGTATTTTTTTCCTTTTCATTAGTTTTTTCATATTGTTCATAAAATTTTCCAAAAGTTTCTTTATTATACTTATTATCTACATTTAATTTAATTATAGTAAAACTTATAACCGTAATTATTGATAGTATAGCTACTATAACTAAATTTTTAATTAATTTTCCTTTAGAACTTTTTGTAAAAATTGTTATAAGAGCTACTAGTAAAACTGTTATACAAATACTAATAAACTGAGTATTTAAAAAAGTTTCTTTTACATTGCTAATCGGATCATAAAAATCAGTTTTGTATGCAATTAAATATACTGATAAGGCTAAAATTGCAATAATAAAAAATAATGCCATTTCTATAAGAAGAAATTTTTCATCGTACTTTATCACAGCAATTCTTCTTCTATAAAAGGGTATTCCATATTCCTCTCTTGCATTAAAGTTTGGTAATCCCCCACGATTTTTAAACATATATTTTATTTCTCTTTCTATATTAATATTATTTATTTTTCTTTATCAATTATTGCTGTTACTTTATTAAATCATGCTATTTTAATTTATATGGAGCTTATAGGCGGAATCGAACCGCCGACCTACAGGTTACGAATCTGTTGCTCTACCAACTGAGCTATATAAGCATAAAAATACTATATATTAAATAATATATAGTATTTTTTATAAATATTCAATAGTATTTAACCAAAATTTCTATTAATCTATTGTGTATTAGTTACATTCTGATTTTGAGCAGTTGTATTAGTTTGAGTAGTGTTTGTACTAGATGTAGAAGTACTATTTACAGCACTTACATTAACATTATTGGCTGTATTAGAAGCACTATTTGTTACTGTATTTTGATTTGAAACATTACTACTTTCTGTAGTAACTTCATTCCCTAAAATTTCATTTGATGCTATAGCATCATTTATTTCATTTAATATTTCATTTGAATCTTCTTCTGTTATATAATCTTCATCAACTGTTGTATTGTCAATTTGATTATATAAATCCATAAAGTTTATTGAGTATAAATCTTTTTCTTCTGAACCATCATTTTTAATGATTCTAATATAACCGCTTTCTAATGTACTATCCATATATAGTACCCAATCACCAACAACATTTATAAAAGAAGTTCCTGTATCTAATTTTTTAATTATTTTATTATCTGAGCCATCTAAATTTGCCCTATAAATACAAATTGTTTGATCATTATTTGCTATGTCAGCATAGTTCAAATAATATAAATAATTACCAGAGACAATTAATTTATACACTTCTCCATCTAATATTTTTTGGTTATCAGAACCATCTAAATTAACTTTATATAAATCTAAATTCTCATCAGTATAATAAATTACATCATTTAAAATATTTACAGTATATAATCTTTTATTTTCAATAATA
The DNA here is from genome assembly GCA_022790685.1 of Clostridia bacterium. GTDB lineage: Bacteria > Bacillota > Clostridia > TANB77 > CAG-508 > Scatovivens. The sequence goes on from JAAVXQ010000111.1 coordinate 2,457, forward strand.
TCTCTTTTATTTGTTCCATCTAGGTTCATTATACAAGTTTTATATTGATCTTCTCCTTCTGAGGCATTTTCTTTGTTGTCATTATATATAATATATTTTTCTGTAATACCTATATATCCTGTTCCCACATCTGAAACAAGTTCTCTATTTCCACCATTTAAATCCATTTTATATATATTAGAATCTTCACCTATATAATATATTTTATTTTGAACAGCATATATTTCATAACAAAAATCATTAAATTCATTGTCATTTATAATTTCAAAACCAGTTCCATCTTTTTTAATTCTACAAATTTTATTATCATATTCTTCTTCATTTTCTGAAGCAGTTACACTTATAAAATATAAATAATTTCCATAAACATTTAATGATAGTATATCATTTTCATTCATATAGATTTCTTTTTTATTGTCTCCATTTGCATCTACTGAAAATATTCCTACCTTTGTACTAGTATCATTTGGAGCTAAATAATATATTGTATTATTTTGCTTTACAGCATATCCATAATTTCTTATATTTCCAATCTCATTTCCTATTCCAGTATTATTCATCATTTCCATGAATAAATATACTCCTACTACAATAAGTGCTATTAATAATAATGCTATTATAAATACTATTGGAGAACCTTTTTTCTTTTTTTCATCTTTAGACACTTTAAAAGCTTCATCATTAGAGGCATTTTCCTCTGCTTTAATTTCCTTCAATAATTCCTTTTGGCATTCATCACATATTGTTTTTCCTTCTTCTGTAATCTCCTTACCACATTTTGTACAATTCACTTAAAAATTCCTCCTTTTAATATAAAAATTTAAATTCATTTAGCACTTACTTTGCAAGTATGCATATTTTAACAAATGAAAAGAGCTTCTAAATGCTCTTTTCATTTGTATAATTGACTTTTATAAATCTATAGTAGTTCTTCTTTTTAAATAGTTTAATATTTTAGCAGCATCAGAAATTGTAATTTCTGCTTCATTTGCTACTCTTGCAGCATCGAATTCTACACCTGCTGATATTGTTTTTCTACGTTTTAGATAATTAATTATATGTGACCAATCCTGTATATCAACTTCAGAGTCTCCATTTACGTCTCCTCTTTTACATATAGTATATTCAGTGCCATCTATTATAGCCTTATAACCTGTTCCAACTGATTTTTCTGGAGTTAAGTTTTCACCATTTTTATTTTTTATAGTAGCATTTGGGTAAACTTTTAAGATATCATTAGCTGTCGCAGTTGGTATTGTTTTAATAATATTTCCTTCTACTTTTATTTCTGTTCCTACATATTGATTATTATTATTATTGTTGTTATTATTGTTATTTTCATCAGGAGGAGGAGCAATCGGATTTGGAACATTTTGACTATCTACATTAGCAGTTTTCATTTCACCAGTTCCTGTTAAGCACAAATCATTTCCAACAATTCTTGCAGCGTATCCATAAGTTCCATCTAAATTAGATACAACTAAATCCCATAAATATCCATCTGCTGCTGGAGCTGACGCTCTTTCTAATATTTTTATAGATTCACCATTATTAAGTTTACCTACTTTTTTAGAAGTTACACTTGGCCCTACTCTTACTGTTAAAGCAGTTCTAACATTTGTAACATTTCCTTCTTCATAATTTAAAGTACTTGAAGATGAAGTGTCTGGTCTTCCAACTGCTGTTTGTGGCATATTTTCATATACTGGTATTATAAATGTATGTGTTCTTGGTCCTGTTGCTGTATTATAATAGTCTTTTAAACTTCTTCCTTGGCTTTCTGCTGCCATTATATTTTGTTGATATTGATATGTAGCAATTTCTGATTTTCCTGCAAAATTAAATTTTTGAAAATATAATGTATTTTGTCCTCTTTCATTTATGTATGAGTTTTTAACAATTTCTGCTCCACCTAGAATTGATGCTCTTGGACTATTCCAATTTTTATTTCTTGCATAATTTAATCCATTATTTATAATTGCTGAAGTGGAATTTCCAAATGATCCTATATTAAAGTAGTTATAAAATCCTGTTCCATTTCCACTACTTAAAGCAGTTCCACCTCTTCCATGTTCATTAATCATTTTAGCAACTAAGTAATATCCATTTATATTATAGGTTCTACTAGCATCATATATAGCTTGTACACATTCTGCG
>JAAVXQ010000112.1 GCA_022790685.1 Clostridia bacterium
CCAATATCCCCCTCCTGAACAGTATGCTCCTGAGAATAATTTTCATATTGCTTTGGTATAACATTTTCAGCTATTTTCATAGGAATTAGACTAATCAAAAAACTTATTAACAAGCATAGCCAAATATCAAATCTAAGACTTCGATACCTCATTTTCTCACCCCTTTTTTCTATAATTTCCCACACATTATAATAACAAAAAAGCAAGTAACTTTCAAGAGTATACTTGCCTTGTCAAATATATTTTTTTAAGCGCAATATTATTATATTTCGTACATTATATCTATATCCACAGGTTCATTTATTCCCGCTATTTTTCCAGTATCACACATTTGCCAAATAGAATATTCTCCTTCATAAGTAACTTTATTATTATACTGTGCAAGCCAAATATCATATTTTGTAGGATACCATATTTTTTCTAAATAGTTTTTGCTACTATATAGCATGCCCTTATATCCATTTTCTGATATAACATCTAAAAATGTATTAGCAACTTTATTTATGGTATTAAAACTCATACCTGTAGTATTAAATGAATTCCAACTTTCCCAGTCAAAAACCACTGGAAGATCTATTTCATAATCTTTCAAATTTTCTTTTACCCAATTTGCTTGGTCTATAGCCTGCTTTACATTTTTAGCATAAGAATAAAAATAAACACCTACAGGTAAGCCTACTTCTTTTGCCCCATTAATATTTTGATTAAAATAAGAGTCTAATTTATATTCTCCATCATACTCAGTTTGATATCCCATTCTTATCATAACAAATTCTACTCCTGCATCTTTTACTTCTTGCCAATTAATTTCTTCTTGCCATTTAGATACATCTATTCCTATTTTTGTATTCTCTGTTTTATAATTATTAATTACATCAGCAAATTCTATAGTATCTCTTTCAGTTTGTTTATCTTCTATTTTTTCTTTAACATAAAGCACAAAATCTTTTTCCGTTTTATTTCCACTAGAATCTGTTACAACATATTTCAAGTTATATTCACCAGCTGTATTAAAATCATATTCACCTAATATTTCTCTTTTAGGATTATCATCTATATCATCACCACTTAATAATACATCTGTTAAATTTTTGCTATATCCAACTTTAACAGTAAAAGAACTACCACTAAAAATTTTAGGTGGATTTATATCAATTATCTTTACTGTAAATTCATAGAATCTTTTCTTATTTCTTATATCAAAAAACTCAAAATTAACTTTTACCTCTCCTAAAGTTTCTGTATTTATGTTTTTGTCTTCTATTAAAGTTCCATTAAGTTTTTCTAAACAATCTGATACAGTTATTTCTTTTCCATATTCAATTTCTAAATTTTGCTTTAGAGTAACTGCTTCTGCATATATTCTTATATCTTCTTGTTTTTCTTTATAATTCCAAAAAGCTATTCCTAATATTAATATAGTTATTAATATTATTGTAATTATTATCATCTTTTTCATAGTATATATCTTTCTCCAAATTATACTTTTTTATTTAGTTTATTTTTCTTTTAGAATATTTATTATATACATAATAACATAAAAGACAGATCTTTTTCAATTAAATAAATTTAAGTTATTTTATTTAATTTTAAAAAAATCTGTCTAATTTTTTATTTAAATTTTATGCCAATTATTTATTATTTCGGTTGGAATTTTTAAGTTTCCCTTTCCTATGCCTAAACTGATTGTTGGCTTATTTTCTCCATGATAATCACTTCCACCACTTTTTAACAAATTATTTTTTTCACAATATTCATTTAAATATTGTATATTCTCTTCATTAAAATCACTATGATAGCATTCAATTCCGTCAATTTTATAATTATCTAATAGTTCTTGCAACTCTTTTTTTATATCTTTCATCCATTTATATATAAAAATATGTGGTAAAAATACTAGACCATCACTTTGCTTTATTCCTTGTATAGCCTCTTCTACACTTGGATAATCTGCTGATTTATCAATATACCAAATAGATTCTTTATTTCCATAATATCTTTTAGAAAAAGTTTGAACACCATCATTCCATAAGTCTTCTGGCAATTTTGATTGATTTTCTAGATGACTTTTTATTTCTTTATATATAGTTGCCCCTCCCCAGTCATTTTCTGGATTCCAATTTATATCCTCTTTTGGAGACATAACTAGATTCAACTTTTCACAAGTATCATATAATTTATTAAAATATTTTGTTTCTATTGTCTTTCTATCTTTATCTGCATAAAATTCTTTGACCCATGCCTTCATTTTATTGTAATCATAATCATATCCTAAAACTTCAATAGTACTTCCTTTATAACTACATTTTATTTCTATACCTTTTATTATCTCGCCCTTATAATATTTCTTTACATCTATGTTTTTTAATTCTTCATAGGCATCACATTTATCATGGTCAGTAATAGAAATACAATCTAACTTTAATTCTTCTGCTTTCTTTAATATTTCTATAACATTATCAGTTCCATCAGAATATGTTGTATGCATATGCAAATCTATCATTTTATCTCTCTTCTCCTTCCATTTCTTTGGCTATAGATTTAGTTATAATATCTTCTAATGTATGTAGTTCTATTTCTTCATCAGGTGTCATTCCTAAACTTTCCATTTTTTGTCTAATATTTTTTAATCTATCTCCATATCCGTGAACACCTTCTTTAAACGTTCTTTTTCTAATTTTTCCTATTGCATCAAGAGCACTGGAATATCTTTTATCCGGATTTTTGCTGTCATATTCAAGAGTAACAAAGTCATTTTCAGTTTTTCCTCTAGAGTGAACTAGTATTCTCATATCAGTATTTTCTAACTCAGATACAATTTTGTCAAGTGCATGATATCTTTTATCATGTGCTTCCACACTTACTAATCTTGCTATATCTGCCGTTTCTTGCATTTTTATATATCTTTCAAAATCAGATAATAATGATTCTTCTCTTGGAACTGCCATTAAAGCAAGCCATATGTCATGTACTCCACCTTGTCTCATTTTATCTACAACAATTGTATCTCCTAATGTATTTTCAATAATAACACTTTTCTTTTGTGCTATTGATTCTTCCATTAAATTTCTTCTCATCATTTTTACAACAGGGTCAGTTACTTCTGATGCACTTTCAGGAAAGTCTGTTGCTACTCTATAGCTCCCTGGTACAGAAAATCTATAAAAATCTGCATTATTTATTCCTGCATCAATACCATATCCATCTTTTAAAATTGTTTTATATGTTGCTATTAGTGCAGATTTACCTGCGCCTGGCTGTCCTCCTAAAATTACTGCTATAGGTTTTTTATTACTTTCTTCTAAGGTTCCACCTGCATTTACTTCTAATTTAGCAAGAAGTCCACAAAACACTGGATAGTAATCAGCAATATAACGTTTCCATTCGTCTAAAGTTCTTATATTAGAAGCTATTTCCTCTAATCTATCATCTATTGATACGTTTTGTGCCTTTGTATCTTTCTCTACTACTTTTGTATTTCCATTTTTATTGTCTCTTTCCATTTTGTGCCTCCTCTTTTAGTTCTTTTCCATATACCTTTTTCACCTTTTCTATAGTTTCTTTATCACCTAAAGCAACTAATTCTTTTTCTTTTAAAAGTCTTACTACCTCCTGCTTATTGAACATATTTTTTGAAAATCTTATTGCTAATATCTCCATAGCAACTGATATATCAGTAGCAATATTATTCATATATTTCCCCTTTCAAATTGATTTTCAATATATATATAACATATAAAAAATCACATCAATATTTTTCATAATAAATTTACTTAATGGCTATTTTTTTCATATAAAAAACATACAAAATTCAAAAAAGCATAACATTTTTTAAAATTTGTTTAGTTGGATAAAAAATCAAATTAAAATTTTGTATAAAATGTGTTGTTTTTTCTATAATTATCTTATATAAAAATATATCTTAAATACAAAAAACACTAGTATCTCTAGTGTTTATCTTTTATATAATACTTTATATATTATATATCCTATAGCACCTCCAATTACATTTGTAATTAAATCTGTTACATCTGAGCTTCTATGATAAAGTAAAAATATTGTTGTTAATAGTTGTAATAATTCTATTGTTAAACTTAAAACAAAAGTCATAAAAATTACTTTTAAAAAACTAACTTTCTTTTTTATACATGAATACAAAAATCCAAAGGGTATTGTCATCATAATATTTAAAATTATTTGTTTTTTTGCTCCACTATATCCCATAATCAAATCATTAAATGGCTTTATATGTATATATGTTACTTTTACTGAAGGATGATATTTCCATTTTGGATCTAAGGTAAAATCAATTGGTATTAGTGTTACAAATAATACTGAAACAATATATAAATACATAATTGTATACTTTAAAATTTCTTCTTCTTTTTTATCTTTCCAAAATTTTGTATATATAATTATATATATACAGCCAAATAATATTAAATCTATAAAATATCTCACTTTTTCTTCTCCCTTTCATAAAATGAACCACTTTAAAGTTATTCGTTAAAATACTTTAAAGCGGTTTATTTTTTATATATGAGTTACATATTTTAAACTTGACAATTACTAAATATATTAAGAAATTTCTATTTTTTTTCATTTAGTATTTTTTTCATTTCTTCTTGTCTTTTTACTTTTTTAGTTGTTGTTTTTATTAGTTCTTCTTCAGACACAAGCAAATATTGTATATGTTTATATCTTGGAAAACTTTTATTTAATTCTTTAATTTGTTCCCAAATAATTTCATATAATTCTTCTTTTGTTTTATCTCCATATTTTTCTTTTACAATTTCTTTATTATATACAATTTTTACAGATAATTTAACATCATCTTTATTTTCTTCATTTGGCATTCCAAATACCATTGATTCTTCTACTATTTCTAATCTATTAATTAATGTTTCTAATTCTTCTGGAAAAATTTTTTTACCATTTTTTAAAACAATAAGATTTTTATTTCTTCCAGTTATAAATATACGTCCTTCTTTGTCAATATATCCTAAATCTCCTGTATAAAACCATCCATCTTTAAGAACTTCTTCTGTTAGCTCTGGCATTTCATAATATCCTAGCATAACATTTGGACCTTTTACCCTTATCTCTCCAATTCCTTCTTCATCCTTATTTATAATTTCTATAGAATCATTAAGCATAGGAACTCCTACAGAACCATTCTTTTTTACATTATAATTCTCTGCCGCAATTACTGGTGAAGTTTCACTTAATCCATATCCTTGAAGTGTTTCTACTCCTAAACTATTAAAACCTTTTAAAATTTCAGGATCTGCTGGAGCACCACCAGTAATTACAAATCTTAATTCTCCACCCAATGCTGTAAGCACCTGTTTAAAGATTTTTCTTCTTATATCTATTTTAAATTTAAGTAAAAAATTACTAATTTTCATAGCAGTTTTTATTAAATTTGTTTTTCCTTGTTTTTCAATTTCCTTCATTATAGTTTTATAAATAGCTTCTACTAAAATTGGAACACCTACGAATACTGATACTTTATATTCATTTAAATTTTGTTTTATATACCTTAATCCATCTGGAAATGTAGTCTTAACTCCACACGCAAGCATCATTATTAAACAAGTTGAGCCAAATATATGATGAAATGGTAAAAATGCAATATTTGTATCTGTTTGTCTTATATCTTCTACACTTTGAAGTGCATATATATTTGATGCTATATTTCTTTGTGAAAGCATTACTGCTTTTGATTTTGAAGTAGTTCCTGAAGTAAATAATAAAATACTCATTATATTTTCATCTATTTGTGCATTTACATATTCTTCATTTCCTTTTTCTAATAATTTTTCACCCTCATTTAAAAGATTATTTATTGACTTATAGCCTTCTATTTCACTCATACAAATAAATTCTTTTATTTGTGTTTTATTATTTTCTTTGATTTCATTTATTTTATCTACTAGTTTTTCATCAAATAAAATACAATCAGCTTTACTTCTAATTAATGAATTCTCTAGTTCTTCATATTGAAGATCTTTGTCTAGTGGTACTGATACAATTCCTCCAAGTAAATTTGCTAAATGCCCTATTACCCATTCATATCTATTTTTACCTATTATTGCAATTCTTTTTCCTTTTAGTCCTATATTATATAAAGCTGTTCCTAATTTATTTATGTCTTTTAATAGCCTTGCGTAACTTATATTTTCATAAGATACATTCTTTTTCTCTTGATGTTTAATTACAAAAGCTGTACTATCATTATACTTGTTTGATGAATTATAAATGATTTCTTTTATGTTTTTAAATTCTTTTGCATCAAATATTTTTTTATTTTCCATTTCTTTTATTTCTCCTTTAAATATTTTCTATAACATAAAATATTCTTGCTTATATCTTTATATTACTATATTATTAGAAATAAAGAAAGTATTTAGACCAATGAGTCAGTAAAAAAGTGACTTAAATTTTTTTATAAAATATAAATTTTAATATACTAAATGTTTTATATAAAAAAAGACTAGTTTTATTATAAAATACATCTTTAATAATCTCTTATGCAATAGAATTTTTACATATTAAATTATAAGATATAATTTATCAAAACTAGACTTCATGTTTTTATTATTATTATTTTATGTTACGCATATTCATATTTCTTTTTATTTACAGCTAGAAAACCTATACTTACTATTAAAGCTAATATTTCTGCAAATAGTACTGCAATCCAAATTCCATTTATTCCCCATATCATTGGTAATAAAAATATCATTATTACTTGGAAAATTAAAGTTCTTAAAAATGAAATTGCTGCCGAAACAAATCCATTATTTAAAGCTGTAAAAAATGATGAACTAAATATATTAAATCCACTAATCAAGAATGAGGTTGAAAATATTCTTATTGCTCTTGTTGTTATTTCTAATAATTCCTCATCATAACTTACAAAAATTGATGCAAGCAACTCTGATAAAACTTCAGCAAGACCTGTCATAATAACAGAAGTTATTGCTATTAATTTAAAGCTTTTCTTTAGCAAACTTTTAAGTTCTTCTTTATTTTCTGCTCCATAATGATATCCTATAATTGGTGCTGTTCCTATAGAGTATCCTAAATATGTTCCTGAAAATATGAAACTTACATACATAATAATTCCAAAAGCTACAACTCCATCTGAACCTGCATATTTCATAAGTTGCATATTAAATAACATATTTACAAGTGACATTGACAAATTTGTTAACATCTCTGATGAACCATTTATACATGATTGCACAATTGGTTTTAGTTCAAATTTAGTTTTCTTAAAATGTAAAATATTATTTTTCTTACTAGAAAAATAAATTATCGGAATAATTACACCTATTACTTGGCTAATTCCTGTAGCAAGAGCTGCGCCTAATACTCCCATTTTAAATACATAAATAAGTAAAAAGTCTAATATCATATTTGAAACACCTGAGATAATTGAAATAACTAATCCAAATGTTGGCTTTTCTGCTACTATTAAAAAACTTTGAAATGCATTTTGAAGGCAAAATGGTACTAAAAAAAGTAAAAGTGTTCTGCCATATGTTACACAATCTGCAAGCATTTTTTCATCTGAGCCTAATAGCTTAGCCATTGGTTTTACTAAAATAACTCCAATAACAGTTAGAATAAATCCTATTATCACTAATAGATATATTAACATTGAAAAATATCTATTTGCTTTTTCTTTTTCACCTTCTCCTATTGTTTTTGATACTAACGCACTACCTCCTGTTCCCATCATAAAACCTAATGTACCTAAAATCATTATAGCAGGCATTATTAAATTTACTGCCGCAAAGGCATCTGATCCTACACAGTTTGATACAAATATTCCGTCTACAACTCCATAAATTGATGTAAATATCATCATTATAATAGTTGGAATTGTAAATTTTATTAGTTTCTTATATGTAAAATGTTCTGATAATCCAATACTCATTTTTTATATTTTCCTCCTAAACCATCTTTCAATATACTCTGCAATAGCTGGTATTATTTCTTTTATTTCTATTTCTGATGTATTTATACAAAGATTATAATTGTTTCTATCTCCCCATTCTAAGTTTGATATTAAATTATGAAATTTTTTTCTGTCTTTATTTATTTGAATAATCTTTTTTTCTAACTCTTTATCTGTTAATTTTTCATCTTCTTTTGCTTTATATTTGCAACGTTTTATTTTAGATTCCATATCACTATATACAAATATATTCATTGTATTATAATCTTTTAATGTAATATCAGCACCTCTTCCAACTATAATACAATCTCCTTTATCTGCAATTTTTTTAAGCACATTTTGTTGTTTTACTAATATTTCAGTTTGATTTAGTTGTAAATTTCCAAAACTTGCAAAAGTCCTACCAAAGTTAAAAGCTACTGGATATATTCCTTTTTCAGAAATATTATTTATATAATCTTCAGATAAGCCTGTTTCTTTTGATATCTCTGCTATTATTTCTTCATCATAATAAGCTAAATTTAAAACATCAGATAATCTTTTGCCTATTTCTCTTCCGCCACTTCCAAACTCTCTACTTATTGTTACAATTTTTTTCATTTTACTTCCCTCCAATCAATATATAAGCTACCTATTAATTTATTTTTTTATTAAAACAAAAAAGCACTCAATTATTTTAAAAATAACCGAGCGCACTCGACATCTTCCTCTGACAGGAGATTATATGCATAATCTCAGTATTGCGATACACCTGTCCTCCGATGACTACTATAAAGTATTAGTTAATATAATATAAATTTATTATTTTGTCAATAATTTTATATATGATTATTTTATTTCTTTTATAACTCTACATGGATTTCCAACTGCTACACTATTTGATGGAATATCTTTATTTACTATACTTCCAGCTCCTATTACTACATTATTTCCTATTTTTACACCTGGAAGTACTGCTACATTTCCACCTATCCATACATCATTTCCAATTTCTATGGGCTTTGCATATTCTAATCCTTCCTTTCTCATATCTGCATTTATTGGATGTCCTGCTGTATAAAATCCACAATTTGGTGCAATAAATACATTATCACCAAATTTAACTTTATTTGCATCTAATATTACTAAATTATGATTCGCATAAAAATTTTCTCCTATTTCTATGTTATAACCATAATCACATACAAATGGTTGCTCAATTAAAAAATTGTCTTTTGTCTTTCCTAAAATTGATTTTATTTTTTCTTTTCTCTCATTCATACTAGATGGTTTTATCTTGTTATATTCATAGCATAAATCCTTTACAATTTGTCTTTCTTTTATTAATTCCTCATCATAATTTGCATTATAAATTTCTCCTAACAACATTTTCTCTTTTTCTGTCATTTACTATTCCTCCAAACCATTACAAATTTTAAGTATGTACTTTATTTTTGTTTCCAAAACATTTTGTTACTACTAAACTCATACTCAATTTTATCCTCATCTTGTAAATAAGATAAATATGATTTTATGGTACTTCCTATAAGTACATATTGATTTTCATTAATTGTTAAATCATATTCATCAAAAACTTTTTTTAAAAGATCTTCAAATATTATTGGTTTTTCACAAAACTTATATATCTTTTCTTTTACTTCACTTACTTTATTTTCATTTATTTGTATTAGCTTTTGTATATCTTTTGAAGCTTCACAATGTGAAGGAATATAAAAATTTCCCTCTAATTTTTTTAAGTAATCTAAGGTATTTAAAAATTCCTTTACATCATAAATAAAAAATAAGTGATATTTATTTATGGTTTCTTCACTAAATAGTGAATCTGCTAAAAAATATACATTATCCCCTGTCTTGATCCCAATCATATCAAAGAAATGTCCTTTTAAAGAAATATATTCTAACCCTTTAGGTAAATTTTCCTCAATTTCTTCTACTTTTGATGCTTTTGCCATTAAGAATTTGTTTCTTATACCTGTAAATGGAAATCCCCCATATAAAAATGATGCTTCTAAAATTGGATTTTCTGTGAAAACTTTTTCAATATTCTTTGAATATATTTTACAACCTGTCCTATCTTGAATAACTTTATTTCCACCAATATGATCGGCATTTGAATGTGTATTTATAATTCCTTTTACCTTCCAACCCTTCTCATCAATTATTTTTAATATTTTTTTTCCAGCATCTTTATCATTTCCTGAATCTATTAAATAAACATTTTCTTCATCTATTTTATATATTCCTATATTAGTTGGATTTTTTATATAATATGTATTTTCTCCAATTTTAACCAGCTCCATATCTTTTCTTCTCCCTGTTCATAAATTTTTAATATTTTATTTTTTTCTAAGTTTAACCACGAAAAAGCCTTCATATAATTCATTTGGACATACACATAAAGTACCAGTTATACTTGTCTTCAATTTTGGTATTTTTTCAATTCCCTTAAACTCAATTGGTAATATTTCGGCATTCTCTTCTTTCAGAATTTTTTCTATCACCTCTTCATTTTCTTTACTTAATATAGAGCAAGTTGAATATACCATTATATTTCCTTTTTTTAGCATTTTTATAGCTTTTTTTAATAAAGCTATTTGAATAACAGCAGATTTATTTACAAGTTTTTCTGTAAAATTTTTCTTCAAATTTATATCCTTGATATTAATTGTTCCACTTCCACTACATGGTGCATCTAATAATATCTTGTCAAAAGAAAAGAAGTCATCCATTTTTCTTGCATCTGTCATCATTGCATATACACTAGTTGCACCTTGTTTTTCTAGATTATATTTTAATCTTTCAAAACGAATATTATTCATTTCACATGCAGTTATCATTGCATTATTATTTGTTATGGCTGCCATTTGAGTAGTTTTCCCACCAGGTGCTGCTGTCATATCTAATATATTTTCTTTTTCTTTTGGCTCTAAAATTATAGGAGGCAACATGGAAGATAAACTTTGTAAATATATTTCTCCATTTTCATAAATATCTAATTTTTCTATTTCTTTTTCAGTTACATTTTTTATAATTAGTGCTTCATTAAACCACTCTACTTCTTCAAACTCTATTTGTTTCTCTTTCAATATATTTTTTATAGTATTAATATCTGTTTTTATAGTATTGACACGTAATGTAGTATATCTTCTAGAATTATACCCATGTACTATTTTTGAGTAATTATCTTCTCCATATTGATTTTTTAGCATTTCATTTAAAAATTGTGGAAGCATACTTTCTACTACATTCATAAGAATTCCCTTTCTATATATTATTCTTCAAATTTATTTTATATTATCATACTTTGTAAATGCTTTACAACCTTATTATTTTAAAAATATATAATTCTCTATATAAACAAAAAGCAGCACATCCTCTCTCCCAATAAGATTTGAGTGGATATGCTACTTTTTTCTTACTTTAATTTGAAATACTTCTTTTTTTCACGGACATTTCATTTAGTTCGAGGTTCTGTGGAAAACTGGCTTGCTGTCGCTTGAAAGTGCTTCGAACACATAGTCATTTTCAAAGCAATAGTCGATTATCCACTGGAGTGCCTCCAATGTGTGCTGCTTTGTATCATGCATCAGCACCACATTTTGCCTTCCTGATCTTATTCCAGCTCGGACATTTGCATATACTGCCTCTGCTGTCGTAGCACCACCTGCATCTTGGCTGTCAACGTTCCAGTCAAAATACATGTATCCTTCTTCCTGCACCCTTTTTACAGCCTCTGACATGATTCCCTCGCAGTAATTTCTACTTACAGTATTTGACGTCCCACCAGGGAATCTAATCAACTTCGTTGATTCAGTCCCCAGCAGATTGTTTAGCTGAATTTCCAGTCTGTAGAAGTTACTCATTAGAGCATCTAATGAAGTATATATCTCGGAATATTGATGAGAATACCCGTGATATCCTACTGTATGCCCTTCTTCAGCTACTCTTTTGACAATCGTCTCTTTCTCTTTTTCAAAGCCTAACATAAAAAATGTCGCCTTGACGCCATTTCTTTGAAGAATATCCAAAAAATTAGGCGTCAGATCAGAGGGACCATCGTCAAACGTCAGACACACTACGCCAGAAATCACGTTTACTTCTCTTTTGGCGGTTCCGACATTTCCAGAGCTGTCTTCAACTCGATAGACAATTTCATACCAATAAGGCTTTAGTCTTCTTACCTCAGTTGTTACCTTATCAGTAAGACCCGTGTCATAGTTGTCTGTAACCAGGTACCCCGGTTCCTCAAAGCTGTCTATACTTGTCAGAACAGTTCCCTCTTCCATAGGTTCAAGGATGATTTCAGGTTTTTCCTTATCTACAACGATAAAAGTTCTTTCTATTGTCTTTCCAAAGAAAAACCTTGGTGCATAAATCACATGATACTCTCCAACACTTTTGGTATTAACAGTGTCGGTTGCTTTGAACCACCAGGAGACATTTCTTTCCCCCAGAAAGTTCATGGTTATTGCTTCCTTTGAATCAAACTCACTGCAGACAGTAATTTCCATCGTGCCTTTCTGAGCTGTCAGACCATATATCAGTCCAACATAGATCATAAAAAGCACCAGGCAAATAGCACCCAAAATCAGCAGAAGCTTGCCATTCCGATGACGTCGTTCATACCTTGTTCTAAGCCGTTTTCCTCCCCTACGCCATCTGTCTCTTTTCATACCTTTTCCCTCCGTTTTTTGGTAGATTTCAAATCAAAGCATTTCAAATTTTTATTTTCTCCTTTCAATAAAAATTATTTTTTTGAAATACTAAGACTTTATAAGCATATATTTTATCATATTTACATAAAAAAGTAAACACAGGTATTTTACCCATATTTACTTTTCGTTTATTCATATTATTTTATTCCTTTTTCTAGTTCATTTCTTCTTATATCATAATCCTCTAGGAAATGATATTTATAGTTTCCTTTTTGATACGAAATTAATGTACTTAAATTTACATTTTGCACACTATTAAAAATATTCACATCTATATTTTCATAATTTTCTTTAAGCCTTTTTATTAATAGTTTAGTTTCTTTTCTTTTGGATAAATTCTCATCATATTTACTATTTTCTGTAAGTTTACATGCACATTGTAAAAATTCCAAATCATATCTATCTCTCCATTTAATTATATCTTCTTCTCTTACAAAATACATTGGTCTTATAAGTTCCATACCTGGATGAGACGTACTATTTACTTTTGGCATCATAGTTTGCATTTGTGCTCCATATAACATTCCCATTAAAATAGTTTCTATTACATCATCAAAATGATGACCTAAAGCTATTTTATTACAAGCTAATCTTTTAGCTTCTTCATACAAATATCCTCTTCTCATTCTAGCACAAATATAGCATGGATTTTCTTCTATTCTTTCAACAGATTCAAATATTCTAGTTTCAAACATTTTTATAGGAATATTTAGAATTTCAGCATTTTTTATTATTTTATCTTTGTTTTCTTCATTATATCCAGGATTCATAACTATGAATTCCAAATCAAAATTCATTTTTCTATGCCTCTTTATTTCTTGAAAACACTTAGCCATAAGCATAGAGTCTTTACCACCAGAAATACATACGGCTATTTTATCTCCTTCTTTTATCATTTGAAAATCGCAAATTCCTTTTACGAATTTGCTCCATATGTTTTTTCTATATATTTTTGTCAAGTCTTTTTCTATATTTTCATATTCCTTCATATTTTCACCTTTTTGCTTGAAATTTACTTCTAAATCCACATCTTTTACATAAATTGTGAATTAATTTATTCTCTCTAAAACCTTTTAAAATGTCTTGAGCTATATCAGAATTTATAATTTCTTCTAAATCTTCATTTAATAAATTGCCAAGTTTAATATCACCTTCTTGATCTAGACAGCAAGGTATAACATCTCCATTTACTAATATTCCTATTTGATCAGTAAGTCCCCTACAATTTCCTGTTTCTGATATAATATCTCCATTTATATCTGGCCATTTAAATTCAAAATCTTGATTTATAAATACATTTTCTTCAAGTTTAAAAAACATATTTTTACCTAATATATTTTCTAAATCATGTATTTCATATTTTTCTTCCATTTTCTTTATAATTTCCATGTTCTTATCATCTGTATTTTCATTTAAAGCTTTTAGATTCCACATTCTATATGAAATTATGATATTACTTCTATTTTTAATTTCATCTATAGCTTTAAAAATATCTTCTAAAAATATTTCTAAGCTTTTCTCCATATTTTTATTTTTTAATGCACTATGAACTGATATGTTTATCTGTCTTACAGATTTAGAGGATAAAATATTTTCTACATTACTCTTAAGAAGTGTTCCATTTGTTGTAATATTTACTTTAATTTTTTCTTTTTCACAAATTTTCAATATCTCATTTAAATTAGGATGTAATAATGGCTCTCCTTTTATATGCAGAGCAATTAAATTTGTATATGGTTTTACTTTTTTTAATATATTTTCAAAACTTTCTATTTCCATATACTTTTTTTCCCTATTTGTTTCTGGGCAAAATGAGCATTTCAAATTGCAAATATTAGTTATTTCTATATATATTTTTTTAAATCTCTTTTCTTTCATAGCTTCCTTTTATTTATATCTATTTTTTTGTTATTATAACATACATTCTTCAAATTTAACAGCTATAAAGACTTCTAAAAATTTTTTATTCTCATATACTCTATAATAATTATAATAATAATTTAGGTGATACATATTGAAAAGAATTAAAGTTTTTATTTTTAATACTATAATACTCATGTTTACAGGAATTATCTTAAGAATTCTTACTATTTATTTTAATATATATATTTCAAATAAAATTGGAACGGAAATGCTAGGAGTATTTCAATTAATTATGTCTGTATATTTATTTGGAATTACTCTTGCAAATTTTGGAATTAACCTTTCTTCTACTCGTGTAGTTGCAGAAAACCTAGCTTTAAACAATATAAATGGCACTAAAAAAGTCGCAAAATATTGTTTATACTTTAGTCTAATATCTGGTATCTGTGCTAGTATAATTTTTTATGTTTTTCGAAACTTTATTTTAACTAACTGCTTACATAGTAAAGTTTCTGAAGAAGTAATATATCTACTATGTTTAGCACTTCC
Source organism: Clostridia bacterium (assembly GCA_022790685.1). Lineage (GTDB taxonomy): Bacteria > Bacillota > Clostridia > TANB77 > CAG-508 > Scatovivens. Next base: position 15,097 of record JAAVXQ010000112.1, read on the forward strand.
TCTTATTTCAATGTCAAATGCTATAAATGGTTATTTTGCAGGAATTAGGAAAGTATACAAAAATTCACTTGCACAATTTTTTGAACAGATTTCCAAAATTATTGTTACTGCTTTTTTCTTAAATCTATTTCTTCCGAAAGGTATTAACTATGCATGCATTTCATTAATAATTGGCGATTTAGTTTCAGAAATATTTTCTTTTATATTTATTTATATTTTATATTTATTTGAAATAAAAAAAGATTACTCAAAAAAATCTACTTATATAATTTCTGATAAAAATGAAACTTATAGTAAAGAAATTTTAAGAATATCATTACCAGTTGCTATAACCTCTTACATACGTTCTGGTTTATCAACTCTTAAACAGTTAATTATTCCTTCTAGCTTGGAAAAAAGTGGTAGTAGCTGTGCTAATGCACTTTCAACTTATGGAATTATAAATGGTATGTCTCTTCCAATTATAATGTTTCCAGATATTTTTATAAAATCTTTTAGTAATTTACTTATACCTGAATTTTCAAGATATTTTGCAAAAAAAGATTTTAAAAGAGCAAAACAAATTACTTTACTATTACTATTTTTGACTGGAGTTATTTCACTTTTTATAACTGCATTTTTATTTATATTTTCCACCCCTTTAGGCTTAAAGTTATATAATAATCCATATTCTGGATATTATATAAAGCTACTTGCACCACTTGCTTTTTTTATATATGTTGATACAGTTGTAGATAGTATTCTAAGGGGACTTGATGCCCAAGTTGGAGTTATGATTGTTAATATTTTTGATTTAATAATTAGCTCTACTTTTATTTTCTTTTTTGTTCCTAAACTTGGAGTAAATGGATATATAATTTCTATATACATAAGTGAAATATTTAATTTTTCGTGTAGCATATATCAATTATATAAATTAATGCATAATGCATAAAAAAACTATATATGAATTTTTTAAGTTCATATATAGTTTTTTATTATATATCTGGTTCATCATCTTCTTGAGTAGTATTACTATCCTCTGAATCTCCAGAAAAATCGTCACTATCTTGTGATGAATCTATTTCTCCATTATGTTTTATCTTATTCTTAGCTTCGTTTGTTCTTTCTTTCATATTCCTTATTACAGATAATTCATCTACTTCAATTTTAGGAAAAATACTACTTTCTTTATTTTTACTTTCAATTACTTTTTCTTGTTTTTTATCTTCGCTTTTTTGTTTTGCACTTCCTTTTACTCTGTTTACTACTGAACTAATTCTGCTTTTTATCATTGCAATAACAGACATTATGGCTGCTGTCATTTTTCCACCACTTTCAAGTTTTGAAAGTACTCCTGAGGTCTTCTCTTCCACTTGCTCATCTAAAGTAGTAACTGCTCCCTCATCTTCATAATTCATACTATTTTCTAAAGTCTCAATCTCTCTTGCTAATTGCTCAGCAATTTCCATTCCTTCTATAATAAGTTCATCACTCGTTAAATCACCAAAATCAATATCTTGGCTTGATAAAGCTTCTACATTTTTTATAAAATCTGCTGTATTAGTTATTTTAGAAATATCACTCATTGCTTCTAAATTAATGCCATTGTCATTATCTATAAAAATAGCATAAATAGAACCTTTGTCAGAAGCTTCTTTTCTAATTATATCTTCCATAACTGTAGCAATAACAGGATTGACTTTTCTATATTTCATATATTCTTTGCTAATATATGAAATGTATTTTGGATTACCAGACTTTATTATTACATTTATACTAGATATATATTTATTTATATTATCTTCTTCTCTCATATATTTTTCCTTTGTACTTTATAACTAATATTTAAATCTACTATATCTATTTTAATATATTTTGTCAATATTTATTCTATTAGATTTAAAAGGCTATCATTTTCCATACCATCTAAATCATAGTAAGTACTTGGAACATCTCCAACAATTATAGTCTCTGTAAGGAGAACTTTTGACTTCATATCTTTTTCAAAATTGCCAAATGGAGTAATTATTTTTATATAAGCATCTATATCAACATATATTTTATGTATTGTTTGGTTTATTCCTGCTGATTCAAATTTTGAACTTAGGTTTACTTTTGTATCACCAGCAGCTTCTAATTCTATTTCAAATTTAGGTCCTACTAAATCTAATTTACTAATTCCTGATATTGTTCCCATGTTAATAAAAACTACTATTCTAGCTTGTTTATCTATATTCTCTTGTATCCTTTGTGTTATATCTGCTACCATTTCATTCATTACTAAAACATTTGACTTTAAAAATCTAATTTCTCCATTATTATCTTTTTCTATTGTAATTAAATCATCATATTTATATTCTTTCATTATATTTTTTATTTCTTCAGTTACAATACTATTTACTCTTGAATATGCAGCATTTTCACAGCTAGCAGCAAGTACAGGATATGCTGATTTTAAATAATAATACAAACTTAAAATTACTAGTATCAAAAACAAAGTAAATATCATTTTAAATTTATTTATCTTATAAATATGTATTCTTTTTCTTGAATATATTTTATCCATCTGCTATAATAATCACCTCCTTTAATAATTTACTTATTTTTTGAATAACTTTTTAAAAATATAAAAAATGTCAAATCTAGTCTTTATTTCTAAATTTGACATTTCTAATATTATCTCATTATATATAGTCTATCCCCTACATTTATTTTGTCTGGATTTTCTAAATTGTTTAATTTTATTATATTTTCCATATACACTTTAAATTTCTTAGCAATACTCCAAATAGTATCACCTTTTTTTACAAAATATACTATCATTTTATATTCATCTTCTTCACTATTTTCTTTACTTTCAATATTATCTATTATATTAATTTTTCTCATATTCATTTCTTGGCTTCTAATATTAATTTCTAAATTACAATTTATATACTCATTATTTATACCAAAATTCTGAGTTTCTATTATTAAGTCAGAAGATTCTATTTCTTTCTTACTTCTAAAAACAAAAGGCACATTTACTCTTTGAAAGTTTATTCCATTTCTATTATCTGCTTCAAATAATATATCTACTAATACTTCTGCTTCGTAATTTATTATATCTCCATTAACTATTTTATTGTTTATAACTGGAGTAAAGCAAACATCATAAATTGAATTTATATTTTCCACAAGAACTTTATCTTCAACTTTTACTATTTCTTTTTCTTCTTCATTTGCTAGCATTATTAAAGCTTCTTTTTGATTAAATACTATTTCACTTTTGGTACTATACATATCCTGAATTACATTAATTTCCTTATTTTCATATACTGTGCAATCCACATCATATTCGATTTGTACTTCTACATTTAGTGATTCCTTTACATCTATTTTATATAGCATATTTCTAATAGTATATTCTGCTAGGCAAGTATTTGTGTCAGAAACATTTTGTATATCTATAAAGGTCATTACTGGTATTGTAGTTTCTAATTTTTCTATATTATTCTCTTCTGATAAATACAATATGCTTATATTAGCATCAGCTTTTGCTAATACTTTATTATAACTAATTTTGTTTTCTAAATTACAAAGATTTACATTAGTTTTTAAAATCTCTGCTATTTTGCTTTCTCCATTTGCCTTTATATTCTCCTTTATAGATGCTTTGCTAATATTTTCTCCTACACAAGATTTTACTTCTAATCTTTCTTCTAATTTTTGAACATCTATCATTTCATCATTCGCATTTACAAATTCTATGTCTTCTTTTTCCCACATCTCTGCTTTTACATCAATTTGTGCTTTTACACTAATCTTTCTTTCGTTTAAAATTTTACTTTCTATCTCTAGTAAAGTTGTTTTCTCTTTTGTTTTCATTCCAGATAAAATTGATGAATCTTCTATAAACTCACTAAAGTTTAATGTAATTGAAATACTCCTTGTCTCTCCATTATCAGCTAAATATATAACAAATGCATCAATATTTCCATCCACTCTTACTTTACCATCACTTATTTCTGTTTTGTATATATAAGTGTTAGCATTTGTATTAATAATATTTACAATATCTGGTTTTATATCTGGAACAATTATGTCACCATAAACCTCAAACTTTTTACTTTTTTCTAAAGTTCTTTTATTAATAGTAATTCTATTTTTATCCATATGAATCCTCCTTAAATTTCATATTATCTTTAATACCATGTATATTAAGAAGGTAAAAAAAAATTCCTAAAATTTAGGAATTTTCTGTAACTGTTTCTATTCTATGTTTTTTTATTTCTATTTGAGGAGGTACCAAAGGAGCATATCCTTCACCATCATACATACTTACTTCAACTGTTCTTGTAAATAAATCAGTATAATTATATGAACCAACTCTATCAGCATCTTCAAATTTAACTCTAAAATAGGTTTGATAAGTATTTTCTATTACTGCTGATTTTTCTTGTGGTTTGCTTCTTTTTCCTGGTGATTCCTTTACTATAATTTTTTGTCCTATGTTTTCTCCAATATTTTTTCTTAAGTTTGCTATCTCAGATCTATAAATACCCATTATCTATCACCTACTCTTATATATTTTCCATGTCATTTTTATATCATAGGGGACCCAAATTGTCAAAATGTGTTCATTTTTGTAATTTCTTCAAATCCCACTATTTACAACACTTTAAAGGTATTTTTTTGTTTTTTATCATTTTGATTACATTATAATTTCATTTTTGTTACATTGATTCTTTTTTTATAATTTTTCTCTTGTTTTTTTTTGTTTTAGCTGTTATAATAGATTTAGATATTTTGTTTTAAATATCTAAATTTAATTTATTAGACATGACCCTTCTTTTTAGAATTGCATTGTCAAAAAAAATTAAATTATTAATCTAAGAAGGAGGTCTTCATAAATGGCTGACAAAACTTTAGTATGCAAAGATTGTGGTGCAGAATTCGTTTTTACAGAAGGTGAACAAGCTTTTTATGCAGAAAAAGGATTTACTAATGAACCAGTTAGATGTCCTGAATGTAGAAAAGCTAAAAAAATGGCAAGAAATAATAATTCAAATAACTAATTCTTGTTATAAAAAGCAATTTTAAAAGAAGTAGATTTATATCTTAAATCTACTTCTTTTTTGTATTTTTATTCAATTTTATAATAAGGTTATTTAATTAATTATTTTTTAATATTTATTAAAATACATTTCTTTTTCTATTTTCTTCCTTTTGATTAGAATATTTCATTTTAGTAGCCATTCCGCCCCTTATATGTCTTTCAGCTTTATTCTCATCTAGAACCTTTCTTACTTCCATTGCTAGTGCATTATTTATATGTAATAGTCTATGACTTACATCTTTATGTACAGTGGACTTAGAAATTCCAAA
>JAAVXQ010000113.1 GCA_022790685.1 Clostridia bacterium
ATGAATATTTATGGAAAAACTACTGATATAGTAAAAGTCTTCTTTTTAGATAATACATATAAAATTCAAGAACTTAGTTTTGAAGAATTATCTAAAATAGTCTTCACTCAAGATGGAGACATTATATCAAAATATGGAAAGGATTTTGACAGTATCTCTGATATTTCTCAGTTAGAATCTAGATTATGGTATGGAAAGGACTCTGCTTTTCCTAATAATGATGAACTTTTTTCTCTTATGCTAGGAAAATATTTATTTAAACCGATTTTAGTAAAAAATGATTATGGAAAATATTATGTAGTTAAAACTCATCCAAATAGAATCTATTATATTAATAAAGAAACAAATTTAGTTGAAAAAATTATAGGTCCTTCATACTCAATGAAAATTCTTACAAATATTGTTACTTCAGAAGATTTAATTTAAATTTAAAAATTAGATTTATATTATTAAAATAATATAAATCTAATTTGTTATCTTTTTTCCTTTTATTTTAAAATTCTTAAAGTATTAAAAATCGTAATTAATGTAACACCTACATCTGCAAATACTGCTTCCCACATATTTGCTATTCCTAAAACACTTAAAAGTAATATTAAAGCTTTTATTCCTATCGCAAATATCAAGTTCTGTTTTATAATATCTCCTGTCTTTTTAGAAATTTTAATTGCATCTACAATCTTTTCTAAATTGTCTGTCATAATAACTACATCTGATGCCTCTATTGCAGATTCTGAACCAACACCACCCATTGAAATTCCAATATCTGAAATAGCAAGAACAGGTGAATCATTAATTCCATCTCCTACAAAAGCTACTTTACAATCTTTATTACTTTTTTCCTTTACTATTTTCTCCATTTCATTATACTTATTTTCTGGTAACATTTCTGCTTTTATGTCAGTTATTCCAACAATCTTTCCTACTTCTTTTGCAACTTCTAGTTTGTCACCTGTAAACATTTTAGTTTTTATTTGCATAGCCTTTAATTTTTCTATCATTTCTTTTGTTCCTGGTTTTATTTTATCTGATAAAACAACATAACCTATAATTTCTTGGTTAACTTTTATGAATATTTTGCTTAAACTTTCTTCACTTTTTTCTTCATAGCCTGTGAGTTCTTCATTTCCTATTAATATTTTATCTCCCTTTAATTCATAAGAAATCCCTTTTCCAGATATTTCTTTATAGTTTTCTACCTCATCTTTATTTACTTCTATATCAATTTCTTTTAATATGGATTTTGCTATAGGATGGTTAGAAAAGCTTTCTCCCAGCACTAAAAACTCTTTTAATTTTTCTATTGTGTATTTTTCATTTAGTACTTTTATTTCTTGTATTCCAAATTCTCCTTTGGTTAATGTACCTGTTTTATCAAAAACAATTTCTTTTACATTTTTTAAAGAATCTAAATAGTCACTTCCTTTTATCAATATTCCCTCTTTAGAAGATTTCCCTATTCCTGAAAAATAGCTAAGAGGAACAGAAATTGCAATTGCGCATGGACATGAAATAACTAAAAATATTAATGCCCTATATACACTTTGACTATAAGTCACCTCCTTTGATAGTATTGGTAAAAATACTGCTACTAATATTGCAAGTATTATTACTATTGGTGTATATATTTTAGCTGCTCTGTTTACAAAAGTTTCTGTCTTAGCTTTTTTATCTGAAGCGTTTTCAACTAATTCTAATATTCTACTTACTGTACTATTTTCATATCTTTCTGTAACTTTAATTTCTATTATTCCATCTGTATTTATACTTCCTGATAAAACATTATCAGTTTCTTTAACTTTAGTAAGTTTACTTTCTCCTGTTAATGAAGCAGTATTTAAAGAAGTTTTCCCTTTAATTATAACACCATCTAATGGTATTTTTTCACCTTGTTTTACTATAATTATATCTCCTACTTTTACTTCTTCTGGAGATACTTTATTTATATTTTCACCATTTTTTATATTTGCATATTCTGGCTTTATATTCATCAAATCTGCTATAGATTTACGTGTTTTATTAACAGCTTTATCTTCTAAAATCTTCCCAATTTCATAAAGAATAATAACCATTAACCCTTCAAAACGTTCTCCTACTAAATATGCACCTATACAAGATACTGTTATTAAGAAACTTTCATCTATGCTTTTACTCCTAACTAATAATGTACAAGCGTTTTTAATTGTTCTATACAATAATGTTAGATATGCTGATATGATAAATACTTCCTTTAATATTTCTGGTATATTTAAAAGTAGACCTATTACGGCTAAAATAATTCCTACTATTAATCTTAAAATTTCTAATTTTATTTTCGAATTTGCTGATTCTTCTTTTTTAGTGTTATAATCCGCAATTTCTTTCATAACTACTTCTGGCTCTAAAGAAAGTATTATTTTCTCCACTTCTTCTTTTGAAACATTTTCAGTATAATATGTTAGCTTTAATTTACTAAAATTGACATTAACATCTTTTAAGCCTTCTTTTTTAGATAATTTATCTTGTATTTTGTTTGCACAGTTAGCACAATCAAGATTTTCTAATATATACTCACATTTCTTCAATATGCTCACGACCCTTCTCATATATTTCTTTCACATGATTATCATCTAATGAATAATATACTGTTTTTCCCTCTTTTCTATATTTTACAAGCTTAGCTTGCTTTAAAACTCTTAATTGATGTGATATTGCAGAGGGTGTAGAATTTGTTATACTTGCTATATCACAAACGCATAACTCTTCTTCTAAAAGTGCACATATTATTTTCATCCTTGTAGAATCTCCAAATACTTTAAATAGCTCTGCTAAATCAAATATTGTTTCATCTGCCAAAAGTTTTGACCTTATTTCTTTTACTTTTTCCTCATTTACTGAGATTACTTCACATTCTAAGTTTTCTTCCATAAATCTATTTCCTTTCATTTGAATGTATGAATAGTTGTTCATATATTCATTATACGCTTGTGATCTTTAATTGTCAATATTATTTAAAAATTTTAATATTTTATATTTTTTCTTTTTTCTTTTGTATTTATATGAGATTATCTTTTATAAGAAGTATGTCTTAACAAACTCTAAAACCTTCTACTTATTTATCTTGCATAAAAAAAGACGTTGATTATATTTCAACATCTTTTTTTACTAAACTTAAAATTCTAATTTACTTTCAATATATTCTTCTAATTCATCAATTTTAATCCTTATTTGTTCCATAGTATCTCTATCTCTTACAGTAACCATTTCATCTTCTAAAGTTTCAAAATCTATTGTTACTGAATAAGGTGTTCCTATTTCATCTTCTCTTCTATATCTTTTTCCTATTGAACCTGCTTCATCATAATCACACATAAATTTTTTAGATAATTTGATATATACCTCTTCTGCTTTTTCACTTAGTTTCTTAGAAAGTGGAAGCACTGCAACTTTATATGGTGCTAATGCAGGATGCAAATGTAATACAACTCTTGAATCATCTTCTGCAATTTTTTCTTCTTCATAACTATTACAAAGAAATGCTAAAGCTACTCTATCTGCTCCAAGTGATGGTTCTATACAATATGGAATATATCTTTCATTGGTTTCTGGATCTAAATAATTCATATCTTCTTTTGAAAATTCCATATGTTGTTTTAAGTCAAAATTAGTTCTATCAGCTATTCCCCAAAGTTCTCCCCATCCAAAAGGAAAACTAAATTCTATATCTGTAGTTCCATTGCTATAATGTGATAATTCTTCTTTTGAGTGATCACGAAGTCTTATATTTTCTTCTTTCATTCCTAAGTTTAATAACCAATTTTTACAAAAGTCTTTCCAATAAGCATGCCACTCTAAGTCTGTTCCTGGCTTACAGAAAAATTCAAGTTCCATTTGCTCAAATTCTCTTGTTCTAAAAGTAAAGTTTCCTGGTGTTATTTCATTTCTAAAAGATTTTCCTATTTGAGCTATACCCATAGGAATTTTTCTTCTTGTGGTTCTCATTACATTTTTAAAATTTACAAATATACCTTGTGCTGTTTCTGGTCTTAAATATATCTCTGATTTTGCATCTTCTGTTACACCTTGAAAAGTTTTAAACATTAGGTTAAATTTTCTAATTTCTGTAAAATTATGTTTTCCACAATTTGGGCAATTTATGTTATTATCATCCATAAATTTTATCATCTCTTCATCTTTCATTCCATCTGCAACCATATCTTTTCCATGATCATGTGCCCATTCTTCAATTAGCTTATCTGCTCTATGTCTTGTTTTACATTCTTTACAATCAATTAATGGATCTGAAAATCCTCCAACATGTCCTGAAGCTACCCAAACTAAAGGATTCATTAATATTGCTGAATCTAATCCTACATTGTACTTGCTTTCTTGAACAAATTTTTTCATCCAAGCTTTTTTAATATTATTTTTAAATTCTACTCCTAAAGGTCCATAGTCCCAAGTATTTGCTAAACCTCCATAAATTTCTGAGCCAGGATATATATATCCTCTTGATTTACAAAGTGCTACAATTTTTTCCATTGATTCTACCATAAAAAATACCTCCTAAAAATAATTTTTAGCCTTGATACAAACTTTTAATATATTATACTTAGTTTTATATATTAGGTTTAATATAATACAAAAAAAGCTTGCATCTCTAGCAAAAGCTAGGGACGTAAGCTTACATTTTACGCGGTTCCACCCTAATTGGTATTTTATCTACCCACCTTAATTTATTTTTTGCTCCAAAGTTCCAAAATATATTCTTTATTACTTGTTTTCCACTAACACAAGTTCACTGTTAATAAACTTTCATATATTTCCTCTTTTTCATTGCAAAATATTAATTTAAAATATTATATAACTTTTTTTTGTATAAGTCAACACCTTTAATATTTATCCTTTAATCTTACTTAAACTTATATTTATTTTTAAAATTTTTACATTATGTAAATATATTTTCCACTTTTTAAAAAAATTATTCACAGTCATTTTATGTGGATAATGTGGATAACTCTGTGAATAACTTATATTATGCTACTTTTTCGACATATTTTATTCACAATTTAATTACTTTTCTTTTACATTTCTGTTATATAATTATTTTTCTACTTTTTATGTGTACAGCACACATTTTCGGTTTAATATACATTATATGTTGATATTTAAACATTTATCTTTGTTTGTCTTTTTGAAGTATACTTTTTTCGCTATTTTTCTTTCTTTTTTACTATATTTGTGATATAGTATTTGAGAATTAACGAATTTTGTAAAAAAATGAGGTATTAAAAGAAATGAATTCTTTGCATAACAAAAATAAGGCTCTAACATTAAGTAGTAAACTGAAAAACACAAAATTATATTTAGAATTTATTAAATTAAAAGATTCAATAAATAATAATAAATATATAAAAAAAATTAAAGAAACAAAAGTGTATAATTATTTGAGGGAAAATTACAAAAGTTTATTATCAAAAATTTTCGCTCTATTTTTCGTTCCTTTAGTTATTTTTTATTTTTCACAATTTTTTTGCAATGGAAAATTAGAATTCGAGAAACCTAGAATGAAAGCAAATTTTTTATTCATTTATGTTATAATCTTATTCATTTATGCAATAGTTGGAAAAATAAAACTCACATATTACATTTCTTTTATTTTGACTTTTATTATTGGAATTGCAAATCATTTTATAACTACCTTTAGAGGTACTCCTTTAGTTCCTTGGGATATTTTCTCAGTAAATGTTGCTCTTACTGTTTTGCCTACTTTTAAAATAACTTTTTCTAAGAATGCTTTTATTGGTACAATTATATTTATTTTTGGTTTATTAGTTCTAAAAAAACTTCCAATAAAAAGTTTTAAAAATAATATTTTGAAAATTGCTTATAGATTAGTAGCTATATTTTTAGTTACAAGTTTCATTTTCCAATTTTATACTACAGATTTAATAGATAAATTTGAACTTGATGAAAATTGGGATCCTAAAGAAGAATATCATAATAATGGTTTAATTGCTAGTTTATTTAAACAATCTAGAAACTTAATTATTAGAGAACCTGATGGATATAATATTGAAACATTAAAAAAAATAGCTAATGATATTGAAATAGACTCTTCTTCTGATTCACTTACAAATTCTATTCAAAATACTATTACTGATGAATCTACTAACACTGAAACTTTATCTATTACTACTAATTCAGAACCTTATGAAACTCCTAACATTATAGCAATTATGAACGAATCTTTTGCAGATTTATCTGTTATAGATAAATTTTCTACTAATATAGAATATATGCCATTTTTTAAAAGTCTTAAAGAAAATACTGTAAAAGGTAATCTTCATGTTTCTATTTTTGGTGCAACAACACCTAATACAGAATGGGAATTTCTAACTTCAAATTCTATGGCATTTGTACCATATAGAACTGTTCCTTATCAGCAATATATTTTTAGACCTTCATATTCTTTGGCATCAATTTTAAAAGATTATAATTATAGCACTTCTGCTATACATTGTTACTATCCACAAGGGTATAATAGAAGTGTTGTATACCCTCTTCTTGGGTTTGAAACTTTTAAACATATTTATTCTCTAAATGATTTAAATTATATAAGAGAATATCCTGATGACTTAAGCACTTACAAAAATATTATTGAAATTTTTGAAAATAAATCCGAAAATGAAAAAATGTTTAATTTCACTTTAACAATGCAAAATCATGGAAGTTACACAGATGAAAGCTTTCCTAGTACAGTAGTAGTTGGTAATGGCGAATATCCTAGACTTAATCAATATTTGTCACTTATAAAAATCTCTGATGATTCTTTTAAATATTTAGTAGATTATTTTTCTAATGTAGAAGAACCTACTATTATCGTTATGTTTGGAGATCATCAACCTTATGTAGAAGATGAATTTTATGATAAACTTTTATCTTCATATGAAAATACTTCTTCAAAAGAAACCATTGAAAAAAAATACATAACCCCATACATTATTTGGGCAAATTATGATTTTGACTATTCAAAATATCAAGCAAATGATATTTCTGTAAATTATCTTGCATCACTTATATTGGATATAGCAGGAATTAAAAAAACTCCTTATCTTCAATTTTTAGATCAATTACGAGAAGAAATACCTATTATAACAGGTAATGGTTATATGGATAAAAATAAAATATATCATTCTTTTGATGAGGAAACAGAATATTCATCTTTAATAGAAAATTATCACTATTTACAATATAATAATATGTTTGATAATAATTCTAAATTAACAAATTTATTTGAAGTTTCTAAATAAGAAAGCATGTGAACAGTTTAAATTTTTTTTAAACTGTTCTTATTTTTGCTTTATCTGCTCTTATTTGTAAATATTTTCTTTTTATTTATTATCATATTAATAGTAAAAACTTTATTTTTTTCCTAAAACTCATTGACAAACTGTTAATAATGTTTTAAAATAAAATAGCACTGTGTGGTAAGTGCTAAAACATGGTGGATGTAGCGTAGTTGGTTAACGCGTCAGTTTGTGGCACTGAAGACCGTGGGTTCGAGTCCCATCTTCCACCCCACTATATTTTATATTGGGCTGTAGCCAAGCGGTAAGGCACCAGACTTTGACTCTGGCATTCCGGTAGTTCGAATCTACCCAGCCCAGCCAAAAAAGACAGATTGAAAAATCTGTCTTTTTTTATGCCATATAAACTACAAGAATTTTTATTTTCCTTATTTCATAATACTATTTCTTATTAATTTTCTATTTCAATTATCAAATAATCTTACCATTTATCTTTTTTTTTGACCACTTATTTAAATATATTGTAAATGATACATTTTACATATAAAATCTTTTTAAGAAAGGAGCTATATTGTTAATTTTTATTGACAATATTATATAAATAATTATGAATATTATATTAAATAAAAAAGAAAATGGAAATTTAAAAGAAAATGAAGTCCTTATAGAATTACAATATTCAAATAAAAACTTGAATTTACAATCACTTATCAATTATATAAGTAATTATGAATTAAATTGCCAAAATAAAGTAATAGTCTTAAATGATTCTTATGAATTACTAGAAATAAAATCTGAAGATATAATTATGTTTTATAGTGATAAAAAATTCAACTATTGTAAAACTAAAAATGAGTATTATAAAATTAGAAGTAAATTATATGAGCTAGAAAAAGCAAATAAGAATTTTATAAGAATTTCTAAAAGTTGTATTGTGAATATGAAGCATATAGAAAAGTTTGATATAAGTGAAACCGGAAAAATAGTTGTAAAACTTGATGACTGCACAGAACAAGTTGTTTCACGAAGAAAAACTGGAAATATTATGAAATATTTAGATGATAGGAGGATATAATAATGAAAAAATTTTTATTAATTTTAAAATATATTATTTATTATATAATTGGCTTTATTTCATTCTCTATTATTTCTTATATCACTCAATCTATAGTTATATCACTTTTGCAAAATCGCCCTATTTATGTATCACAAGAAATCAATAATCTATCAAATATTGTACTATGTTTTTATCCATATTATATTTTTGCATATACTATACTATATTTTTCTATACTATATGCTGTTCGTAAATATGATAAATATACAGTAAATGAATTAAATAAAAAATTAAAAATGAGGAGAGAAAATTTATGATAGGAAGAGATAAAGTAATAATATGTGTAATAATTACAATTGTAATTTCAGCAATACTATTTGGTATATTAATGGCATATAGAAATTATACTTTACCAATGCCAGTTTATAATATTAATGATACTATAAATATGCTAAAAAATGATCCTTATGAAGATGAAGATTTCAGAATGTTTAGATTATATTTATTTAACGAATTATCTAAAAGTCATAAAATGAGAGATATAACAACAGGAAAAATACAAGAATTTACAGAAGAAGAATTAGATGATATTTATAAGTCAATTGGCGGTAAAGAAAAAATACTAGATTATTTAAAAAATATTAATGATGATGAAAAAAGAAGAGATGAAGTAAAAAAAGCTTGTTATGAATTACAAATTATAACTGATGATGAACTAGTTGAACTTTTAAAAAAATAGTTTTACTATTAAATTTAGTTAAATATTCATATATCAATATCAAAAAGACATAATTTGAATAAATCAAATTATGTCTTTTCTTTATTTTTCTTAAATTTATCTTTTAATTCTCTATATTTCTCTTGCCCATATTACTAATCTTGCACTTGAATCATCTGTACAAGTTGATAAAGAAATTTCTCTTGTTCCATTTGTATCTCTTTTCATATATTCTGCATCTGTTGTAGAAGTTTCATATATATTATATATTTCATATGTAACAGTTGTTCCTGTAGCATCTTGTATTTCTATTGTATCACCATTAGATAATTTCTTATTATTTGAGAAAAATTTTCCATTTCTATAATTATGTCCTGCTATTACAACATTTCCTACTTGATTTAAAGCAGGTGTATTTGGTGGATATAAAACACCAACAGCTATTTCTATAGAACGCTTTGTTACTTCTGAAAGTATTGGATAATGAGCTCCTGTTTTTGGAATATTTATTGTTCCTAATATTTCATATCCCTCTAAATATGTTTTCTCTGGTTCTTCAGTAGGAGTTTCATTTCCTTGTTGCTGATTTGTATTAGTTTCTCCTCCTAGTTGATTCATTATATCAGAAGGATTAACACTTGTAGCAGTATTTTCAGCAGTTTCATTTTTAACAGTATTAGTTGCTTTTATATTTTTCTTTACACTTTTCGTAGCTCTTTCAAACTCTTCTATTGCAAGCTGAGCTTTATCCTCTGTTTTTTCTTTAACATATGTGTCATATCCTATATATCCTAGTATTCCTACTATTAAAACTATTATCACTATTAAAATCATTGTTAACACATTACTATACTTATTAAACATAATTTTTATCTCCTATCTTTTGAATCTACATACTACTATTAATTATACCATAAAAATTGTTTTTTTTCAAATTATTTGCTATAAACATTATATAATATAATACTTGGTATTACAATAAAAAAGAAAAATTTAATACATTTGTAAGAATTTTATTCTTTCTGTTACATTTTTTATAATCTTCTATATAATTGATATTTTATATCCTGCGCTTTTATTATATTTTAATAAAAAAAACTGCTATTAGTTTTTATTTCTAATAGCAGTAAATATATTATTCTAATATTGCCTTTATACGTCTTACACCTGCTGAAGATGCTTCTTCTTTTTTTATTTTAAAACGACCTAATTTACCTGTATTTGTAACATGAGGTCCTCCACAAAGTTCTTTAGAAACTTCTCCTATAGAATATACTGTAACAATATCTGGATATTTTTCGATAAACATACATTCTGCTCCAGATTTTATCGCATCCTCTTTTGGCATTTCTTTAAAAGTAACTTCCATATCTTGTTCTATCCAATTGTTTACCATATCTTCTACTTTTTGTTTTTCTTCCTCAGTCATTTTTGCTGGATGTGAAAAATCAAATCTCATTCTTTCTGAAGTAATGTTACTTCCTTTTTGGTGAACATGTTCTCCTAAAACCATCTTAAGAGCTGCATTTAAAAGATGTGTAGCTGTATGATATTTTACTTCCATATCACCTGTTGCAGCAAGTCCACCTTTAAATTTTTGGTCACTTCCTAATCTTGATTTTTCTTGATGCTCTTTAAATAATTTATCAAATTCTTTATTATCAACTTCTATTCCTTGTTCTTTAGCTAGCTCTTCTGTCATTTCAGCAGGGAAACCATAAGTTTCATAAAGATTAAATACTATATTTCCATCTATAACATTTTTTCCACTTTGTTTTGCTTTTTTTACAGCTTTTTCAAATTCTTTTTCTCCATTTTGAAGAGTTCTTACAAATTTATCTTTTTCCTCAATAATTACTTTTTTAATATTTTCTTTATTTTCCAAAAGTTCTGGATACATTTCTTTTAATGCATTTACAGATACATCTATAATATGAGAAATTTCATTTAAATCTATTCCAAGTTTATTCATATGACGAATTGCTCTTCTTAGAAGTCTTCTTAAAATATATCCTCTATCTACATTACTTGGTACTCCACCATCATTTATAATCATCATACTTGAACGAATATGCTCTGCAATTATTCTTCTACTTTGTATATCGTCTACTTTTTGCATTTTTTCTAATTCTTCCATTACTGGTGCAAATATTTCTATTTCATAAGGTGTTTTCTTTCCTTGTAAAAGCATTGTCATTCTTTCTAATCCAAGACCTGTATCAACATTTTTTTGTTTTAATTTAGAATATCCATTTTTATCTTTAAAATATTCCATAAAAACATTATTCCATATTTCAACATATTTTCCACAAGAACATGATGGATTACAATTTTCTGAACATGGCTCTTTTCCTGTATCATAAAACATTTCTGTATCAGGTCCACATGGTCCCTCTTCTCCTGCTATCCACCAATTATCATCTTTTCCAAAAAAATATATTCTCTCTTCTGGTATTCCAGCTTTTTTCCAACATTCATAAGAAACTTCATCTTTTGGTGCATCTTCATCTCCTGCAAAACAAGTTACTGATAGTTTTTCTACTGGAATTTCTAATTCTTTTGTTAGAAAATCAAAACTCATTTGGATTGATTCTTCTTTAAAATAATCTCCCAAAGACCAATTTCCAAGCATTTCAAAATATGTTAAATGTCTATTATCTCCAACCTCATCAATATCAACTGTTCTAACACATTTTTGAAAGTCTGTAAGTCTTGTTCCTTCTGGATGTTTTTCACCTAAAAGATATGGAACTAATGGATGCATACCTGCAGTTGTAAATAAAACAGAAGGATCGTTTTCAGGTATTACTGGTGCTGATGGTATTATTTTATGTCCGTGACTTTCAAAAAATTTTAGATATTTATTTCTTATCTCTATAGCTTTCATTAAAATTTCTCCTTTTCATAATTACATAAAACTTCTTTTGAAATTATATTACAATTTTGCTTATTTTTCAAGCTTTTTATTTAAACGAAATTCTAATTTATTTCTATAATTTATACTCTAACTAATGAAAATTTAAAATATTAATTATTAATTTCTTAAAAAAAAGTGGAAAAAGGAATATTTCCTATTTTCCACTTTTTTTTAAACACCTAAATGATTTCCTAAAAACCCTGCTGCTGATTGAGCTATTTTATCTTCTACTTCGCCCATTTTTTTACTTTGATCTTTTGCAAGCAAAATTACACTTCCTATTACATCTCCATCAGAAATTATAGGATATATAACTTGAGAATTATATATTCTTTCTCTTCCTTCATTTTGAGTTATAGGTATTGCAATTTCATTATTTTCTTTACTTTTAAAAACTTCTTTATTTTCTATTACTTCTTCTAATTCTTTACTTAAATTTTTCTCCAAAAAGTCTTTTTTGGAACCACCTGATACAGCGATTACTGTATCTTTATCTGTTATACATGCAATATGTCCTGTTGTTTTTGATATAGTTTCAGCATAATTGCTGGCAAACTCTGTAAGTTCACCTATTGGAGAATATTTTTTTAATATTATTTCTCCTTCTTTATCTGTAAATATTTCTAGTGGGTCACCTTCTTTTATTCTATGGACTTTTCTTATTTCTTTAGGTATTACAACTCTTCCTAAATCATCTATTCTTCTTACAACTCCTGTTGCTTTCATAAAATCCTCCTTATTTTTGTATTTATACTTTTATTATGACAAATAAGGAAAATTTTATACATTTTTATAGATTTTTTTATATTTTATTTAAAAATTTTTTTATAAAATTTTTAATTCTTTGAAAAATACTAATATTTTCTATCACCATCAGTTTATTGTTTTCTATTTCTTCATTTTTTTCTACTAAATCCTCATCCTTAGTATTAAATTTATTATCTGCATACTCATTTTCAAAAATACTATTTGAATTGTATTTTTCTCTTTTTTCTTCTTCCATTTTTTTGAATTCTAATGTATCTTTTTCTTGATATTCTTTTTTTTCTTCTTCACTTGCTATATAACTTCTATAAATTAAAGCAATAATATTTTTGGCTTCCTCACTTATTTCTTGTTCTTCAAATGGTAAATATGGATGATATTACTAATATAATTTGAATCCTTATTTTCTTCTATAAATTTTAAAAAGCTTTTTGGAATTTTATCCTTTAATGTAGCATCCGAAAAATATATAATATCATTTACTTCTGAAAGAACTATACCTAAGTTTCTATCTTTAACATTATTATTACTATTGTTCAAGAGCTAAATCCTCCTTTTTTCTGCTTGTTAATTTATCTTTTATTCTATTAAATGTATCTTTTGCTTTACTTAGTGGTGTTTTATCAGCAACCTTCTTATAATCTTCTCTTTGAAATGTTTTGGCAAACTTTCTACTAGCTTCTGAGTTTGAAAATACAGGATCATCTTTTACACTTTGCCATCTATCTTTATAAACTTGTCTATCTGCAGTTTCTTCCATAATCAATCCTAAAAAAGCATCTAATTTTTCTTCTTCTGTAACATCTCTTTTGTAGAAATTCTTTAATGCTTCTTGCATCTTTTCTGGCTCCTTTGTCATTTTAACTGCTGTATCAATTATGGAAGCATATAAAAATACATTTTCCTTTATTACTTTAGGATCTATTGTTCCATTTGATAATCTAAATTCAATCGTATTTTTCTTTTTGCCTCCTAAATTTGTAAGATTAATTGAAGCATATCTACTTGGATCCAATTTATTTTTTGCTATAACGGATTTATAAAATCTCGATTTTGGTTTTCCTAATTTTAGTTTTCCGTGCTTCTAGTTGTTTTTGTATTTTACTACTTACTGGAGCTGACATACCATCCCTACTCATTAGAGCATCTGCTAAAATAACATTAAGTTTTCTATTTGCATTAGTTTGATTTGCTTTAAAATTTCTTAAGGTATCTCTTGCAAGACCAATTATTGTTTTTGGAGTATAACTTTCTGGTCTATTTTCTTTTGATGGTAAAGGAGACTTTATTGCTGTTTTTAATAC
>JAAVXQ010000114.1 GCA_022790685.1 Clostridia bacterium
ATAAAATGTTATAGGTGAGATATTATGATTATATTAAAAAAAGAAAAAATATTATTTTATATTTCTATTATAACTTTATCTATATTCTTCTATTCATTAAAAAGCCCCTCTTCTATAACAAAAGAAGCATCATCTACCCCTATATCAAATCATATAGTTATTATAGATGCTGGGCATGGATTACCTGATGGTGGTGCCACAGATGCACAAAATAACTTTGAATCTACTCTTAATCTAGAAGTTGCTTTAAAACTTCAAAAAATTTTAGAAGCTTCTAATTGTACTGTTATACTTACTAGATCTGATGAAAATGGAATTTATGAAGAAAATGCGTCTACTATTAGACAGAAAAAAGTATCTGATATGAAAAACCGAGTAAATATAGCTAATACTTCAAATGCAGAAGCTTTTATATCAATACATATGAATAAAAGTACAGATAATTCTTCTGGGTGGCAAACTTTTTATAAAAAAGATTGCGACACAAGTAAAGAACTAGCAAATTTTATACAACAAAATATAAATTATTCTATGTTAAAAGAAAATAAACGTTCTATAAAGCCTATTGATAACATTTATCTAGCAAAAAATCTTTCTATTCCTTTTGTTCTTGTTGAATGTGGTTTCTTATCTAATTCAGAAGAAGCAATTAATCTTCAAAATGATGAATACCAAGAAAAGCTAGCATGGGGAATTTACACTGGTATTATGGACTATTTTAATAAATAATCTTTTTACCTTTTTCTTCTATAACTTCTTGAGCTTAGTATATATTTATGATATTATATATCTGTTTTAGGAGGATTATATGACTGATGATATTAATTATCTTGAAGAAGTAAATCGTAAAATAGGTTATGCTAGTATTTTATCAAAAATACCAGAGTCTAATCATAAACTAGCAATTGAATTACTTAATAAAAGAGATGTAATTAAAGAAAAAAATAATATATTTGCTTACTGGCAATTAAAAAATATTGATAAAAAAATTGATAAACTAAAAATGCAAAATAAATAGCTTATGAAAAATTAATTCATAAGCTATTTTATTATTCTATTTAGCTAAGATATCAGCAAGTAAAGCCATTCTTACCCACATTCCATTTTCAGCTTGTTTAAAATATTTTGCTCTTGGATCATCATCAATATCCTCTGAAATTTCCTCATTTCTTGGTAATGGGTGCATTACTATAGTATCTTTTGAAAATTTATCTAATATTTCTTTATTAATTATGTATTCTTCTTTTCCAAAATCTCCTTCAAATCTTTCAGATTGAATTCTTGTATGATATAGAACATCTACATCCTTTGGCATATCTTCAAATGATGTACATTTTGTAAATTTAATATTATGTTCATTCATAAATTCGATATATTCATCTTGAAGTTCAAATTCTTTTTTACTTAATGCATATACTTCTACATTTTTATATAGTGATAGAATTTCTATTAATGAATGAACTGTTCTTCCATATTTAAGATCACCTAATATTCCAACTTTTACTCCATCTAAATTTCCTCTCTTTTCTCTTATTGTATATATATCTAATAAGCTTTGAGTTGGATGTTCAGCTTTTCCACTACCCGCATTTATTATTGGAACTTTTGATACTTTTGCAGCAGCTTTTGAGGAATCATCTCTTGAATGTCTCATTATTATCGCATCTGCATATCCCTCTAAAACTCTTATTGTATCTTCTATAGTCTCTCCTTTTTTAGCTGAAGAATTTTCTTTACCATTTTCTGTTACTATCATTTTACCACCTAATCTCTGAATTGCTGCTTCAAATGACATTCTTGTTCTAGTACTTGGTTCAAAAAACATTACTGCTATTAATTTATTTTTTAATGTCTCAGTATATTTTTCTGGATTTAATTTCATTTTATCTGCTAAGTCAAATATCTCCTCTAAATTTTCTTTTGTAAATTGATTACAACTGATTAAGTTTTCCATTTTTTTCTCCTTTTCTTTTTATTGTTTTATATTTACAAAAAGAAATTTTAGGTTTCCCTAAAATTTCCTTCTATTTATAACATATGTACTTCCCATTATTGTTTTAGCACGATGCTTTACTTGCGCACCAATTTCACCTATTTCTAGTGTTGATTTATAAGTCTCTGAATCTACTTCTACTACTGCAATTGAAATAGTTGTTAAAGGGAATTGTTCTATTATTCCCTTTCTATTTGCCACTTCAACTACTCCTCTTTCAACATCTATATCATTATAAAAGCCTTTAGCCCCTTCATCAAATTCTATTATCATTTGCTGACAAACTTTATCATAATCTGTTGGACTTACAATTGCAACAAAGTCATCTCCACCAATATGACCAACAAAGTTATCACTATCTTCTATTTGGTGTATATTTTTTGATAATATTCTTGCTGTAAATTTTATGATTTCATCTCCATTAGCAAATCCATATACATCATTATAAGCCTTAAAATTATCTAAATCTACATATAACATAGCAAATCTTTCATTATTAAGTAATCTTTTTTTCATTTCCGCCTGAATTTGAACATTACCTGGAAGTCCTGTAAGTGGACTCATAATTCTATTTTTATATAATAATGATATAAGATTTTTTACTGTATAATATAAATATTCATCATCAATTGGCTTTTTTATAAAATATTCTATATCAGTTTTTAAAACTTCTACTCTATGATTTCTATCTTTATTTGAACTAATAACAATTATAGGAGTTATATTATTATCTTCGTTTTGTCTTACTTGATTGCAAAGATCTACAACTGAAACATCTATTGCATCTTCATCTACTATTATTAAAGAAGGAATATTTCTTAACGCTACATTTAGTTCATTTGTATTAACAGATTTAAAGTTATATTCATTTTCATTAATAAATATTTCTTTTAATTTTGATATTAATTCATTATCATTATCAATTATATATATTTCTTGAATCATAAAATACTCCTATTTTATTTTATTATGGTGCATAATTATATTCCTGATCTAATACACCTTCTGAGTCATCTGTTCCTACTGTTGTTACAACTATTCTATTTTCTCCTTCATTAAGTTCTAAATCAAAGCTTGCTTGTGGTGGATTCTCTGTTCCTATATCTATAACATATTCTTGTTCATTAAATAGTAATCCCACACTCTTAAGTCCTGCTTCATATTCTACTCTAACACTTACAAATTTTCCATCTTCTGATTGTATCATTGATATCTTTGGCTCATTTCTATTAGCATTTGGATCTGGCATAGGCTCTGGTGTATAAGTGAAGGTTGCTTCTTTTGAGGCTGGTATATTTTCTGTACTTATTGCATTTACTTTTATATTATTTTCACCTTCTGATAATGGTATTGGAAATTCAGCATTTACTGGATTACCTTCTCCTATATCTACTTGTATTGGTTCACTACCATTAATTTCTACTGTTATCGATTTTAATCCTTGCTCATGAGTTACTTTTATATCTACTTGTGCTCCATCTTCTGAAACCACAGCTACTATCTCTGGCTGTGTTACTCCTGTGAATGCTTTAGTTTCTGTTGCTGTATTATTACTACTATCTACTGCAACTATCGTTAAATCATTCTTTCCTTTCATAACTTCAATTTCTACTGTTATCTCTTTCGGATTATCTTCAGATGGCTCAACTTTTTGTTCTTCTTCACTATTCCATCTATATGTCAAAAAGTCTAAACTTGTCTCATCTGTTGCTGTTACTTTTAATTTATTACCATCTGGTTTAATTTCTATTACTGGCGTGATTATATCAACTCCAGACTCTGATTTAAATGTATTTTCATATGTAGTTTCAACACCATTGATATCAACTACTTTTATATGTAACACATTTTCTCCAGCTGGCATTGGAACATTTAATTCCATAGTAGATTTTCCTGTTCCTTTTTCTGTCTTTTCTGAACTTGTATTCCATCTATATATTAGTCTTTCTATTGATTTATCGTGAGTAACCCTAATGTTAACTTCTGAA
This sequence comes from Clostridia bacterium, assembly GCA_022790685.1. Taxonomy (GTDB): domain Bacteria; phylum Bacillota; class Clostridia; order TANB77; family CAG-508; genus Scatovivens. The sequence goes on from JAAVXQ010000114.1 coordinate 3,982, forward strand.
TCTTGTTTTGTTACTACAATCTCTGCTTTTGTCTCTTCGGCTTTTTTACTCTTTTCATCATTCGAATTTTTTATTTTTCCATATATTCCAACACCGCATAAAGCTAATGCAAATATAATTATCAATATTGCAAAAACTCTAACTATCTTATCTGAATTTGATGAACCTCCTGAGTTCTGCCCTGAATTGTAATCTAAAATTTGGTTCATTTTACCACCTCTATTACTTTACTTCACCAAAAATTATAACATATAGCAAATTTATTGTAAAGGTAAAATATACCCAAAAATAGACCATTTTTTTAAAAATGGTCTATTTCTTTATGTTTATAAAACATATTTTTTTATTAAAACTATTCCTACTGCAAGTATTCCTAAAACTGTCATTGGAAGTATTACATATACTGGTTCACTTCCTGTTGAAACAGATAGTACTACAGGTGCTGTATCTATATCATCTTCTGTCATTACTTTATTATTTGGTGTTGAATCTATATCTGGTGAATTGCTATCATTTTTATCTTGAGATATTTCAGCAATATTTACTTTTTCACCCATATTATTTTCAGCATTTGTCCATTTTAAAGTAATTTGTGTACTTGCTGTTTTTCCTGGCTCTAATAATGTATCTTTTAAAGCTTCTGTTGTAACTACTTTATCAGATTCTTTAGTCCAGTGTTTATTATCCTCTGGAATGAATTCTAATCCATCTGGTATATAATCTTTAAGTTGAGTTGCATATCCAGCTATTTCACCTTCGTTTTTAACTGTAATGTTATAAACAAATTTTACTGTTGTTGAAGCAATTTTCTTTCTGTGAATTTCTATTTTTAATAATTGATTTGGTGTTGCTACTACTTCTCTTGTCTTTCCATCTTCAACAATTATTGCTTTTACTAAATCTTTTTGAAGACTTAAGTCAAAGTATTTTACATATACTTTTTCTCTGTCTATATCGTCTTCACCATCTTTATTGTTTCCTGGTACTGAGTCTTTATCATCTACAGGATTTCCGTCTTTATCTGTGTCATCTGAAATCTCTGCTGTATTTATTATTTCTCTTTTTGATTTATCTTTTCCTATATCAGCTTCATTTACTTTAAATACAATTTGTAAATCTCTATAATCAGGGTTTGTATTTGATATATCACCTTTTCCATCAAATGCTTTTAATAAGCAATCTTCTTTTCTTAATTCTGATTTTTCTTTTGATAAGTAATCAGTTCTTACTGTTTTAGCTTTTGATAGGTCAGATGTTTCTTTTCCATTTTCATCATATAGTTTCCATCCATATTTTTTATTTGTATCATTATCTGTTATGAATGTTAAACCTTTTGGCAAGTCATCTAAAACTTCTTTTGCATAACCTGGAACATCACCTTCATTATATACTCTTATGGTATATGTTATTACATCATTATTAGCAACTGGTAAGCTTTCAGTTGAATGATTAAATCTTAAAGTTCCATCTTCATTTTTTGTAATTGTTGGTATTCTATCTTTTATTTCATTATTGTTTAATCTTGTTATAAATTTTTGTAAGCTTAAGTCAAATTCTTGTAATCTAACTTTTTCTTCATCTATATCGTCTTCATCTTTTTTATTATTTCCTGGCACTGAATCTACATCATCTACAGGATTTCCATCTTTATCTGTATCATCTGTAATTTCTGCAACATTTATAATATCATTTTTATTTGAAGCCTCTGTTTCAACTTTAAGCACAAGAACAACATCTCTATAGTCTGGATTTGTAGCTGTTATTCCTTTATTTGTATCAAATGCTTTTATCAAGCAATTTTCATTTCTGGCTTCTGATTTTTCTTTTGATAAATAATCAGTTTTTACAGAAACAGCTTGTTTTAAATCAGATGTTTCTTTTCCATTTTTGTCATATAATTTCCATCCATATTGTTTGTTTATATCATTGTCTGCTACAAATGTTAGACCGTCTGGTAAATTATCGGCAACTTCTGCTGCATATCCATCAGCTTCACCTTCATTATATACTCTTATGGTATATGTTACTAAGTCTCCATTTGCAACAGGAAGACTTGTATCTTTATGTTCATATGATATTTTTCCATCTTGAATAGAAACTTTTGGAACTCTATCTGTTATATTATTATCATTTAATCTAGTTATGAATTTTTGTAAAGCTAAGTCAAATTTCTTTGGAGCTTCTGGTACTAATAATTCATAATCATTATCATCTTGTTCTTTATCATCTCCAGGATAATTATCTGGATCTACTGTATCTGGTGTAGAATCGATGTCTTTAACATCTTCTCTATTTTCGTTTGAATTTTTTGTAATTTCAGCTACATTTCTTAAGCTATTTCCTTGTGGTATGTCATCTAATACTATACAAGCCACTTGAATATCTTTATAGTCTAATTTTGTTCCATTTACTTTATCAAACTCTTTTATTAAGTTTTCTGTATCTGTATTTGAAGATTTTAATTTTGTTGATAATAATTTTACTTTTCCAGTTACAACAGTAACTTCATCTAAATTGTCTATTTCTGAAAAATCTTCTATTTTTAAATTATCTTTTCCATTTGGAATTTGACTTAATTTCTTTGATTCAGACATTTCTGAAATTGACCAATAGTTGTCTATATTTACTGTATGATTTACTAAAAATCCTAATCCTTCTGGTAAGTAGTCTGCAACTTCTTCTGCATATCCAGCAATTTCTCCTTCATTATATACTCTTATTGTGTATATAATAACATCACCTTTTTTTACTACTAATGGTGTTTTTACTGTTTTATAATTTGCATTTGTTTTTGTTCCATTTTTTAATGGTGTTACATCTACCACTGGTGTTCTATCAACTGTTGGTGCCTTTCCATTAGCTTTTGTTATAAATTTTTGTAAGCTTAAATCGAATCCACCTTTTACTTTTACTTTTTCAAAGTCATCATCATCTTCTATCCCTTTATAATACTCATCTTTTGTTAAATCAGTATCATTATTTTTATCTCCTGAAAAAGTTTCTGTATCTATTTTTTCTATTTCAATATTTCCTGGTATAGAATCTCTATCATCAATATTATCTTCTAATATTTCAGCAATGTTAGTTAATACTTTTCCTGCATCTACATTTTCTGAAATTTTACATTCTATTCTTAACTCTTTACTATCTAATGTATCTGAGTTTTTATCAAAGGCTTTTAACATTTGGTTTTCAAGATAATTAGTTGTTGCTACTCTATCATCTTCAGATACTGTCCATCCATAATTTTGATTTATTTCACTATCTTCTACTATTTCTAATCCTTCTGGTAAATAATCGACAACTGTTGTTAGACTAGCATTTATATCACCTTCATTATATACTCTTATTTCATAGGTTACTATATCTCCTGCTTTTACTTCTATCGGAGCTTTTGGGTGTTTATAAATTGCTGTTTGTTCACCATTTTTTAATGGTGTTACATCTACTTTTGGATTTCTGTTTGTATATTCTGTATTATTTACTTTTACTATATATTTTCTTAGAGCCAAGTCATATTGCTTTTGTTCAATATTTACTTCTACATATTCATTATGAGGTGTTTTTTCTCTAGTTATTAAAGTAACAGGCTGATATTTTGCCTCTACTGTTTCCCATAAAGTAGCTTTTGTTTCATATGTTGTATAATCTAAGTTTAACTTTATTTTTGTTATTCCATTATCTTTTATAGGTATATATATATAGTAGTTTTTATCAAAGATTTGATTTACATTTTTTTCAGAGAATCCATCTTCTCCATCTATTTTAATATTATAAGCCTCTCTTGGTATCTCTACATCTTTTGAATCTAATAGTTTTATTCTATAACTTTCAGACATAGCTGTTCCTGATGTAACTTTAAAAGGACCTACTTTATAATATTCTCCATCAACTTCTGATTTAACTTCATTTTTAACTATACTTGGGAATTTAACACTATCTACTTCTTTAGCCTCTTTAGCACTTTTTACTAAATAATTATATAAATCTCTTGCATAGTCTTGTCTTTCTTGACTTCCCGTTACATCTCCAAAACTTCCTTCATTATTATTTATATAGTCATTAAGTGTAACTGCTCCAAAAGAAGTATATTTTTCAGTTTCAGAATTTGTGAAATTCCACATAGCCCATTGTTGAACTATTTCTATATCATCATCTGTTAATAAAGTTTTTACTGTATAAAATTCATCGCTTCCAATTTCTACATTAAACGCATTTGCTAAAAATTCATCTTTTTGTTCAGGAGCTTGATGTCTTAAATACATATTGTTTATTAACCAAATTAATGCTTTATAATTTGCAGCACTTAATCCTAATTTTTTCACATTTGGATCCATATCATTTTTTAAATCTGCAACATTCTTATATTCTAGTGAATCTGTTCCTGGAAATGATTTATCTCCATTTAAACAATATAATGCATTTTCAAAATCTACATCACCAGATACTATAATTTTAAATATTCTTGTATCTCCTATTTTGTATCCATATGGATTTACATCATAAAATCCTGAATACTCTTCTGGTAAATTTCCTGTAGCCTCATCTCCACCTTCATGAATTATTGTTGTTTCTAAATTAATAACAGCATCTTCATGTGTTAATGCTTTAGCAAAAACTGGTGTCATATATGGCATCATTATAGACAATATACATAAAAAAGCTATTGTCATTTTCATAATTCTTCTCTTTGACATATGTACTACCTTCCTTAATTTATATTTATATATTATATTTTAGTATAATTTTTAACTTTAAGTCAATTTAAATTTTTGTTTCATATTATACAATTTTCTAGGGAATGTAATTAATCCCAATATATTTTAATTATATTACATTTTTGTCTTAAAATCAATAGAGTTAAGTCATTTTTTATCACTTTTATAGCTTATTTTAGAGCTTTTTTTATAAAATAAATATAAAAATTTCTTAAAGATTCATATTTTATTTTTTCATTTATATAATATATTAATGTTTTTTATGGGGAAGAGAATAATGAATTTAAAAAAGTTAATTACAATAATTATAATATTTCTTTTAGCATTTTTTACTTTTTTTGCTAATTTTTATATTGTTTTAGGTGATGAAATAGAAATTGAAAATTCAGAAGATAACAATATCTATTATGACACTACAGTATCCCAATCTAGCACTTCCGCTAGCAGTGAGCCTGATACAAATTCAAAACATATTGTAGCAATAGATAGACTTACAAATACTATTTTATATGAAAAAAACGCTAAAGAAAAAACACCTATGGCATCTACAACAAAAATTATGACTTGTATAGTGGTTCTTGAAAATTGCAATTTAAATGACACTGCCATAGTTTCTAAAAAAGCCTCTTCTATACATGGTTCTACACTTGGAATCAAAGAAGGAATGGCTATATCTATAGAGTCACTTTTATATGGTTTAATGTTACGTTCTGGAAATGATTGTGCAATTGCTCTTGCAGAACATATTAGTGGTAGTGTAGAAAATTTTTGTCAAAAAATGAATGAAAAGGCAAAGTCTTTAGGATTATCAAATACGAACTTTACATCTCCTCACGGATTAGATGATGATGCACATTACACTACTGCCTATGAGCTTGCTTTAATTACAAACTACGCCTTATCTAATAGTACCTTTAGAAAAATTGTATCTACAAAAAATATTACCCTTTCTCTTGGTTCTTCTATAATTTCTATTAATAATACTAATGAATTATTAGGTAATTTAGAAGGAGTATATGGAGTAAAAACTGGCTTTACTTTTAATGCTGGTCGCTGTTTAGTTTCTAGTTGTAAAAGAAAGGATTTAGATATTATCGTTGTAGTTTTAGGTGCAGATACTAAGTCCATTAGAACTAAAGATAGTGTAAATATTATCAATTATATATTTAATAATTATAAACTTATTAATATTAAAGAAAAAATAACTGCATCTTTTAAAAACTACTATGATTACTATACAAAAAATGTATCTATTCATAAAAGCACTGATATTCCTATTTTAGAATTAGAAGAAAAGCAAAATTATATATTTCCTATATTAATAAAAAATGAAGCTGATTTTAATATAAAAATAAATTGTATACACAAATTATCCTATAATACTCCTGCAAATTCACAAATTGGTACTCTTTCTGTGTATAACTCTGATAAACTTCTTTATAGCACTAATATTTTTCTAAAAAACTCTTTATCAAAGAAAAGTGTCTCTTACTATTTTGAATATATATTAAAAAATTATTTTAGTTTAATGTATATTTAAAATTTTTATAGGGTAGAATTCTCATAAAATATTTATGGAGGTATATTTATGAAGGATTTTATCTTAAAAAACAAACTTTTATTAATTTTATTTTCTATTACTATTGTACTTATTATAAACTTATTTAGTATTTCTTTTGGAATGGAGGAATATAAAGAAACAGATTTCTCACTTGGTAAGGTGAATACAGAACTTTTAAACCTAAGATCTGGTCCATCTACATCTTTTGAGTCTATTTCTATGCTTAAAAGAAATGAATATTTAAGAGTATATGCACAAATTGGTGACTGGTATGTTGTGCAAAATGATAAAAATTTAATTGGAGCTGTGCACTCAAAATATATTGATAAGTGTTTAGATGAAAAAGCTCCTGTAAGTAGTTCAGAGGAAATTATTGAAACCTCTGCTAATTTAGTAAACGACTCAAAAGAAATTAATTTTGAAATGTCCGAAAGTGAAACTAAACTTTTAAATTTGATAAATGAGGAACGTAAAAAAAATAATTTATCAGAACTTCAAATTGATGAAGAATTGCAAAATATAGCTAGACTAAAGGCTCAAGACTTAGTTGAAAATAATTATTTTTCACATATTTCACCATCTTTTGGTACTCCCTTTGAAATGTTAAAAAATAATGGTATAAATTATAAAACTGCAAGTGAAAATATAGCTGGAAATTCTTCTTTAGAAGGTGCTGTTTCTAGTTGGATGAACTCTGAAGATCATAAGAAAAATATTCTAAGTAATGAATTTAACTACACGGGTCTTGCTGTTGTTGATAGCTTAGCATATGGAAATATTGTAGTAGAATTTTTTGTTGGTAGATAATAACTTCTATGGTTTACTAAATCATCATTTATTAAGATACTTATTTAAAATAATAAAAAAGACAGATATAAATATCTGTCTTTTTTAATTATTTTCTATTTATCCTATGTATTAAATTTATTATCCTTTAATAACTTTTATAACGCAAATAAAGGATAGCTCTAGACTATCCTTTTATTTTTAAAATTTTCTTTTTCTCGCAGCCTCTGATTTTTTCTTTCTCTTAACACTAGGTTTTTCATAGTGTTCTCTTTTTCTTACTTCTTGTAATACTCCATTTCTGGCACATTGTCTTTTAAATCTTTTAAGTGCATCTTCTAAATTACCATTAACTTTAACCTCTGACATGATTTTTCCCCTCCTTCCGAAGCTTAAAAAACACCTTGTGGGATTGATTTTTTATGTAATTAATCCTTCAGATTCGCTTAACTGTTTACTATTATACATTAGAATACAGTGACTTGTCAATACTTAATTTATTCAAATAATTCTCCTATTGATGTTGCTTCATGAATTCTTTTAATAGCTTCTGCAAATAATTCTGATATTGATACAACAACAATCTTATCTATCTGCTTTTCTTTTGTTAAAGGTATTGTATTTGTCATTACTAATTCTTTAATACTTGATTCTTTAATTCTTTCTATTGCTGGTCCTGATAAAACACCATGTGTACATCCAACATAAACATCTTTTGCACCATGTTTTTTTATAACTTCTACTGTCTCCATTATTGAACCTGCAGTATCTACTTCATCATCAAAAATTAAAGCATTTTTCCCTTTAATATCTCCTATAACACTAGTAGCTATTGCTCTATCATCATTTCCATCTCTTCTTTTATCTATTAAAGCTATTGGACAGTTAAAATGTTCTGCATATTTATATGCTTTTTTTGAACTTCCAGCATCTGTTGCTACAACAACTTTATCATCTATATTTTTAGCATCAAAGTATTTTTGAAGTAATGATTTTCCAGTTAA
>JAAVXQ010000115.1 GCA_022790685.1 Clostridia bacterium
ATATAGGATATCATTTCTAGATAAAAATTCTGGACTTTCAATATCAAATACACCAAGATGATATAATTTTTCTAAATAATTGTATTCAGGTTCCTCAGGTATTTCAAAATTATCAATCAAATATTTTACTAAGTTTTTTATAGCATTATTTCCGTTCTCAGGATGAGCTGCATGTGAAGCTTTGCCAATTGATATTATTTTTACAGTGGAGCTATCTATGTTTTCCATGGAAATATTACTATCTAATAATGGATCACAAATATTTTTTAAGGATTCTTTCATATTTAAATTTTTAAATTTTAAGGTTATTGAACAATACTTTGGAACAACATTTAGAGCATTAGAGCCACAGTCTATTTCTAAAATATCAATATCTTTAATTTTAAAAGGATTTGTTAAACTAATAGATAGGATACCTTTTTCTGCATATATAGCTGGAAAATTAGCATCAGGGCTAAAACCAACAAAAGGATATTCTTCAGTTTGCTTATATCTATTTATACATTTCCAAGACTTTTCCTCATTAAGACCTAATATTAAACGTATACGCTTATTTATATTAGGTGAAAGGTCCATAACTGCTTTCATTGCATAAAGTGAAGCTATCACAGGACCCTTGTCATCAATAGAGCCTCTACCGAATATTTTATTATCTCTTACTGAGGCTTCAAAAGGTGGAGTGGTCCATCCATCATTTTCTAAAGCAGGAACAACATCTAAATGTCCAATAATTCCGACTATTTCTTCTCCTGAACCAAATTCAATATAACCACAATAACCATCAATATTTTTTGTTTTAAAACCTAATTTCTTACCTAATTCTAAAGTATAATCTAGAGCTTTTTTACACTCTATTCCAAAGGGAGCATCAGGAATAATAGAATCTTCTAATGAAATACTTTTGTATTTTATAAGTTCACATATAGTATTAATAATTTCATCTTTTTTATTTTCAATATATTCATCAAACATATAATTTATCTCCTTTATATTTATTATATCCATATTAAAATATATATTTCAGCTAAAGTCAATATGTGAGAAAAAAAGGATAAAATTTATCAAAAATGTTGAATTTAAAATATTTAAATAATATAATAATAACAAATATATCAAGGGGGATTTATAAATGAAAAAAGTAACAAAAAAAGTAATATCAGTAGTAGTAGTGCTACTTATATTATTAGTAGCTGCAGGAGTATATGCTTATGTTGGAACAGATTTATTAAAATCTGATAAGCAACTATTTTACAAATATATGGGTAAAAATTTAGATACTATAACTGATATGAACTTAGCTCCATATAGAAAAATGGACACAAAAGATAAGACCTATAAAATGTCAGGAGAATTTAGCAGTGAAGCATTAAAAGAAATAACAGGAGAAGATAAAGAAATAAGACTTAAATTTGAGGTATTATCAGACAGTAAAAATAAAAAAGCATCAGGAAATTATAAAATATTATTAGGTGGAAAAGATTTTTTAGGAATAGATTATATAAATAATAATGATAGATATGGTATAAAAGTTGATGAAATCACAGATGAAAAATATATTGTTGTAGAAAACAATAATTTAAAAGAATTAGCAAAAAGATTTGGAATAGAAGATGTATCAGAAATTCCAGATAAAATAGATACAGAACTTTTAGAAAATGATAAAAAAATTGATGAAAAAAAATTAGAAAAAATAAAAGATAAATATACAAAATTAATTGATGATAAAATATCAGATGATAAATATACAAAAGAAGAAGTAGAATTAAATATAAAGGATGAAATACTTAAAACAAAAAAATATTCTTTAACATTAACAGAAAAAGAATTATATGATATAGCATATGAATTTTTAAATACATTAAAAGATGATACAGATACAATAGAATTCTTTTTAAGTTTAATTTACGAAGATGAAATAGATGTAACTGTAGAAGATGTGAAGGAAAAAATAGCACAAAACATAGAAGAATTAGAAGATAGTAAAAACGAAATTGATGAAGAAAATTCTCTTGTAATTTCTGTATATAATTCAAAAGGAAAGACCGTAAGAACAGAGTTGGTAACAAGTGCAGAAAATAAAATAATGTATACAGCTACAAAAAATAATGATATAGATGAACTAAAATTAGAAGCTTTTGAAGGAGAAGAAAATATATTATCAGCAGTTCTTACTAATACAGTAAATAGTGATGGTGCAGAAATATTAGTTAAAATAGTTAGTGAAAAGGAAGATACAGATTTAGAAATTAAATATTCATTTACAAATATAACAGATAAGTCTGTAGACATGAACTTTGTAGGAAAATTAAATAGTCAAGAAATCATTAAATTTGTTGGAAAAGTAGAAACAAATGTTAAATCTGATATAGAAGATATAACTGAAGATAACTCTATTATATTAAATTCTTGTTCAGAGGAGGAATTTAATAATACTATTTCAAATATTTCTCAAAAAGCGTCAACAGTAGTTTTAGGAAAAATATATGAAGTTGCACCAGAATTACTAACTGGTTCAACACCTAATACATCTACAGAATTACCAAGTAATTCAGTAAATGAATTAGAGGGAAAAGTAAATGAGGAAGTAACAGAAGAAGTAAATAAAGCTTTAAAAGCATGTCAAGATGATTATATTGCAGCATATACTTCAAATCAAAATATTGATATTTCAGAATATTTAAATGAGACAGAAGTTTTAAAGAAATGCCCAAATGCAAAAGAAGTAGTATTTACAGAAACTGGTGTAAGATATGTAGCAAAAGATGGAACTACCTATGAAGGTGATGTAGACTACAATGCAATAGCAACAGGATATGTTACAATTGCTGGAATGATAGAAAAATAAAATATAAATAAAAAGAGCAGTCCTTATATTTTAAGGACTGTTTTTTTATGTTTTTGAGTAAGGTAAATTATTCTGAGGTTTTAAGGTTTTATATAGAAAATCCTATAATATTAATTTTTTTATGTCGAATAAACGCAAAAAACTGACCGTTCAGTTTAAGTGACTATAAAAAGATATTGTAATAGAATTTAGGAAACAAAATATAAAAGAAGTATTATAAAAATGTAATTTTTAAAATTAAGGAGAAAAAATGAGCTTTATAAGAATTGCAGAAACTAGTTCTTATTTACCACAAAATGAAATTTTCAATGATTACTTTAATACAAAATTTGCATTAGAAAAAGACTGGATTTACAAAAGAACAGGTATAAAAAAAAGATATTTTTCTAAAAAAGAAGAATCTATAGTTGATTTATGCATAGAAGTTTCAAATAAAATACTAAAAAAAATAAATTTTGATAAACAAGAAATTGGAAATATAATAGTTACTTCTACTACCACTGATAGAATCATGCCAGGTATTAGTTTTGAAATACAAAAGGCATTAGATATAAAAAAATGTATGTGCTTTGATATATTAGCAGGTTGTAGTGGATATATAAATGCAATAGATATAGCTAGAAAGAATTTATTATTAGAAGAAACAAAATATTCATTAATTATAGGAGTAGAAAAATTATCGGAATATTTAGATTTTGATGATTTAGATACTTCAATATTATTAGGAGACGGAGCAGGAGCTATTCTTTTAGAAAAAGTAGAAGAGAAAAAGAAATTTTTTTCAAATATTATCTCAATTCCAGATAGTAACAGAATATTAACTTGTAATCCTAATGAAAAAATTTCTATGGATGGAAAAGCAATATATAAATTTGCAGTAACTGAAACAAGTAAAAACATAAAAGAGCTATTAGAAAAATCTAATGAAAAATTAGAAAATATTAAGTATATTATTCCACATCAATCAAATATAAGAATTTTAAATAGTATAGCAGATAAAGTAGGTTTTCCAAAAGAAAAATTGTATACTAATTTGGAAAATGTGGGAAATACTTTTTGTGCAAGTATTCCAATAGCCATAGACGAAATGTTTAATAAGAAATTATTAAATAAGGGAGATAAAATAATAATAGTAGGATATGGTGGAGGACTAAATTTAGGAAGCCTTTTATTAGAAATATAGAAAAAGTTTGGAGGAATTTAAAAATGAAAATATGTTTTTTATTTCCAGGGCAAGGTGCTCAAAATGTAGGAATGGGAAAAGATTTATATGAAAAATATGAAGAAATTAGGGAAGTTTATGAAAAAGCAAGTAATATAACTGGAATAGATATTGCTGATTTGAGTTTTAACCAAAATGAAGAAATATTATCTCAAACAAAAAATACTCAAATATCAATATTAACAATGTGTTTAGGAATATTAAAAATTTTAGAAAATAATAATATTAATCCAGAAATGGCTGCAGGATTAAGTTTAGGGGAATATTCAGCACTAGAAGCAGCAAAAGCAATAAGTTTTGAAGACTCTATAAAAATAGTGCAAAAAAGAGGAGAATATATGCAAGATTTAGTTCCAAAGGGAGATTGGGCTATGGCTGCAGTAATAGGATTAGAAGATGAAAAAGTAAATGAAGTTTGCGAAAAAATAACAAAGGGATTTGCAGTTCCTGCAAATTATAACTGTCCTGGTCAAGTAGCAGTATCAGGTGATAAAGAAGGAATAGAAGAGCTTATAGATAAAGCAAAAACAGCAGGGGCAAAAAGAGTAATAGAGCTAAAAACAGGAGGACCTTTTCATACAGAGAAACTAAAAGCTGCATCAGTTGCTTTAAGGAAAGAATTAGAAAAAATTGAAATACAAAGTCCTAAATTTAAGGTATTTAAAAATATAGATGCAAAACCATATACAGAAACAGATGATATGATAGATATTTTATCTAAACATGTTATAAATCCAGTAAGATTTTCTGAAACAATAGAAAATATGTTAGCTAGTGGAATAGATACTTTTGTAGAAATAGGACCAGGAAAAGTATTAACAGGATTTGTAAAAAAGATAAACAAAGATGTTAATTGTATAAATATAAATAGTAGCGAAAGTCTAGAAGAAGCGCTAGATTATTTAAAAAATAGTTAATTTTTAAGGAGGAAAATATGGAAGAAAATAGAAAAGTTGCATTAATAACAGGAGCTGCTAGAGGAATTGGTAAAGAAATAGCAATAGAACTTGCCAAAAATGCTTGTGATGTTTCAATAAATTATAGAACAAAAACTGATGAATTGGATTTACTAAAAAAAGAGATTGAAGAAAAATATAAAGTTAGATGTTTTCTTACACAAGGGGATGTAGCGATATATGAAGATGCTGAAAAAATGGTAAAGGAGACAATAGAAAATCTTGGAAGAATTGATATTTTAGTAAATAATGCAGGAATTACAAAAGATGGTCTTTTAATGAGAATGTCTAAAGAAGATTTTGAAAGTGTTATAGATATTAATTTGGTAGGAACTTTTAATGTAACAAGAAATGTTATACCTTTTATGGTAAAACAAAAATCAGGAAAAATTATAAATATATCTTCAGTAGTAGGAGTTTCTGGAAACGCAGGACAGACTAATTATTCTGCCTCTAAAGCAGGAATTATAGGCTTTACAAAAAGTTTAGCAAAAGAAGTAGCAAGTAGAAATATTTTAGTAAATAGTGTAGCACCAGGATTTATTGCAACAGATATGACAGCTGTTCTTTCAGAACAAGTAAAAGAAAATATTAATACACAAATACCATTAAAAAGAATGGGAACTGCTCAAGATATAGCAAAAGTTGTAAATTTTTTAGCATCAGAAAATAGTAATTATATAACAGGGCAAGTTATAAATGTTGATGGTGGAATGTTAATGTAATAGGAGGTTAAAATAAAATGGAAAGAAGAGTTGTAGTAACAGGACTTGGAGCAATTACTCCAATAGGAAATAATGTAGAAGAATTTTGGAAAGGAATTATATCTTCAAAATGTGGTATTGATGAAATAACTTTATTTGATGTTTCAGATTTTAAAGTTAAGCTTGCAGGTGAAGTAAAGAATTTCAATCCAGAAGAAAGGTTAGATAAAAGATCTGCTAAAAGATTAGATAGATATACTCAGCTTGCAATTGTTGCAACTAAAGAATTAATGGAAGATAGTAAACTTAACATAGAAGAAATTAATCCTGAAAGATTTGGTGTAGCAGTAAGCTCTGGAATAGGAGGACTTGGAACTATAGAAAATAATACAGAAACTTTGATAGAAAAAGGACCAGATAGAGTATCTCCAATGTATATTCCAATGGCAATTAACAATATGGCAGCAGGAAATATTGCTATAGAAGTTGGCGCAAAAGGAGAATCTTTTTGTATGACAACTGCTTGTGCAAGTGCAACACATACTATTGGTGAATGCTTTAGAATTATTAGACATGGATATCAAGACTTAATGATAGCTGGTGGAACAGAAGCTTCTATAACAAAAACAGGAATAGCAGGATTTACTAATATAAAAGCATTATCAACTTCTGAGGATAAAACAAGAGCAAGTATTCCATTTGATAAAGAAAGAAATGGATTTGTTATGGGAGAAGGAGCGGGACTAATTTTATTAGAAGAATTAGAACATGCTAAAAAAAGAGGAGCAAAAATATATGCAGAGATAGTTGGATATGGAGCTTCATCTGATAGTTACCATATTACTTCACCAGCTCCAGGAGGAGAAGGTGGAGCAAGAGCTATGACATATGCTATGAAAGATGCAGAGATTGAGGCAGATAAAATAGACTATATAAATGCACATGGAACTTCAACACATTTAAATGATTCAGGAGAAACTTCTGCTATAAAAACAGCATTGGGAGAAGCTAGCAAAAAAGTAATGGTAAGTTCAACAAAAGGTCATACTGGACACCTTCTAGGTGCTGCAGGAGGAGTAGAAGCAGTAGTTTGTGTTAAGGCTATAGAAGAAGGAATAGTACCACCAACTATAGGATATAAAGTTCCAGATGAAGAATGTGATTTAGATATAGTGCCAAATGAAGCAAGAAAAAAAGATATAAAATATGCAATGTCTAATTCATTAGGCTTTGGTGGTCATAATAGTAGTATTATATTTAAAAAATATGAAGAATAAAATATAAAAAACTATTTTGATATTTTATATGGAAAGGAAAATATATAAATATGGAATATAAAGAAATAAAAAAACTTATGGAAGATATGGGAAATTCTAAACTATCTGAATTAGAAATTGAGTTTTCAGATGGAATAAAAATTAGTATGAAAAAAGATAATGGAAGTAAATCTTCAAACAACTATAACCCATCAAATATTCAAATGCCTGTATCTATGCCAACTCCAATTGTTCCTATAACAACAAATGTGAATAGCAATAATGTAGTTCAAAAGGAAAATAAAGAATCAGATGGAAATATTGTAAAATCACCAATGGTAGGAACATTTTATTCTAAATCATCTCCTACAGCAGAACCTTATGTAAAAATAGGAAGTAAAGTAAAAAAAGGAGATATACTTTGTATAGTAGAAGCCATGAAACTTATGAATGAAATAGAATCTGAATTCGAGGGAGAAGTAGTAGATATTTTAGTTCATGATGAAGAAATGGTAGATTATGGAAAGCCAATGTTTATAATAAAATAAACAAAAAGGAGAGAAAAATAAATGTTAGACATTAATGAAATTATGAAGATAATTCCTCAAAGAGCACCATTTTTAATGATAGATAGAGTAGAAGATTATGTAGCGGGTGAAAGTTGCACAGCATATAAAACTGTTTGTATAAATGAACCACATTTTGCAGGACATTTTCCAGGTAATCCAATTATGCCAGGAGTTTTAATTGTAGAAGCACTGGCTCAAACTGGTGCGGTAGCTATTTTATCTATGGAGGAAAATAAAGGTAAAAATGCTTTATTTGGTGGAATAGATAAATTACGATTCAAAAAACAAGTTTTACCAGGAGATGTTTTAAAACTAGAAGTAAAAATAATAAAGAAAAAAGGCCCAATTGGTGTGGGAGAGGCAATAGCTAGTGTAGATGGTGTAGTTGCAGCAAAAGGAGAGCTAACTTTTGCAATAGTTTAACGAAATTTTATATACAAGGAGAAACTATAATGTTAAATAAAGTTTTAATTGCAAATAGAGGAGAAATTGCAGTAAGAATTATAAGAGCTTGCAAAGAAATGGGAATTCATACAGTAGCTGTTTATTCAGAAGCAGATAAAACAGCATTGCATACTAAACTTGCTGATGAAGCTGTGTGTATTGGACCAGCACAATCAGGGAAAAGTTACTTAAATATGAAAAATATTCTAGAAGCAGCATGCCTTACAGGAGCAGATAGCATACACCCAGGTTTTGGTTTTTTATCAGAAAATCCTACTTTTGCTAAAATGTGCGAAGAAAGTAATATAAAATTTATTGGACCCTCATATAAAATAATAGATTTGATGGGGAATAAATCAAATGCAAAAGAACTAATGGAAAAGGCTGGTGTACCAGTAATTCCAGGTTCAAAAGGAAGTGTGAAAAATTTAAAAGAACTAAAAAAAATAGCAGAAGAGATTGGATATCCATTAATGATAAAGGCCTCTAGTGGCGGTGGAGGAAAAGGAATACGCCTAGTAAATAGAAAAGAAGATTTAGAAGAAAGTTACAACATAGTAAAACAAGAAGCAAAAGTATCCTTTAATGATGATGAACTATATGTAGAAAAATTTATTGAAAATCCTAGACATGTTGAGATACAAGTTTTAGCAGATGAACATGGCAATTGTATTCATCTAGGTGAAAGAGATTGCTCACTTCAAAGAAGAAATCAAAAGGTGCTAGAAGAAAGTCCATCCACGGTTCTAGATGAGAATTTGAGAAACCAAATGGGTGAAGCAGCCATAAAAGCTGTTAAAGCTTCTAAATATTCAAGTGCAGGAACCATAGAATTTTTAGTAGATAAAAATAAAGATTTTTATTTTATGGAAATGAATACTAGAATTCAAGTAGAGCATCCAGTAACAGAATGGATAACAGGAATAGATATTGTAAAAGAACAAATAAAGATCGCATCAGGAAATAAGTTAGAATATAAACAAAAAGATATAGATTTTAAAGGTCATAGTATAGAATGTAGAATAAATGCAGAAAATCCAGAAAAAGGATTTAGAGCATCTCCTCGGAGAAATAAAAGATTTAAATTTACCGGGTGGAAATGGTGTAAGAGTAGATACAGCTGTATATAGTGGATATAAAATTCCGCCAGTATATGACTCTATGATTGCAAAAATTATTGTACATGGAGAAAATAGAATAGAAGCAATATCGAAAATGAAGAGAGCACTAGAAGAATGTGTTATTGATGGTATAGATACTAATATAGATTTTTTATATAAAATACTTGAAAATGAAGATTTTATAGATGGAAATTTTGATACTTCATTTATAAATAAATTCTTAGAAAATGAAAGTAGCACTCACAAAAAAGAAACTTTGTAAGTGCCAATCAATAAAAGAACAAACAGAAATGAGTTTAAAGAAATGAATTTTTGAGAATTTTTGTTAGTTCTATAAAAAGAAAAGTTATTTTGGAGCGATTGTTACTTTGGTTTTGCCATATTCTTTTGTATACCGAATGATATCAAATCCAAGATTATTAAGAGCTTTTTCGATAACTTTTCTCTTATAATCTCCTTTGAATTTGAGCGTTTCCGGCAGACTGCATCTATGCTCCGAACTTTCTGATAACTCCAGAAGTACACGCCAATAATCATCACGGCGATTACGACTTGAGTTTAGGAGAGTGTGGAGTGTTTGCATGCTAAAGTTGAAGTACTTAAGTTGTTCCATAAACACATAAACCTCCTTCAATTTTTTGTAAGATAGAGTATAACACAAAATAATTAAAAAGGAAAGAGTAAAATGATTATTGATAAGTTAAAAAAGAGAAATAATACTGTAAAGACTGAAATAAATAAAGGAGATATACCTGTAGGAAAATGGGTTAAGTGTGACAAATGTCTAGAAATAATATATAAAGACACTCTTCACAATAACTATAGTGTATGTCCTAGTTGCGGAAATCATTTTAGATTGTCTAGTAGACGTAGAATAAGCCAAATAACAGATGAAGGTTCTTTTAAAGCTTTTGAAGAACTTAATATAAAAACTGTCAATCCTTTAAATTTAGAAGGATATATGGAAAAGTTAGAAAATTTAAAAGAAAAGACAGGTATAGATGAAGCTGTTTTATGTGGAATTCGGCAAAATAAATTCAGAAGAAGCAGTTATTTGCGTTATGGACGGTAATTTTTTAATGGGAAGTATGGGAAGTGTTGTTGGAGAAAAAATAACATATTCTATTGAGAAAGCTATAGAATTAAAATTACCAATAATAATATTTTCTGTTTCTGGTGGAGCTAGAATGCAAGAAGGTATTATATCATTAATGCAAATGGCAAAAACTTCAAGTAGTGTTGCAAAAGCAAATGAAGCAGGAATACTGTTTATATCTGTTCTTACTGATCCTACATATGGAGGAGTTACTGCAAGTTTTGCATCTTTAGGAGATATAATTTTAGCTGAACCAAATGCAATGATAGGATTTGCTGGACCAAGAGTTATAAAGCAGACAATTGGTCAAGAATTACCAGAGGGATTTCAAACAGCTGAATTTTTATTAGAACATGGTTTTATTGATAAAATTGTTGAGAGAAAAGATATGAAAGAAACTTTATATAAACTAATAAAATTAAACAAATGATATATATAAATTATATATTAGGAGGTGAGTAAAATAGAAAATAATTTATTAGAGGAAATAAAAGATCTTGAAGAAACAATTAAAGAGCTAAAAAGTATTGGTAGAGATAGAATTATTGATGCTACAGATGAAATAAAAGAAGCACAAGAAAAGATAGAAGAACTAAAAGCAAAAGTATATAAAAATCTAACTGCTTGGGATAAAGTAGAACTTGCAAGAAGCTCAAGCAGACCAACGGCATTGGATTATATTGATAGGATTTTTGATGATTTTGTAGAACTTCATGGTGATAGAGCTTTTAAAGATGATAAATCAATAGTTGGAGGGTTAGGAAGAATTGGAAATCAAAATTTTACTATAATAGCTGAACAAAAAGGTAGAAATACAAAAGAAAATATTGAAAGAAATTTTGGAATGCCAAATCCAGAAAGTTATAGAAAATCTATTAGACTTATGAAACAAGCAGAAAAATTCAAAAGGCCAATAGTTACTTTTATTGATACAAAAGGTGCATATCCTGGTATTGGAGCAGAAGAAAGAGGTCAAGGAGAGGCAATAGCTAGAAGTATGATGGAGATGTCTAGTTTAAAAGTACCAATAATTTCTATAGTTATAGGAGAAGGTTCAAGCGGAGGGGCTTTAGCTATAGGTATAGGTAATATTGTTATAATGCTTGAAAATTCTGTTTATTCAATATTATCACCAGAAGGATATGCTTCTATTCTTTGGAAAGATGCATCAAGAGTCAAAGAAGCTGCTGAAAAAATGAAACTTACAGCAGAAGATTTATATAATTTTAACGTTATAGATGAAATAATAAAAGAACCTTTAGGTGGTGCAGAAAAAGATATAAATTTTGTTTCAAATAGTATAAAAGATAGTATATTAAATAATTTAGAAATTTTAAACAAACTATCTGGAGAAGAACTAATTGAAAATAGATATCAAAAATTTAGAAAAATTGGAGAATATCAAAGATATTAAAGAAGGGATGAAAGAAAATGATTTTAAAAGATAAAACAATTTTAATAATGGGAATTAGAAATAAATGGAGTATTGCATATGGAGCAGCAAAATCTGCATATGACCAAGGTGCAAAATTAGTATTTACTTTTAATGGAGAAGAAAATAGAGAAAAGGTAGAAGAACTATTATCTGAATTTAAAGGCTTTAAAGCATATACTTGTGATGCTTCAAGTGATGAAGATATAGAAAAAACATTAAAAAATATTAAGCAAGATTATGGAAAAATTGATGGAATATTACATAGTATAGCTCATGCTAATACTGAAGATCTAAGAAATGATTTTATATTAACAAGTAAAGATGGATTTAGTCATGCAAATGATGTAAGTGCTTATAGTTTAGTTGCTATATCAAGAATTGCAAGAAATATAGAACTTTTAAACCAAGATGCAAGTATAGTGGCTTTAACTTATTATGGCTCTACAAAAGTGTTACCAGGATATAATGTAATGGGAGTTGCAAAAGCAGCATTAGAATGTAGTGTAAGATATTTAGCAGATAATTTAGGACCAATGGGTATAAGAGTAAATGCTATATCAGCAGGGCCAATTAAGACTTTATCTGCAAAAGGAATAAAAGATTTTAGTACTATTCTTAATGTAGTAGAAGAAAAGGCACCACTTAGAAGAAATGTTACAACAGAAGAAGTTGGAAATTCAGTAGCATTTTTAATGAGTGATATGTCTAGGGCGATTACAGGGCAAATTATTTATGCAGACAGTGGATATAATATAATGGGAATATAACTATTAATTAAAACACACTAAATATGGGCGAAGGAAACGCCTATATTTTTTAAAAGATATCTAGTATAAAATACTAGATAAAGAACTTAAAAAGAACACTAAACGAGTTTACGCAGAATAGGAAATTTAAAAATTTAATTGAAAATAAATTTATTAAGGAGAAAATATAATATGAAATTACCAGAATTAAAAATAGGAGACTTAGTTTCAAAACTTCCAATAATTCAAGGGGGGATGGGAGTACGGTATATCTCGTTCAAATTTAGCGGGTGCTGTAGCTAAAGAAGGTGGAGTTGGAGTAATATCAACAGCTCAGATTGGCTTTGATGAACCAGATTTTGAGACAAATACATTAAAAGCTAATTTAAGATCTTTAGAAAAACATATAAAAAAGGCAAAAGAAATCTCAAAAGGAAATGGAATAGTAGCAATAAATATAATGTCTGTTACTAACTTTTATAAGGAGAATGTAAAAAAAGCTATAGAAAGTGGGATAGACTTAATAATATCAGGTGCAGGTCTTCCAAAAGAACTTCCAAAATTAATACAAGGAACTAATGTAAAAATTGCACCTATTATATCTTCTGCAAGAGGAGCTGCTTTAATGATAAAATTATGGGCAAAACAAAATCATATACCAGATATGATTGTTGTAGAAGGGCCAGAAGCTGGTGGACACTTAGGATTTTCAAAGGAGGAATTAAAAGAGGAAAATAAGAAAAATATATATGAAATTGTAAGAGAAGTAGTAGATAAAGTTAAAGAATTTGAAGAAGAGTTTAAGAAAAAAATTCCTGTTATAGCTGCAGGAGGAATTTATAATGGAAAAGATATTATATCTGCTTTAAAGGCAGGTGCTTCTGGAGTCCAAATGGCGACAAGATTTGTTGCAACAGAAGAATGTGATGCTGATATTAAATATAAAGAAGCATATATAAAAGCTACAAAAGAAGAAATAGAAATAGTACAAAGTCCAGTGGGAATGCCAGGTAGAGCAATAAGAAATAAATTTATTGAAGAAGTAGAAGAAAGAAAAGAAAAAGGAATAAAAGGTATTAATAGCAAGTGTTTAGGTTGTATAAAAACTTGTAATCCTAAAGAAACTCCATATTGTATAACAAGAGCATTAATTAATGCGGTAAAAGGCGACATAGATAATAGTTTATTATTTGTACGGAAGTAATGCTTATAGAATAAATGCAATTACAACTGTAAAACAATTAATGAAGGAACTTACTTTAGAAGCTGAAAGTCTATAAGCAAAAGGTATATTTGTAAATGTTTTAATAAAAAGATAGCAAAGTAACAATAAAAAATCACCTAGAATATAATATTTTAGGTGATTTTTTATGAAACTAGGATTAAGTTTAGCAGGCGGAGGAATTAAAGGAGTATCACATATTGGAGCAATAAAAGCTTTAAAAGAAGCAAATATAAAATTTGATTATATTTCTGGAACTTCTTCTGGAAGTATCATAGCGACTTTATATGCATGTGGATTTTCTACTGAGGAAATGTATGATATTTTTAAAAGATATAGTAAAGAAATAAATTATATAGATAGTATAAATGTAAAAAAAGCAATTAAAGGAATATTTACAGGAAAAGGTTTTAATATAGATGGACTAAATAGTGGAAGGAAAATAAGCAAACTTGTAAATGAAGTATGTGGGAAAAAAGGAATAACTAATATAAATCAAATAAAAATGCCTCTTTTAATACCTGCTGTAAATATATATAATGAAGAAGTGTATGTTTTTTCTAATAATGTGCTTGGAAATAAAAATGATGATGTAAAATATATAAATAGTGTTAATATTGGCTTAGCTGTGCAAGCAAGTTGCAGTTATCCTCGGAATCTTTTCTCCTTGCAGATATAAGAAGGAACTTTTAGTGGATGGAGGTATTGCTGAAAATTTACCCTGGAGAGAAACCAAAAGAGCAGGAGCTGATAAAGTTTTAAGTATTGTGTTTGGTAATAAAACACCAGAGAGCTGTTGTAAAAATATATATGAAGTGGTAAATAAGTCTTTTTCAATACTTTGTCATGAACTTTCTAAATATGAATGGGATGGAACAGATTATTTGTTAGAAATAAAAGAGCCTAATATTGGTTTATTAGATAAAAAACATATAGATGAATTATATAATGAAGGTTATATTCAAACTAAACTAAAAATAAGTGATATAAAGAAAAAGTTAATTATTTAAAATATAGAGTAAAGTTAATATAAAATATTTTAGTAGTAAAACATATTTATGGATTTACCATATGACCTTGCACGAAAAAATATTTATATTAACTTTTTTATTATACAAAATATATTTGAATTTATACCATTAGTTTTATACCAAAAATATTTTAATAAATTATTTATTTTAATACAACCAAATAAAAAAAGATGGTAATATATAGATGTAAGATATCTTAAAATAAGGAGTTTAAACTTAAAAATAAAATGGAAGATAAGAAAATATATAGTTATTTTGAAGGTAAAGAAATTAATATGGAAGAACTGGTAAAAGATTATATAAATTATGTAAAAGCCATTATTAAGAATTCATATATAAAATTACCAGAAGAAGATAATGAGGAAATTATTGTAGATGTTTTTTTTAGTTTTTGGAAAAATAAGGACAAGCTAGATATTAATAAAAAAACTTCTCCATATATAGCTAGCATAACAAATAATTTATTAAAGAAAAAATGTAGAAATCTAAAAGTTATTAGTAGTAATATTGATGATTACATGGATAAAATATTTGATGATTCTGATATAGAAATAGATTATTTTCAAAGTGAAATAAATAAAGAAATTATTAATTTACTAGATAAACTAAAAAAAGAAGATAAAGATATTTTTATTTTGTACTACTATGAAAATAGAAAGATAAAAGAAATTTCATTGCATTTAAAGATGTCTGAGGAAAAAGTAAAATCAAAGCTTTTTAGAACTAGAAAAAGAATTAGAAAAATGTTAAAGAAAGGAGGATATTAAAATGTTAGAAAAAGATAATGAGCTATTGAATAGAATAAAATTAAATATTGCAGTAGAAAATTTAAAAGAAGAATTAGCAAAAGAGCATTTAGAAAAAAATATTCTCCGGAAATAAAGTAGGAGGAATGTTAGAATTGAAGAAAAAAGTAATAGGATTTGTTTGCATATGTTTTATAATATTTTCAGGAGTGTGTGTTGGTGCAAATTATGAAAAAATCATGGAAAAATTTGAAAGAGGTTTGGGTAATGGCATAGATAAGGCTGTAGATAATGGATATATACAAACTCCAAATATGAATTATATAGAATCAGAAGCTGTAACTTCGAATGAAAATTCAGGAGTTGTTATAGAGGGAGTAAAGATAGATACTAAGATAAAAGATTTTTTGATGGATGATTTAAATATAAGTACACAATTTGAAATTAAAATAAATGAAGATATAGATAGTGTTATAAATTTAAATAATTTAAAAAGTATAGATTTAAAAGATTTAATTGTAACTGATGAAAATAAAAAAATATTATTTTGTATGGACAGACAAATATTTGAAGAATATTGTAAAGAAAATAATTTATCATATGAATTTACAGAATTTAATGAAAATGTATATAATTGTGGATTAAATAATTTTATACAGAGAAAAGATACAAAAAATTCTGTAATAGATTTTCAATACAATATGTATACTGATGGTGAATCTTTTCCAAATAGTAAAACTTTATATTTTAAATTCACAAAATTAATTTTAACAGAACAAAATAAAGAAGGCGAAACTGATATTGATTTAAGAAATAAAGCTATTATTAAAGGGGATTGGGAAATAAAAGTAGATGTACCAAGAAAAATGTATGAAAGGACAAGCATAAATTACAAAGTATTAAATATAGATAATAAAGATTTTGAAGTTTACAATGCAAAAGTATCTGATACTGGTTTTGAGATTGGAGTTGTTATATCTAATATAAAGAAACCAGAAAATTTTCCAAAAGAAAAAATGGAAAAAATCTTTACAATAAATGAAGATTATGAAAGTGGAAAAATATCAGAAGAAGAAGCACAAAGTTTAAAGCAAGAATATGCAGAGTGGATTGATAGATGGAATCCAATTGCTATTACTGATTATGCGTTTGTAAGTAACGAAGAAGTCAAATCATCTTATGTTGAAAATTCAAAAGGAGAAAAATTTTATTGTACTTTAAGTCCAGGAAGAAGAGCAAATATGGAATGGTTAGAAGGAGATAAATATGATTTTTATGAAACTTTTGGACTTACAAAATATGATATGACTGATAAAATTAAAGTAGTATTATTTTATTACAATACTACTGTTGTGATAGAATTTCAAAAAAATAATTAAAATATTTATAAAATATGCTTTAGAAATAAAGCATATTTTTTGCTTAAAACCTATTGACTGCATGAATTCCTTATGGTAATATACAAACATAAGTTTCTTGTTTTAAAAATTCACATTTATTTAATAAAATAGAAATATAATAGGAGAAATTTGATATGGTAAATGATATAAGAAATAGATTATTAGAACTTTCAGATGAGAAATATAGAGACTTTAATAAAAAGCTATGCCCAGATACTGAAAGAGAGATGCTTGGTATAAGAGTTCCAGTTTTAAGAAAATTTGCTAAAGAAATTGTAAAAGAGAATAATTGGGAAAAATTTGTAAAAAATGATAAAGTAAAATACTTTGAAGAAGTGTTATTACAAGGTTTAATAATTGGATATAGTAAAATTACTTTTAAAGAAAAATTAGAATATATAAAAATATTTGTACCAAGAATAGATAGTTGGGCGATTTCTGATACTTTTGTACCAACTCTTAAAATAAAGCAAAAAGAATTAGAAGAATATTGGAAATTTATTTTATTATATACTAAATCAAAAAAAGAATATGAAGTTAGATTTAGTATAATATCAATGTTAGATTATTTTATAACAGAAGAATATGTAGATGAGGTAATAAAAAATCTAGATAAAATAAATCACGAAGGGTATTATGTAAAAATGGGAGTAGCTTGGACTTTGGCTGAAATAGGTATAAAGTTTAATAATAAAGCTATGAAATATTTAGAGGGTAAAAATAATTTAGATAAATTCACTTTTAATAAAACCTTGCAAAAGATGATAGAGTCTTATAGAATATCAGATTCACAAAAGGATATTTTAAGGAAAATGAAAAGAAAATAAAACTTAAGAAAGGAGAATTTCAATATTAATATTGAAATTAAAATAATATGATTATATATAGCATTCCAGTTTATATATTAATATTTTTTATATACTCATTTGCTGGTTGGTTTATGGAATCAGTAGGGGGAATATTTAAAGAAAAAAGATTTATAAATAGAGGTTTTCTTATAGGTCCATATTGCCCAGTATATGGGTTTGGAGTTGTATTAATAACAATACTACTTCAAAAATATACAAATGATGTAATAGTACTATTTTTCTTAGCTATTTTGATATGTGGAACTTTAGAGTATGCTACTAGCTATTTTATGGAAAAATTTTTTAATGCAAGATGGTGGGATTATTCTAAAAATAAATTTAATATAAATGGAAGAATATGTTTAGAAACTTTATTACCCTTTGGTATTGCAGGAAGTTTAATTATTTGTGTAGTAAATCCATTTATAATAAAGTATGTAAATATGATACCAGAAAATATTGTAAGCATTATATCTTATGGTTTATTAGGAATTTTTATCCTAGATTCAGTAGTATCTTTTATTATAATAAATGGATTTAAAAATGAAACTTATGCAGAGGGGGATAATACTGAAGAAATGTCTAATAAGGTAAAAGAAGTGGCTGGAGAAATAACAGATAAGGTAATTGATAAAACAGAAAGGTTGGCCGATAAAGTTATAGATAAAACAGAAGATGTACTTATGAAAGCAAGTTCAGATGTAATAGTATTTAGTAGAAGACTAAAGGTGCGAGGATTAAAATTTGAAAGAAGAATTCATAAATATACAAGTAAGAAAATGTCAAAAGTTCTTAAATACGATCCAAGTATTTTTACAAAAAAACTTAAAGACAATAAAAAATTATTAGAAATGAAAATTAGAGAAGGAAAACTAGAACTAGACTATAGAATTAAAGACACTAAAAATGTAGTAAATAATATTATTAAAGAAAGCAAGAATACTTTAAATGAAAAAGTAGAAAATTTTAAAATTTCTTCAGAAGAATTTACTAAACAAATAAAAAGTAAAGTAATGAAAAAATCAATTTTTCATAGAAGATTATTAGATGCTTTTCCTAACTTAAAAGCAAATGTAATAATAAAAGAAAAAGATAAAACTAAAAAAGAAAAATAAAATTTTCTATAACTTATATTCTTAAGAAATTTAGTACTTCTGTACATGAATTTTCTAAATATAAAATTGTAATTTTTTACTTTAAATCACTATTTTACTATGAAAAGATAAATAATTGTGATATATTAAAATATATCTATTAAATATAGGAGGGAATAATATGTTAAAAGAAAGATTGATGGAAGATTTAAAAACGTCCATGAGAGAAAAAAACGAAATAAGAAAAAATACTGTACAAATGGTTAGAGCAGCTATTTTACAAATAGAGAAAGATAAAGCAATAGAAGTTCAAGATGAAAAAATAATAGAAATAATTGCCAAAGAGGTAAAATCTAAAAAAGATGCTTTAGAAGATTTTAAAAAAGCAGAAAGAGAAGATTTAATAGAGCAAACAAATCAAGAAATTTCTATACTTCAAGAATATTTGCCAAAACAATTAAGTTATGAAGAGCTAAAAGAAAAAATATCTAATATAATATCACAAGTTGGTGCAACTTCAATAAAAGATATGGGAACTGTTATGAAAGAAGCTAAAGCGCAAATAGGTGCTAGTGCAGATGGAAAAACAATTAATGAAGTTGTAAAAGAACTTTTAAATTAAAAAATTAATTTTGGTAAAATACAATGAATTATAAAATAACTAATGGTTCTGTAACATATGGTGCGGAGACAATTTTAGAGCAAATAGATTTTGAAGTAAAAGATAAACAAAAGATTGCAATTGTAGGTAGAAATGGTTGTGGTAAGTCAACACTTTTAAAAGCTCTTACAGATAATGAAATTTTATCAGAAGGAATTGGAGAAGAAAAATTTAATATTTATAAAGAAGGAACTATTAATTTTGGATATTTAAAACAAATAGATTTTGAAGATGAAAATATTACAATGCTAGAAGAAATATTAAAAGTATATAGTAATATTATTATGCTGGAAAAGAAAATGGAAGATCTAGTATTAAAAATGCAAATAGATAGTGATTTTGGAAGAGTAGAAGATGCAAAAGATTTTGCAAAAATACAAGAAAGATATGAATTTTTAGGTGGATATTTATATAAAAAAGAATATGAAACAGCTATAAGTAAATTTGGTTTTAAAAATGAAGATAAAACTAAAAAGCTGAGTGAATTTTCTGGGGGACAAAGAACAAAAATTGCTTTTATAAAACTTTTGCTTAGTAAACCAGACATATTACTTCTAGACGAACCTACTAATCATTTAGATATTGTTACTATAGAATGGCTGGAAAGTTATTTGAAAAATTATTCAAAAGCAGTAGTAATAGTTTCTCATGACAGGATGTTTTTAAATAAAATTGTAGATGTAGTTTATGAAATTGAATATGGAGGAATTACAAAATATTCTGGAAATTATGATTTTTTTGAAAAACAAAAAAGAATAAATTATGAAAAACAACTTAAGGATTATGAGTTTCAACAAAAAGAAATTAAAAGACTGCAAGCAATATGTGATAGATTTAAATATAAGCCATCAAAAGCAAAAATGGCAATGTCTAAATTAAAACAAATTGAAAGAATGGTAAAGCTAGAAGAACCAAACAGATATGATTTAAGAACATTTAAAACTAATTTCAAACCTAATAAACAAACTGGAAATTTTGTTTTAAAAGCAGATTCTTTGGAAATTGGATATAAAAATGTTATTTCAAAGGTAGACTTTGAGATCTATAAAGGACAAAGACTAGGAATTATAGGTGCAAATGGAACTGGAAAATCTACATTGTTAAAAACTATAGTAGGAAAATTACCAGCAATAAAAGGAAACATAGAATTTGGAACAAATGTAGAAATAGGATATTTTGATCAACAAATGGCAGAACTAAATTTAGATAAAACAATATATGATGATTTTTATGACGAATTTCCTAAAGCAACTGTTACAGAAGTTAGAAATTCTTTAGCTGCTTTTATGTTTTATGGTGAAGATGTGTTTAAGAAAGTAAATATGCTTTCTGGAGGAGAAAAAGTAAGGCTAGCCTTGTGCAAGATACTAAAAAAAGGACCGAATTTTTTAATTTTAGATGAGCCAACTAATCATATGGATATTATAGGAAAAGAAAGCTTAGAAAATTTACTTAAAGAATATGAAGGAACAATTATATTTGTATCACATGATAGATTTTTTATAAAAAAAGTTTCTGATTCGATTTTAGCTTTTGAGAATAATAAAGTAACCTTTTATAGATATGGATATGAAGAATATCTTGAAAAAAGAGAAACTCTATTAGAAGAAAGAAAAAATGAAATTTCAGAAAAGAAACCATTAAAAACTTATAGCAATCCATTAAAAGAAAAATCAAGATTAGAAAGACTTTTAAAAAAAGCTGAAG
This sequence comes from Clostridia bacterium, assembly GCA_022790685.1. GTDB lineage: Bacteria > Bacillota > Clostridia > TANB77 > CAG-508 > Scatovivens. The sequence continues at coordinate 21,104 of JAAVXQ010000115.1, forward strand.
ATGATATAACAGCAAAAGAAAACAAGGTATTTGAATATAAAAAGGCGTTAACAAAAGAAGAAATATATTCTGATTATATAAAGGTAACTGAAATACAGACAGAAATTGAGCAACTAAATAAACAAATAGAAAATGATATTTTAAAATGGGAACAAATACAAGATGAGATTAATAATATAAACTAATATTGAAAAAAATTAAGCTTTATGTTATATTACATAAATAAAACGTATAGGAGGAAATTTAAAATTGGAAAATTTTGCAGAAGAAGATTGTATAAGCCTTATTTGTAATGGAGAATTTGATGCATTACCAGGTTATTCAATAGGAGAACTATTTGAAGGATTTTTTGATAATATTAATTATAATGTAATAAAAGAAGATGAAATTTACGTTGATTTTACAGGTGAAGCAACCTGTGATGAAAAACCTTGTTTAGTTTTAATAAGATTTAAGGTAGAAGATGGACTAGAAAACTTTGAAATTGTTGAAGTAAAAGTTAATGGAGAAATTTTAGTAGAAGAGGAAATATTAGATTTATTAGAAGATATAGCATATGTTGCAGGAGCAGTAATTGATGATGAGTGCGATGATGACGATTGTGAACACTGCTCATCTCACCACCACTGTCATGACAATGATTGTGAAGACGACGAAGATTTTGACGATTATTATGAAGATGATGAAGAATAAAAAAATATAAAACATTAATTTAAGAAGACCTCAAAAATATATTAGAAAATGTTCACATAAAGGAAGTTTTATAAATAATATATATAATAAAGGAGGAGAAAATTAATGTTTTTTTGTAAATTTAAAAAAGTAATAGCAGGAATATGCATAGGTTTTGGTATAGGAATGCTGCTTATTTTGTTTCTTCCTCCAGTAGCTTGGCTTACATTAATTGCTATAGCCTTAGTTATAAGTGGAATAAAAACTTTATTTAAAAAATAAAAAGGAGGGAGAAAATATATGACAATAGTTGTAAAGAAAGTACCTAAATTTTTAAGAGGATTTGTTAAATTTATATTTGGAATAAAAAATACATAACAAAAATGCTTATGAAAAATAAAAGTGCTGGAGAAATATAAGATTTTTATATTTTTCTAACACTTTTATTTTTTTATAACATAAATGTAAATATTAAAACATTTTAATTAATATAAAAATAGTATGAAAAAAGGAATACCTTTAAAAGTATTCCGAAATTTATTAGTTAGCTCTTTGAACTTTTCCAGAACGTAAACATTTAGCACAAACTGAAACTCTTTTTGGTTCACCATTAATTAGAGTTTTTACTGTTCTTAAATTAGGTTTTACTGTTCTAGTTGTTCTTTTACTTATATGTGAACGTGTTATACTAAGTTGTTTTCCAAATGATGTTTCTTTTCCACAAAATGCGCATTTTGCCATATCTAAAGCACCTCCATTTAATTTAATAAACTGACTATTAATTAGTCTAACATAATTTTTATAAAAAAACAAGAGTTTTTTGTAAAAAATAAATATAAAATTTACTCTATAATATTTTTTAAAGCAAAGTCTAGTATTGACTTTTAATAGTAGAGTATTGTATAATTAATATGTTAATTATATTTAAAGGAAAGGAGAAAAAATGTTAGCTAAAATTTGGAAAAAAGTATTGCTTGCAATATGTATACTTGCATGTTTGTTTAATGTAACATCAAAATTAGTAAATAAAAAATCTTTACAAGCTAATTTAGATAGTATTAAAGACGGAATGAGTATAAGTGATATGTTAAAGAGTTTTGAAGAAAAGGATAAATCAAATTTAGAAATAGAACGTGCGGAAAAAGAACATTTAATTACTCCTAATAATATTATAGAAGAAACAAATACTATAGAAAATGATAATGATAATGGTTATGTTATAATATATTAAAAAATACTTGCATTATAAATGTAAATATGATATCATATTTAAGATTGTTTTATAAAGATAAAGAAAGAGGTGAATTGCATGAAAACAGAAATACAACCAAATTATGTAGAGTCTAAAATAGTTTGTGCATGTGGAAATGTAATAGAAACAAATTCAACTAAACCAGAGATGAAGGTGGATGTTTGTTCAAAATGTCATCCATATTGGACAGGAAGCTTAAAGCAAAATACTACAGGTGGTAGAGCAGATAGATTTAAGAAAAAATATGGAATATAATAGTATTTTATATATAAAAAGTCCTAAGACTTCTTTAAAAATAATTATGTTTTAAGGAAATCTTAGGACTTTTTGTTTAAGAAAGATAAATTGATTATATTTAAATACAAATAATTCATGGAGAAAATTAATTGACTATAGGTATAATAAATGTTAGAATATTTTTTAGATATATACTAAAGTAAGGAGACAAACCTATGATAAAAAATAGTAATGGTATAACATTAGTTGCAGTTATTGTAACAATAATAGTAATGTTAATATTAGTGTCAGTCACAATAAGCATTACTACGAATGATAATATAATAAGTAAAACTAATGATGCAAAATTTAAAACAGAAGTTTCAAAAATTTTAGAACAATGGAACATGGACAAGGCCAAATTAGAGATGAAAGATGTATCTTACAAGGATATGAATTATGATTTAAAAGATGCATTAAAAAATTATAAAGTTACTGATGAGTTTGATAAAAAATTAAAAATAAATAAAGGTGAAATGGTATATTTAAGAGATAATTGCTCAAAACAAGAAAAAGATATTTTTGAAAGTATGCAAATATATTCATTATATTAATAAAAAATAAAGGCATTTAAAATTTATATTTAAAGTGCCTTTATTTTTTAGTTAAATTAAAATTATCATTATTTCCTAAATAGATTAAACCAATTATTTAAATTGTGTGAAAACATGTTAATTATTCCAACTTTTTCTATATCTTTTTCTGCAACTAAATTTACAGAAGATAGTAGATTTCCATTATCAGAATAATAATTAATGGTTCCTAAAACGTCACCTTTTTTAATTGGTGCAGACACATTATCATTTAATACTAAATCTTGTTTTATATTAGAATTTTCATTTTTCTTTACAAGAGCACCACTGTTATTTTCAAACACAAGATTTACAGAAGATTCTGTACCTTTAGATATAGGTATAGCTTCAAAAGAATCATTTTTTTTGCAAAATGTTTCAAATTTATAAGTGCTAAAACCATAATCTAGTAATAGCTTAGCTTCAGAAAATCTTATTTTACTTGTAGGAGCTCTTAAAACTACAGCGATAAGTGATAAGTCATCTCTTGTAGCACTTGCAGACAAATTGTAAAGTGCTAAACTAGTAGAACCTGTTTTTAGTCCAGTAGCACCTTCATATGTTCTAATTAATTTATTTGTATTTACAAGTTCTGATTTATTGTCACGAAGAGAATCCATCCATATAGTTGTAAATTTGGTTATATCTGGATGATTAACCAAAAGTTCACGTGACATTAGTGATATATCATAACTAGAAGTAACATGACCATCTTCGTCTATTCCGTGGCAATTTTTGAAAGTAGTATCTTTCATACCTAGAGCTTTTGCCTTTTCATTCATTTTATTTACAAACAATTCTTCACTTCCAGCTATACGTTCACTCATAGCAACAGCACAGTCATTTGCAGATACTACACAAATAGCCTTTAGCATTTCTTCAACTGTAAGTTCTTCTCTAGTATCTAGCCATATTTGAGAACCACCCATTTTGCTAGCTTTTTCACTACAAGAGACTTTATCTTGCATAGAAAGTTCTCCATTGTCTATTGCTTCCATAATAAGTAAAACTGTCATAATTTTAGTTACACTTGCAGGTCTTAGAATTTCATGAGAATTTTTTTCATATAAAACTGTTCCTGTAGTTTGCTCAATTAAAATTGCACTTTCTGACTCTATATTTAAAAAGTTATTTGCACTTTCTGCATTAACTTCAGTGGTGCCATCTTGATCCTTCCAAATTGGAATCTGAAAATATCCATATGTACCTAAATTAAAGCAAAAAAATAAAATTAAAAATATTATACTTACTTTTTTTATCATATCTTTTCTCCAATCTTTACATTTCTTTTTAAAATATATGAAAGTAAATAGAAAATATAACAGATAAAATAAAAAAGTAATTACTCATAAATAGTTTATTTTTCTTAAATAATGTGATAAAATCATTCCATAAAAATTTGGGGGAAAATATATGAAGAAAGTAGATTTAAGATACATATTAGGACCAGAAGAAGTGTTAGAAAAAGTAAAACAGTATTTTAATAAAGAAAGAAGATTTATTTTTATTTTTACATTTATTTTGGGAATATTAACACACTTTTTATTATTATCTAAAACCATTCTTAGTCAAGATGGATTATGGCATATTTTTCATTATACATCAGGAACATATGAAGCAACTTTAGGAAGATGGGGAATAGACTTTTTTGATTCACTTAGAAATGATATAGCACTTCCTTTTATAACTACATTAATTTCAATAATAATCATGGGATTTATAAATATTTTAATAATTGAAATTCTTGAAATAAAAAGTAAAGTTTCTAAAATAATATCAGCAATAACTGTAGTAGTTTCTCCAAGCTTATGCATGACGCTACTTTATGCTTATACAGCTGATGTGTATTATTATGCTTGCTTTTTATCTGTTTTTACAGTATATGCATTTTATAGAATAAGAAATAAGAAATTAGGAACTATTTTAGGAATAATTTCTTTTATAATAACTCTATCTACATATCAAAGTTATATGGGTATAACTGTAGGACTTATTTTAATGATATCTATTAAAACTCTTCTTACAGAAAAAAAATCTACTATTAAAGTTATTAACGATATAGTCATTAAAGCAATAATACTTATAATATCAGCTATTTTATATTTTTTTATAACAATTGCTTTATTAAAAATACTAAAATTGGATTTAGCACCATATGGTGGAGCAAATACAATATCTTTAAGTACAATATTTAAATCTATTATTGTATCAATAAAAAAAGCCTATATTGGTTTTATAAAATATTTCTTTGCTGATGGAGTTGTTTTAAATAGAGCTTGGAAAAGAGATAAATTATTTTTAATATTTTTCGCTATAACAGCTATAGAAGCTATATTACTATTTATTAAAAATTTGATAGGAAATAAAGAGAAGAAAGAAGTTTTTATTAGATTTATTTTTTCTGGAGTTTTAGTACTTTGCTTACCAATAGCACTAAATTTAGTTATTATAATAGCATCAGGAAACGAAATTTATTATTTGACTTCAACTCAAATGTTACTTATGATACCTTTTTCATTAATGCTTTTTGAATTAGTTCAAAAAGATGTCATAACTAATATTTTAAATTGGGGAGCAGTAGTAGTTTCTTTTATGATAATAACAACATATTTTATTTCTATATCTGTTACATATCAAACAGCTGAAATGGCATATGAACAAGCAAAAGCTATTTCTATTAGAGTATTAAATAGGATAGAAGAATGTCCTGGCTATAGAGCAGAAATGCCAAAATTATTTGCTGGAATAGTAGATGATAATAACTTTCCAAAAGTTTTAGATATATATAATTATGCGATAACTAATAGTTTGAGAGGAACAATTTTTCACGGAACTTATTGGGGACAAGGTGCTACTTGGAATAGTTTTATGAATACTTTTCTACGGTACTAATATAAATTTTTGTGAAGATTATCAATATTATACAATTATAAATTCAGAAGAGTTTAAGCAAATGGGAATCTTTCCTGCTGAAAATTCAGTAAAAATAATTAATAATGTTATGGTAGTGAAATTTTGCGAAAGCCCATCAGTGCCACCAATGTCGAGTAACTTAATAGAGCATGGTATATTTTACTAATATAAATATCTATTTTTAATCTTGTAATAAAAAATTTTTTTGATATAATATAAAATGAAATATGAATAATAATAATTTGGGAGGATATGAAAAATGAGTGTAAAAAAGGTTGCAATACTTACAAATGGTGGAGATGCTCCAGGATTAAATGCAGTAATAAGAGCAATTACAAAAACGGCTAGAACAAATGGGGTAGAATGTTATGGATTTATAGAAGGGTATAAAGGGTTATTAGAGAATAACTACGTAAAACTTGACTTAGATTCTAACGCATCAGGATTACTTCATAGAGGAGGAACAATAATAGGAACTTCAAATAGTACAAATGTATTTAATTTTAAAGTTGTTAATGAAGATGGAAGCGTGGAATATAAAGATTTATCAGATGTTTGCGTACAAAATATAAAAAATGCAGGTTTTGATTGTATATTTACATTAGGAGGAGATGGAACACAAAAATCAAGTAGAGATTTTTCTTTAAAAGGTGTTAATTGTATAGGTGTACCAAAGACTATTGATAATGATGTAGCACATACAGATATGACATTTGGTTATAATACAGCTGTTTCAGTAGCTACTGAAGCTATTGATAGATTACATACAACAGCAGAATCACATCATAGAGTTATGGTATTAGAGGTTATGGGAAGATATGCTGGATGGATAGCTTTAGAGTCTGCAATAGCAGGAGGTGCAGATGTAGCACTTATACCAGAAATACCATATGATATTCATAAAGTAGTAGAAAAAATAAATGATAGAAAATCAAGAGGAAAAGAATTTACAATAGTTGTAACTTCAGAAGGTGCTAAACCTAGAGATGGCGAAATAGTTGTCAAAAAGACTTTGGATGATGGAAAAGGATTAGATAATATTAGACTTGGTGGTATTGGAGAAAAAATAGCAAATGATATAGAAGAATTAACAGGAATGGTTACTAGAAATACTGTACTTGGATATGTTCAAAGAGGAGGAACTCCTTCTGCATTCGACAGAGTACTTTCTACTAAGTATGGAACAAAAGCGATGGAACTTGCAATGGAAGGAATATTTAATGTTCTTGTTAATTATAAAGATGGAAAAATGGGGTATGTTTCTTTAGAAGATGTAGTTGGAAATAATAAAGTGGTTGGAGCTGCTTCAGGAAACACTAAAGAATCTAATATAAGAACAATTAAAATGGATGATGATTTAATTAGAGTTGCAAAAGATTTAGGAATTTGCTTAGGAGACTAAAGATTATATTTAAAGATTAAGAAGAGACTTTTATAATAGAGTATTAAGAAAAGTCTCTTTTAATAAATTAAGCAAGGAGAGCTAATATGAAAATAAAGCAGTTCGTAAGAAACAACTTAATATTAATTATAATGTTTATAATGATATTTAATTTTACTAAAGTATACGCAGAGGAAAGTAATGAGAGCTATAACGAATTTTTAAATAGTAGATATACAGATGAATACATAGAATATTTAAAACTTTCAGATGAAGAAAAGGAAAAAATAGATGCGATTCCTAGAAAATATAAAATGTCATTTGAAGAATATTACAATAATAAAAGGAAAAACGATACCTTTAATAGTGAAAAAATAAATACAGAGATTCCATCATATTTTAACTTAAGAGATAAGATAAATATTAAAGTAGAAAGTCAGGGACTTTATGGTTTATGTTGGAGTTTTACAACTTCAACAGCATTAGAAACTAATTTAGCTCTAAATGGACAAGATTTTGACTTTTCTGAAATGCATGTTAATTATTTAACTTCAAGGCAATTTTATGAATATTACAATGAAACACCTGATTCATATTTTTACAGAAATTTACATGGTGGAGGAAATATATATCAATATGCAAGATATATGAGTTTAGGCAAAGGACCAGTGCATGAAAAACTAGTACCATATGTTGAATATAATGAAAGTCAATATGACTTATTAAAATTCCAAAAACCACTTGTAAAGTCCTTTAATTTAGTAGAATTTCCATATATAAGTCAATATGATAAATATAATCATTTATATTCTGATGAAGAAATGAAGGAGTTTAGAAAAGAAGTAAAAACTCATATAATGAATTATGGTGGAATATATGCCTCTAATGTATCTTCTGCAATTAAATATAATTCAAGCATAGATAAGCATGTATGTAATGCAAAATCACTTGGTATGGTTCCAGACCATGCTATCACTATAGTAGGATGGGATGATAATTTTTCAAAAAATAATTTTCCAGAAGATATTAGACCACAAAATAATGGAGCTTATATAGCTGTTAACTCATGGGGAGACTGGTGGGGAGATAATGGATATTTTTATATTTCTTATGAAGACTTATTTGTTGATGCATATTTAGCAGGTTTTGATGAAGTAACAATAGTAGATAATCCAGATTTTGAATTAGATACAACAGATATAAAATTTGCATCTAAAAACACATATGAGAAAATGAAAATAGCTTTAAAAGATTATATTGTTAGAACAGATGATAATAATAACACAGTCACACTATATACTATGACTGTAAATATGTTTAATGAATTAACTGTAGAAGGAATAGATGATTTCTCAGGCTTTGAAGGTTTTTATAATTTAAAATATTTAGATTTAAAAAATTGTAAGGTATCTAATTTCAATAATATCAGCAATTTAGTATCTATAAGTTTTACAGGATGTGAATTAAAAGAATGTAATCTAGCAGGTAGTACAGCTTTAGAAAGTATTTATTTCCAAAATACACAAGTGAATGCAGATACATTAAATCAAATATTAGATTCTTTAAATAGTAATATGAAATCTATTTATATAGTAGAAGACTATGGAAATCTTTTACTAAATAGAGATTTAGATTTTACAAGATTTAAAAAACTTGAAGAATTATCTGTAAATGTTCCTATACGCAACAAAGGATATGTAAATGTAAAAATAAATAATTTAAAAGAACTTAAAAAGCTAACCTTAATGAATATTGATTTAGAAGAAAATTCATTAACTTCTGAAATGAACAAATTATCTAATTTAATTTTAACTAATTCTAAACTAAATGATTTGAAATTTATGAATAATACATTTGAAAATCTTCAAGAAATAAAATTAATAAATAATAATTTATATGATATTACAAATTTAGAATATATTAAAAATAAAGCTAAACTTCAATTGCTTATAATAAATAATCCTATTAATGAATTAACTTATTTGTCTAATAATATGCAAAAATTTGCATCATATTGGATAAGTGGGATACATTATAAAGTAAATATTTCAGATATTACATACTTAGGTGAAGATGCTTATATAGAAGTACCAAAAATAGTTGAAGATTTCAAAAAAATATATTCTTCAGAAATGAATAATAAAGTAAATTATAGTGTGCGTACAAATGGATGTAGCGCAAATGGATCTACTATAACCTTAGATACCTATAATTTAGGAAAAGGAAAAACTGCAAAATATTCACTATTAGATAGCGGAACAGAAGTTTTTTCAGTAGATATAACTTATAATACATATGATAGAGATTATATAGCAGAAGATTATGCTAAAATTCAGTATAAGACACATGTTCAAAATGTAGGCTGGCAAAACTATGTATCTTTAGGAAATTTGGCAGGAACAAGAGGACAAAGTTTAAGACTTGAAGGAATAAAAATAAAACTTGATACAAATATAGAAGGAAATATAGAATATAGTACACATATACAAAATATAGGTTGGCAAGACTTTGTAAAAAATGATGAACTTTCTGGAACAAACGGAAGAAGTTTAAGGTTAGAAGCAATCAAAATAAGACTAACTGGTGAACTTTCAAATAGATATGATATTTATTACAGAGTACATGCACAAAATGTAGGTTGGTTAGATTGGGCAAAAAATGGTGAGGAATCTGGAACAGAAGGATATGGATTTAGACTAGAAGGAATTCAAATAATGTTAGTAGAAAAAGGAAGTTTTGCACCAGGAAAAACCATCAGACCGTTTAAATCAAATCCACCGACTATTGAATATACAACACATGTACAAAATATAGGTTGGCAAGAACCCTATAAGAAGAATGGACAAATGGCTGGAACAAGTGGCCAAAGCCTAAGACTAGAGGGTATTAAAATAAGAATTCCATCACAAAGTGGAAATGGAGATATAGAGTATAGTACACACATACAAAATATAGGTTGGCAAAATTTTGTAAGAAATGATGAACTTTCTGGAACAAGTGGCCAAAGCCTAAGATTAGAAGGAATAAAAATAAGACTTACAGGTGAATTGGCGCAAAAATATGATGTATATTATAGAGTACATGCTCAAAATGCAGGATGGTTAGGTTGGGCAAGAAATGGTGAATTTTCTGGAACTTCTGGATATGGATTTAGATTAGAGGGAATTGAAATAAAATTAGGAGAAAAAGATGCAAGTTTTTATTTAGAAGATACAAAACCTAGTTTTATGATTAAGTAGATAATAGTTTATTAAAAAATGTAAGTATTTTATTGATATTAAAAAAGTACTTGCATTTTTTTTATGGTGTGATATAATATAAAAGCTATTTTGTTAGCGATTTGAATTATTGGAGGAAATAAAATGAGTGTAAAAGTTGAAAAGACAGAAAACAAAAACGAATTAAAATTAGAATTTACAGTTGAAGCAAAAGTTTTTGATGAAGGAATAAAAAGGGTATTTACAAAAAATGCAAAATATTTCAATATTCCAGGATTTAGAAAAGGTAAAGCACCAATGAATATAGTTGAAAAATATTATGGAGAAGAAATATTTTATGAAGATGCTTTTAATGAAGTAGTTCCTGAAGTTTATGAGAAATCTATAGAAGAAGAAAAATTAGAAGTTGTAAGTAGACCTGATATAGATATAACTCAAATAGGGAAAGGAAAAGACCTAATATTTACTGCAATAGTACAAACTAAACCAGAAGTTAAACTTGGAAAATATAAAGGAATCTCTGTAGAAAAAGCTAAATATGAAGTAACAGAACATGATATTGAACATGAACTTTCTGGTATGGCTGAAAGAAATTCTAGAATGGTTACAATTACAGATAGAGCAGCTGAAATGGGTGATGTTGCTGTAATAGACTTTTTAGGATCAGTTGATGGTGTTGAATTCGAAGGTGGAAAAGCTGAAAATCATGAATTAGAATTAGGAAGCAATACATTTATTCCAGGTTTTGAAGAACAAGTAGTTGGAATGAAAAATGATGAAGTAAAAGATATAAAAGTAAAATTTCCAGATGAATATTTTTCAAAAGAATTAGCTGGAAAAGACGCAAATTTTAAAGTTACTCTACATGAAATAAAGAAAAAAGAATTACCAGAAATAGATGATGAATTTGCTAAAGATGTTAGTGAATTTGATACATTAAAAGAACTTAAAGCAGATTTAAAAGCTAAAAAAGAAGAACAAAATGAACAAAAATCAAAAGCTGAATTAGAAGAAACAGCTGTAAAACAAATTGCAGACGATTCAGAACTAGATATTCCATCAGGAATGGTAGAAATAGAAATAGATAATATGGCACAAGATATGAATAGAAGACTTTCTTATCAAGGTATTAGTTTAGAACAATATCTAAAAATGCTTGGAAAAACAATGGCTGATTTTAGAAAAGAAAGCGAAGAAACAGCAAAATCTTCTATAAAAATGAGATTAGTTTTAGAAGCTATATATAAAGATGCAAAATTAGAAGTAAATGAAGAAGATATTTCAAATAAAGTTAAAGAATTAGCAGAAGCTTATGGTAGAAAAGAAGAAGAACTAAAAGAAAATAAAGAATTAATGAAAAATATAGAAGAAAGTTTGAAAACAGAAAAAGCAATAAACTATATTACTCAAAATGCAAAAGTAAAAGAAGTGGTTAAAGAAAATGAATGTGCTTGTGGACATGATCATGGACATGCAGAAGAAAAGAAAACAGCTAAAAAGTCTACAGCTAAATCTTCTAAAAAAGATGAAAAAGTAGAAGATGAAAAAG
>JAAVXQ010000011.1 GCA_022790685.1 Clostridia bacterium
CTTTTATTGGTGGATTTGTTGAGGAAGGAAAAAATATAGGAACTTTTAAAAGATTTAAAAAGACAAAAGTAGGAGTATATAAATTAAAAGTTTCAGACGAGCAGTATAGTGATATTAAAGAAACTATAAATTATATAAAAATGCATAGACATAAATATAAATTTAATTTATTGGGATTAGCTTTAGCACGGAATAAATAAAAGAATTGTTAAAAAGAATACTTTTTATTGTGCTGAGTTTGTAAGATATGTTTTAAAAAAATCTGGTGTAGATACTAATGATTTATCAGATACAATTAGACCAGAATCTTTTAAACAAATGAAAGAGCTTAAACTTATTTATAAAGGATTACTACGAAAATATAATAATAGTAAAAAAGATATAAAAGAGTATTTAGAAGTTTCAATAGTTAAAGAAAAAATTTCTATTTAAGATATTTTTAATAAAAGTCATATATAATATCTTTAAAATAAAGGAGAAAAAATGAAGATATTAATAGTTGAAGATGATAAAATACTAGCAAAAACAATTGAACAATGTATTAGTTTAAAATATGATGTAGACCATGCATATGATGGAGAAGAAGGAATTTTGTATGCTAGACAAAATATATATGATGCTATAATTTTAGATTTAATGATGCCAGTTATGGATGGATATGAAACTTTATCACAATTAAGAGGAGAAAAGATATTTACACCTATATTAATTCTTACTGCTAAAGATGGTTTAGATGATAAATTAAAAGGCTTTAGAATAGGGGCAGATGACTATTTAGTAAAACCATTTAATAGAGAAGAACTTATTGCTAGAATAGATGCTTTAGTAAGAAGAACAACAGGAAATTATTCAGAAAATACTGTAAATTTTAAAGATTTAGTTTTAGATTTAAATAATAGAAAAATTTCAGTTAAAGGTAAAGAAATATTGCTACAAGGTAAGCAATTTGATGTTTTAGAATATTTAATAAATTCAAAAAATACTATAATAACTAAAGATCAAATTTTTGATAAAATATGGGGATTTGATTCAGAAACAAGCACAAATGTGATAGAAGTATATACAAGTGGTTTAAGAAAGGAATTAAAAAAACTTGGCTATGATAAATATTTAAAAACAATAAGAGGAGTTCGGATATATATGGTCAGAGTAATAAGAGGATTTTATTATGAATGAAGAAAAGCAATTACATAATAATTTAATAAAACTTATGTTACACAATATAACTTCTTTTGCAATTATATTTATTATATTTGGACTATTTATGTTTGTAATGATAAAAAATATAACATATTCTTTAGTAAATAAAGAACTGAAAGAAAGTAAATTAGAAATATTAAAAGTTGAGCGACAATACAGTGGAAATAAGGAATTGTATTCTAAATATTATACTCCACTAAAAGAATTTTTGCTTCAAAATGAAGATTATTATATGGCAAATGTAATTTCAAATCCTAAAATTGCAGTTATAATAAGAGATGAAAAGGGAGATTTGATAAATACTTCAAAACTTGGAAATTTAAAAGAATATATAGATGAAGTAAAATTTGATGAGAAAAATATAGATAAGATATATGAAATAGTAGTTAATCAAAAATATTCATATAGAGGAACTAATTTTAGAATTACATCTTTAGATGGAACAATAAGAAATATTGAGCTTTTAATCAATATAGACAGTGAAAAAAATTTAATATCAAATTATTTTGATATCACAATGTCAGCAGTTGTAATTGGAATAATATTATCAATAGTTGCAAGTTATATATTATCAAGGAAAAATATAGTTCCAATACAAGAAATAATACATAAGCAAATGGAGTTTGTACAAAATGCTTCACATGAGCTTAGAACGCCACTGACTATTATTCAAGCAAAACAAGAACTTATGCTTCAAGAACCAGAGGCTAAGATAATTGATAAATCTGAAGAAATAATGATTACATTAAATGAAACAAAAAGACTAACAAAACTTACAAAAGATTTAATGATACTTTCAAGAGCCGATGCAAAAAATATGGAAATACAGAAGGAAAATATAAATATTGATGAATATATTGAAAGTATAGTTAAACCATATATTGAAATTGCAGATATGCAAAATAAAAAGATAATTTGCAAGTTAGATTATAAAGGTGAAATTTCAGTAGATACGGGAAAGATATATCAGCTTATAATAATTTTACTAGATAATGCATTAAAATATACAGAAGAAAATGATACAATTGAAGTAGTAACATATTTAAAAGATAATAAATGTAATATAGAAATAAGAGATACTGGAATTGGAGTAACTGATGAGGGACTAAAAAGAATATTTGAAAGATTTTATAGAGAAGATAAAGCTAGAAGCAGAGAGACAGGAGGAAGTGGTCTTGGACTTTCAATAGCTAGTATGATTGTGAAAGCTCATGGAGGAAGCATAAAAGCAATGCATAATAAACCAAAAGGAACGGTATTCTTAATAAGACTTACAAAATAAGAAAGAACCATCTAAGGAGTGGACTCCTTTGGATGGCTCTTTTGGAATGAAAATATTCAATCCGAGGAAATGGGTGACAAAACAAATAATTAATTGTTAACTACGCCTAATTACCTTTACCTTATGAGGTATACATCCGTACAGAGTATGCTAATCCAGCAGGATGATTCGTGATTTCCCATGTGATAGGAACATCATTTAGACTGGTATAAACATTGTAAGTCCGTGATGTACCATCACATGGAATGGTATGCTCAAAAAAATCTCCAATTTTTAATTTTGCTGAACCGCCATTGGAACATCTAAAGTTGACGGAAATTGTAAAACGTTGGTGAGAATATACCTTTGAATTACCTGTAGCAGTATAAAAATTGGAAGTACTGCTGAGATAACCAGCTTCTTCAATAAGATAAACACTGTAAGTAGATCTTGTGGAAGGCTGGCTATTGGGATTTTTGAGCTCAGAAGCACTTGCAGGAATGCAAAGTGTGATGAACATTGCCAAAGAAAGAATGATGCTAAATATTTTTTTTCTCATTGCTGGTCCTTTCCTGTTTCTATCACCCATTATTGCTAAAAAAGCAACAATCATATTTTACAATATTAATAAGTAATTGTCAAAGATATTACCTTTATTTAAAGTTTTTGAAAAGTGATATTTTGTTGTTTTTTTTATATGTATGTGATAAGATACTCATAGGGAGGAAAAACAAATGCACAAAAAATCAATTGTATTAATTATAACAGTTATAATATTAATATTATTAATATTTTTATTTATAAATTTTTTTAAGTTTAATAAAATTTATAATAAAATAAAAGAAAACTATAATATAACTAATTTTAAATATTCAGAAATAAACAATTCTAATATTGGAAAAAATGAAATTGTAAGAAGAGATGATACTATAATTTGTAAAGTATATTCGGAGGAAAACATACATATATTTACTTTTTATTATAATGGAGAAGATACATATATTTTTCATGAAATAAATAAAAAATATACAAAAAAATCTGGAAATAGTATTAATGGAAATAAACATTTATATAAAAAATTAGAATTTTCAGAAGATGACTTAGGTTTTTTAGGAAAACTAAAAATGTTTATAAGCACGAAGATTTCTAATGAAGAAAAAGATGGCATAGAATCTTATCACATAGTAAGAAAACATGAAAATGAAAAATATGAATATTATATTAACAGTGATGATTATTTGCCTATAAGTAGTGATATTACTAATCAATATACAGATTATGAAATAAATACAATAACCAATGAAGATGTAAAGATGCCCAATATAGATGAATATGAGTATAAAGAAAATATTCAAGAGATAAGTATGCATAAATAATAAAAATTAATATATAAAAAACTAATACAAAAAGAGTTGTATTAGTTTTTTTATTAAATAATTTATTTTTTATATGAATACAAAATATATATAATGGCTAGAATAGTTTTAAGAAAACATTTGGAAAAAAATGGGAGGTTAGTTCATGGTATATAAATTTACCAAAAGCAGTGAAAGAGTATTAGACTATTCTAATGATATTGCAATTAAACTAGGTCATACTTATATAGGAACAGAACATATTTTATATGGTCTTATAAAAGAAGAAAATGGTGTTGCAAACAAAGTATTAGAAAATCAGCATATAACAGAGACAAAAGTATTAAATAAAATTAAAGATTTAATTGGTGTGGGAGAAAAAAAAGACATAAATATTTTAGGTTTTACACCTAGAACCAAAAAGGTCATAGAAAACTCATATATAGAGGCAAAGAAATTAGGAAGTAATTATATAGGAACAGAACATATGTTAATAGGAATACTTAAAGAAGCTGATAGTATTGCTATTAGAATTTTATTAGATTTAGGATTAAATATTGAAAGTTTATATAATGATATTGCAGATATATTAAATGATTTTGAAGAAGGAATTTCAAGTGGAAAAACTACTAATGAATTTGGTAGCTATAATTTGACAACTAATTTAAATCAATATAGTATTGATTTGACCAAAGAAGCTAAAGAAGGAAAATTAGATCCAGTAATAGGAAGATCAGAAGAAACAGAAAGAATAATAGAAATTTTATTAAGAAGAACAAAAAATAATCCTTGTTTAGTAGGTGAGCCAGGAGTAGGGAAAACAGCAGTAATAGAAGGACTAGCACAAAAAATAGCTTTAAATCAAGTTCCAGATACTCTAAAAAATAAAAGGGTAGTTAGTTTAGATATAACTTCAATGATAGCTGGAGCTAAATATAGAGGAGATTTTGAAGATAGAATAAAAAAATGTTTAAAAGAGGTAAAAGATGAAAACGACATAATAATATTTATAGATGAAATTCATATAATAGTAGGAGCAGGTGCAGCAGAAGGAGCAATAGATGCTGCAAATATTTTAAAACCACTTCTTGCTAGAGGGGAAATTCAAGTCATAGGAGCAACTACAATAAAAGAGTATACAAAATATATAGAAAAAGATGCTGCTTTAGAAAGAAGATTTCAACCATTAGATATAAAAGAGCCAACAGAAGATGAGGCTATTAATATAATAAAAGGATTAAGAGATAAATATGAAGCACATCATAATGTAAAAATAACTGATGAAGCCATATATTCGGCAGTTAAATTATCAAAAAGATATATAAATGATAGATTTTTGCCAGATAAGGCCATTGATGTTATTGATGAAGCATCAGCTAAAGCAAAACTTAAATACTATATAGAACCTAAATTTATAAAAGATATAGAGTCTAATATAGAACAAACAAAAATAGAAAAAGTAGAGGCTATAAATACAGAAAAGTTTGAAAAGGCAGCAGTATTAAGAGATGGAGAAATAAAGTTAATACAAGAATATAAAAGAGAAAATGAAGAATGGAAAAGTAAAAAAATTAAAGAGATAATTAATGTAAAAAGGGAAGATGTAGAAAAAGTAATTTCAATGTGGTCAGGAGTTCCTGTTTATAAAATTAATGAAGATGAAGAAAATAGATTAAAAGAATTAGAAAATAGATTACATGAAAGAGTGATAGGACAAAATAGTGCTGTAGAGGCAATTTCAAGATCAATTAGAAGAAGTAGGATAGGTCTATCAGATCCTAATAGGCCAATCGGTTCGTTTTTATTTTTAGGTCCAACTGGAGTAGGGAAAACAGAGCTTTCAAAAACCTTAAGTGAATGTTTATTCGGAAAAGAAGAAGCTATGATTAGATTAGATATGTCAGAATATATGGAAAGCTATTCGATATCTAAAATAATAGGTGCACCTCCAGGATATATAGGATATGATGATATGGGAGGACTTACTGAAAAGATAAGAAAAAATCAATATGCAGTAATTTTATTTGATGAAATAGAAAAAGCTCATCCAGATATTATGAATATATTATTACAAATTTTAGAAGATGGAAGACTAACAGATAGTCAGGGAAGAGTAACAAATTTTAAAAATACTGTTATAATAATGACATCAAATGTGGGTGCGAGAAATATAACAGAAAGAAAATATTTAGGATTTTCTAATGGAAATAAAACAGAAGTAGAAGAAAATGAAGAAATTAAAAAACAAGTAATGCAAGAAGTAAAATTAACATTTAAACCAGAACTTCTTAATAGAATAGATGAGATTATAGTATTTAATAGGTTAAATACTGAAGAAATAAGAAAAATTACAGATTTAATGTTAGAAAAATTAGTAAAAAGAATGGAAGCAAAAGATATTTATATAAGCATAGATGATAAGTTAAAAGATGTTATTTTAGAAAAAGGAAAAGATATAAATTATGGAGCTAGACCTCTAAGAAGAGCAATACAAAATCTTGTAGAAGATAAAATTGCAGAAGGAATTTTAGAAGGGAAGATATTAAAAAATAAAGAAGCCTGTTTAAGTTTTGAAAATGAAAAAGTAGTTATAAATAATGTATAGAAATAAATAAAAAATATTATTTATTTATAAAATTTTAAAAAAGAGTAAATTAAAACAGTTTAGTAATTTTTTACTAAGCTGTTTTTTGTATGAAATAAAAATGATACAAAAACTTTAAAATATGATGTTGATTAAAAAAAATGTATATGTTATAATTTTTTTAAAATATAGAAAATTTATTTTCATTTTAAACAAAAGAAAGAAAGGTGTTAAGTTTTGGTAGAGTTTGTAGCAATTATATGCATTCTATTATTCATAATATTAATACTAACTGTACTTGCAGTAGCTCAAATAAAAATGGCAGGAATGAATGTAAAAGATTTTTGGACATTTATACAAGCAAATGAAATGCTAGATAAATTATATGCATTTTCTGTTAAATATGAAAAACTATCACCACAGCAACAAGTATTATTTTTAAAAGAATCTGAAAAAGTATTTTCTGCTTTTGATAAAGTACCAGATGCTCTTTGGGAAGAAGAATATCAAAAATACATGGAAATTCTAAG
Source organism: Clostridia bacterium (assembly GCA_022790685.1). Classification (GTDB taxonomy): domain Bacteria; phylum Bacillota; class Clostridia; order TANB77; family CAG-508; genus Scatovivens. Next base: position 6,931 of record JAAVXQ010000011.1, read on the forward strand.
TAAATATAAAGAAATAAAAATAGTAAGATGGGAATCTTCAAAATAGAAAATCTACTTAAAAAGTAGATTTTTTTTAGTTTTTTATGCTTATGTTTATAATATTTTTCTATCATATGTAAAAAATAATATTTAGAATTTTGCGAACAAAAAGTAAAAAAGAACATACAATATAATTAGAGAAATTGAAATTATTTGCGAGGGGAATAAAATGGAAATAAAATATTTTGATCATTCAGCAACTACGATGTTAGATAAAAGAGTTTTTAATGAAATGTTACCATATATGTTAGAAAAATATGGAAATGCATCTTCTGTTTATGGAATAGGAAAAGAAGCAAAAGAGGCTGTAAATATAGCAAGAATGCAGGTAGCAAAAGCTTTAAACTGTAGTGTAAACGAAATTTATTTTACAAGTGGTGGTACAGAAAGTGATAATATGATATTAAAAGGAATTGCATTTGCTAACAAAAAATATGGAAATCATATTATTACTTCAACTATAGAACATCCAGCAATTTTAAATTCTTGTAAATATTTAGAAAGGTTTGGTTTTAAAATAACATATATAAATCCAGAAAAAAACGGAATTATAAATCCACGAAAGATAGAAAAAAATATAACAAGAAATACAATTCTTATAAGTATAATGACTGCAAATAATGAAATAGGAACAATTCAGCCTATTTCAGAAATAGGCAAAATTGCTAAATCTAGAGGAATATATTTTCATACTGACAGTGTTCAAGCTATAGGAAATATAAAAATAGATGTTAAAGAAAGTAATATATCTGCATTATCTTTATCAGGACATAAATTTTATGGACCTAAGGGAGTAGGAGTAGCATATATAAAAGATAGTGTTAATTTTATGAGATATATGGATGGTGGTCATCAAGAAAGAGATTCTAGACGGTGGAACAGAAAATATAGCAGGAATTGTAGGTATTGGAAAAGCGATAGAAATTGCGACAGAAAATATAAATGAATACAATAATAAATTATTGTCATTAAGAAATTACTATATAGAAGAAGTAAAGAAAAGAATACCAAATATTGTAATTAATGGTGACTTAGAAAATAGACTTCCTGGAAATAGTAATATATGTTTTATTGGAGTAGATGGAAGTAAAATGCTAAAAGAATTAGATAATGTAGGGATTTGTGCTTCTAGTGGATCAGCTTGTAGTGCAGGGCTTCTTACAGCATCACACGTTTTATTAGCTATTGGAGTTTCAGAAAAAGTTGCTAGAAGTAGTTTAAGAGTAACATTTGGAAAGGAAAATACAAAAGAAGATGTAGACTACTTATTAAACAATCTTGAAAATATTATATATAATCTAAGAAATAAATAAAGATGTAAGAGAAAAACTCTTACATCTTTTTATTGTTTTATATTTTATTTATTGTTATCATTATTATTCATTACATCTTTTATAGCTCCTAAACTACCTAAAGCAGAAGTTGCTTCAAAAGGAATGAATATTTTATTAGCATCACCTTTAGCTACTTCTTTTAAAGTTTCTAAAGATTTAATTTGAACTAATTTCTCATCTGGATTTGAATTTTTGATAGCAGCATATACCATTTGAATTTCTCTAGCTTTTGCTTCAGCTACTTGTTTAATTGCATCAGCCTCACCAGTTGCTCTTCTTATTTTTGATTCTCTATCAGCTTCTGCATCTAAAATTGCAGCTTGTTTTCTACCTTCAGCAAGAGTAATTGCAGATTGTCTTTCTCCTTCAGCTTCAAGAATTAAAGCTCTTTTATTTCTTTCTGCATTCATCTGTTTTTCCATTGCATCTCTAATATCAGCTGGTGGAGTAATATCTTTTATTTCAACTCTATCTATTTTACATCCCCAAGCATCTGTTGCTTCATCTAATATAACTCTTAATTTATCATTAATTTGATCTCTAGAACTAAAAGTTTCATCTAATTCCATTTTACCAACGATATCACGAATAGTTGTGATTGCTAAATATTCAATACCCTTTTTTAAACTTTGAATCTCATAAACAGCTTTTGCTGGATCTGTGATTTTATAGAACACAACTGTATCAATTGTGATTGTAACATTATCTGATGTGATAACACCTTGTGGTGGAATATCCATTGTTTGTTGTTTTAAACTAACTACTGATCTTACTTTGTCTATAAAAGGAACAATAATTGTTAAACCAGCATCGGCAACTTTATGGAATCTACCTAACCTTTCTATAATATAAACTTCTGATTGTCTTACAACTTTAATTGTTTGAAATGCGATAATACAAATGATGACGAATAAGAATATTAATACTCCCATTTTAATCCTCCTAAATTTAATATATGTTTTTTACTATTTATTATTTGAAGCTAAAGGTTTTACGAGTGCTTTTACACCATCTAACTTTTCAATAATAACATCAGTATCTGTAGATATATATGTATCATTATATGATTTTGCAGACCAAATTTCACCATTTATCTTTATTTGACCTTTACCTTCAATAGGATCAATGTCTTTTATAACTTTTGCAAGTTTACCTTCAATTTTAAAAGCATTTGTTTTTACAGAACTATCTTTAAAGGTTACTTTATTTACAAATGGTTTAGTTATAAATAATAAAGCTGTTGATGAAATAAGAAAAACTAAAGTCTGTATAATAGCGTTTTCAGTAAAAAAGCTAACAAGCATTGCAATAAATGCACCAATAGCAAACCAGAATACTAAGAAACCAACTGTTACAATTTCAAGAACTAAAAATAATCCTGAAAGAATTAACCATATTTGCCACATAATATCCTCCTTTTAAATATAATAATATTTACATATAGATTATACACTAAAAACTCATAAAAAGAAATAACTTTTGTAAATATTTTATCGAATAATTGTATAAAATAAGAAAAAATACTATTTTATAGAAAAAACACCTTATAAAGCGGAATTTTAATATAAATTAATAAATACTTAATTTTTTTATTAGTAAATTTTATTGAAAATAAAATTTAAATATGATATTTTTAAAGAACAAAAAAGATATAGACATTATAAAAATTTTTTACAAAAGGAAATAAAATGATAGAAAAAATTAAGAATATTAAGATAGATAAATATTTTGGAAGAAGGTTACTTGCTTTATGCATTATAGCATTACTTATAATAATTGTTTATTCATCAATTTTTAAATCCAATAAAATTTCTAATGAATTTACTGTACTATATAATAATGAGAAATTGAATTTAAAAGATAGAATTATTGTTTATGATAATGATATTATATATTTTTCTAAAGAAGATGTAAGAAGTATTTGGGATAGCACTATTTTTTATAATGAAACAGAAAAAGAATTAATAACAACTTATAATAAACATATTGCTTTACTAAAAGTGGGTCAAAACAATATGCTAGTGAATGATGCTAATATTGAAATAAAATCAAGTATATTAGAAATTGATAATAAAATATATCTTCCTATTAATGAATTATTAATGATATATGATATTGAACTTAATGTTTCAAAAGAAAACAATAAAATAATAATTGATTCCTTTACTGAAACAAAAATTGAAGCTAAAGTATCTAATAATTGTAAAGTAAAAACTAAAACTTCTCTATTTTCAAAATCAATAGAAAAACTAAAAAAAGACGATATAATCTATATTTTAGAGGATATAGGAAAATATAAAAAAGTAAAGACTCAAAATGGAAATATAGGATATATTAAAGCTAAAAAAGTATATGATGAAAAAAAATTAAGAGACAAGTGGCAAGAAGAAAAATTAGACTTAAATATACTAGAAGAATATAGTAACATTACAGGAGAATATGAGCTTTTAGTAGAAGAAACAAAAAATAATGGAAAACTAAATAGTGTATTTCCAGAAATTTTGCTTTTAGAAGAAGGTGGAAAAGTTATAAATAAAGGAAGTGGAAATGCAGAGGCTTTAAAAAATTATACTAATTGGGCAAACGAAAACAATATTTCTGTAATTCCGGTTTTAAAAAGTAACACAGCTATATCTAAAGATTTACTTACTTATGAACAAAGAAATAAGGTGATAAATGAGTTATATGATGTGGTTGTAAAAAATCAAGTTAAAGGTATAAATATAGATTTTGAAACAATAAATGATGTAAATAGCTTTTACAGATTTATAATAGAAATAACCCCAAAATTTAAAGAATCTGGTTTAAAGGTGTGTGTGACTTTAAATAAGAATATAAATAGAGATAAAATAGAAAATATTGTAGATTATATAATAGAGGAGAAAAAATGAAGTCAAAAAAAGCAAAAATAATTTTAAGTATAATGAGTATTATGGTAGTAATAGTTATAATAGCGGGAATAACAATGTTTGTATGGTATACAAATAAATTAAAGCCAGTAGCTCAAAGTAAATCTTCAAAGCAAGTTATAAGAGTAGAAATACCAGAGAAAAGTGGAATTTCAAAAATAGCACAAATATTAGAAGAAAATAATATAATAAAAAGTGCAACTGCAATGAAAATTTATAGCAGAATAAACAATATTAATACATTGCAAGCAGGGAAATATGAATTAGATAATTCAGAAGATATGCCAACTGTAATTGAACATATTGTAAATGGAGAAATTGCATCTGAAGAAATAAAAATTACTTTTATAGAAGGAAAAAATATAAGATGGTATGCAAAAACAATTGCAAATAAAACTAAAAATACAGAAGAAGATGTATTTAATTTATTAGAAGATGAGGAATATATTGATTCATTAATAGATAGATATTGGTTTTTAACAGATGAAATAAAAAATGATGACATTTATTATCCATTAGAAGGTTATTTACTTCCAAATACTTATATTTTTGAAAATGATGAAGTTTCAGTAAAAGAAATATTTAATGTTATTTTAAATTATATGGACAAGTGTTTAAGCAGATATAAAGATAATTTAGTAGAGGACTTTACTTTACATGAAATATTAACTTTAGCTTCAATTGCAGAACTAGAAGGAAGGTCACAAGAGGATAGAGAAGAAATAGTAGGCGTATTCTTAAATAGAATAGAAAAAGGTATAAATCTTGGAAGTGATGTTACCACATATTATGCTTTTAAAGTAGATATGGGTGAAAGAGATTTATACAAAAAAGAATTAACTACTGAAAATCCATATAATACGAGAGGTCCGAATATGGAAGGAAAAATACCAGTAGGACCAATTTGTAATCCTAGTAATGTAGCAATACAAGCAGCAATAGAATATAAACCAACTGATAATTTGTATTTTGTATCAGATAAGACTGGAAAAGTATATTTTACTAAAAATAATGAAGAACATTTAAAAATGATACAAAAATTAAAAGATGATGGATTATGGTTTGAATACTAATAAATCTAAGATAGAAATTTCCATTTAAATTTATCAAAGAAATATTTATAATAAATAGGGGGGCAAAAGATGAAAAGATTAAAGAAAATATTAATTTTGTTATTAATTGTGACTATGCTATTACCATATAGCTCTGCTGTAATAGCTTTTTCAAATGAAATAAGTAATGACCTTTTAAATAAGAATGAAGAGTCTGATAACACATTAACTAATTCTACAGAAAAAGTAGAAATTGAAAATAATATAATAAATGATGTAATAACTAATGATACTCAAAATGAGATTTTAAATGAACTAGTAGAAAATGTGACAAACAATATAACAAATGAAAAAACAGAAAATGTAGTAATAGATGAAAATAAGGTTAATGAAAATGAGATAGATAATTCTATATCTAATACGGTAACAAACACTTTAGAAAATAATATTACAAATGATATAACAGATGAAAATACTGATATAGATAAAGAACTTATTGATTTAGAGAGTGAGCCTAAAGAGCTAAGAATTGAATATCAAACTCATATACAAAATATAGGATGGCAAGATAAAGTATATAATGGCATGATGTCTGGTACAAGTAATAGAAGCTTAAGAGTAGAAGCTATAAAATTAAAAC
>JAAVXQ010000116.1 GCA_022790685.1 Clostridia bacterium
CCTAAATTAGTGCTAGCAGATGAACCAACAGGAGCCTTAGATTCAAAGTCTGCAAGACAACTTTTAGAAAATTTTAAATTTTTAAATGAAAATTTTGATGCGACAATTTTAATGGTAACACATGACGCTTTTACAGCCTCATATTCAGATAGAATTTTATTTATAAAAGATGGAAAAATTTTTAATGAACTTGTAAAGGGAGAACATACAAGAAAAGAATTTTTTGAAAAAATTATTGAAGTACAAACACTTCTTGGAGGTGAATTAAATGATGTACTCTAATAATCAAATAATGGATGTTGATGAGGAAGAAAACAAATCTTTTGGAAAAAGTTTAATATTTGTATTATCTTTAGAGAATATTAAAAAAAGTTTTAAGGATTATGCTATTTACTTTTTGACAATTGTTCTAGGTGTAGCAATTTTTTATATGTTTAATTCCTTAGATACACAAGAAGCAATGCTAAAAGTTTCAGAATCTACAAGACAGATTGTAAAATTAATGGTAGAGATGCTAGGATATATTTCCGTATTTGTATCAATAATATTAGGACTTTTGATAGTTTATGCCAACAGTTTTTTAATAAATAGACGAAAAAAAGAATTTGGAATATATATGTTACTTGGAATGGGAAAAGGACAAATTTCAAAAATAATTATATTAGAAACTATATTTATAGGTATAATTTCACTATTTGTAGGATTATTAATTCGGAGTATTTGCTTCACAGTTTATGTCTATATTAGTTTCAAAATTATTTCAAGCAAATATGGAAAACTTTGAATTTGTTTTTTCAAAGACTGCATGTGTTAAAACTTGCATATATTTTGCAGTAATGTATTTAGCAGTAATGATATTTAACACTATGATTATTTCAAGATATAAGCTTATAAACCTATTAACAGCAGTAAAAAAGAATGAAAAAGTTAGAATAAAAAATGCAATACTTTCAATAATGATATTTATTATTTCTTGCATAATACTTGGATATTGCTACTATAAGGTAACAATAGATGTTCGTACGCTTAATACTGCTGAAAAAACAATGCATATAATATTAATGGGAATTTTAGGAACCTTCTTAGTATTTTGGTCTTTATCTGGATTTGTTTTAAAAATGATTCAAACATCAAAAAGCATATATCTAAAAGGAACTAATATGTTTGTTTTAAGACAAATAAATAATAAAATTAATACAACTGTAATTAGTATGACCTTAATTTGCCTAATGTTATTTATGACTATTTCTATATTATCATCAAGTTTAGCATTAAGAAATACTATGGAAAAAAATTTATTAGAAACTACACCAGTTGATTTAAATCTTAATAAAAAAGCTAATCTTCCAGAAAAAGTAATAAATAGTAGAGGAAAAGAAGTGACATATTCTGAAGAAGTTAGAGAGGATTCGAAGTTACCAATTTCAGAAACTCTTATAAACAATGGATTTGATATGAAATTATTAAAAGATGTTATAGAAATAAATATATATGAAGATATAAATATAACTTGGGAAAAATCTTTAGGAGCATATCTTCATGAAGCAAAAGCTATTTTTCCAATGCTACAATATAATACTTGTGAGGAAATTTTAAAAATATCAGATTATAATAAAATAGCAGAACTTTATGGAATAGAAAAATATGAACTTGCAGAAGATGAATATATTGTTTTGTGTGATTATGAAAGTATGAAAAGTATAAGAAATGAGGCTATAAAAAGGGAAGAAATAAAGATAGAAATATCTGGGAAAACGTATAAGCCTAAATATAGGGAATGTAAAAATGGATACGTAGAGATGACAGGTAATCATATGAATGTAGGGATAATTTTAGTTCCAGATAGTTGTATTTTGACAGAAGATATGGAAAAAGAAAAATTTTTAGCAGCAAATTATAATGCTATAACAGAAGAAAAAAGAAACAATATACAGGAGATGTTTGAAAGTACTAATTCTGCATTAATACAAACTTTGAATAATCGAGGAATAGAGATAGATGAAAACTCTAAAATAACCATTATACAGTCAAGTGTTGGTTTAGCAACTATAATAACTTTTATAGCAATTTATTTAGGAATTATATTTTTAATAGCAAGTTCTGCAATTTTAGCCTTAAAGCAACTTACAGAAAGTTCAGATAATAGACAAAGATATATAATTTTGAGAAAAATAGGTTGTGATGAAAAAATGATAAATAGTGCACTATTTAAACAAATAGGAATATTTTTCATGTTACCACTCATAATAGGAATTATTCACTCAATATTTGGAATACAATTTGTTATTGAAATGATGTCAGGGCTAGCTAGTAAAAAAGATTTATTACCATCAGTTATAGTAACTGTTATTGTTATGACTGTTATATATGGTGCATATTTTATGGCAACATATTTAGGAAGTAAAAATATTATTAAAGAAGATGCTTAAAATATGATAAAAAGAATAATAAGATTTTTTTTAATAGTAATTGTATTCATAATTGTATTTATTATATTAGCATTTAGATTAGTAATTAATACTGTAGGAGTTTTATCTAAAGATGTTATTATTGATGGTTACAATAATGTTATAGAAAACTTGGGAGAAGAAGCTTTAACAAGTAATTGGAAATTAGTAGGTAAAAGAGAATTTGAAGGTAGTCGTTATATAGGAACCTATGATGCGAAATATAATAAATTTTATGGTAAAGAATATATTTTTGGTGGAACTACAGTTAAACCAGATAAAAATAACAAAATCAGAGTAAAACTTGAAATTAATAATTCTAGTGGAAATCTTAAAGTTATTATGAAACTTAAAGAAAAAGAAGAAATTATTGCTGAAAAAGATGGCACTTATGGTGCAGAGTTTGAACTACAAGCGGGAAGCAATTATATTATTGTTGAAGGAGAAAGATATTCAGGAGATATAAAAATTGAAGTAAAGTAAAAAATACTACATAAAAAAGGTTAATATATAATATTTTCGAGGTTCAAGACCCTATGGTATGAACCCAGATATGTTTTGAACCAAGAAAATATTTATATATTAACCTTACTTTATTATTATAATATTTTAAAGTACAAAATATTATATATATTAACCTGTTAGAGTATTTGTTCTAGTTATTTTTAAGCTTATCTATTATTTCGTCAGTTTTCTTTTCTATAAAATCTTCAAATTCTTCTGTTTTAGTAGTGTTAGTTTCCAGAACCTTTTGGGGAGAGCCTGTATGTTCTGTGCAAGAAGAAGGAAGAGTTCCTTTTAAAAAGTATTCTGTATAAGTATTTTTACAATTTGAAGTTGCAAGTGCATTAGTAGAAGTGCAAATATCTGCTTTAATAATTCCACTAGGTTCATCGAAATTTTTTGCTTCTAATTTTGAATGAATATTTTTCATTACATTAGCCCAAATAAGACCAGCGGGATTTTTATTGTCATATTCAATTGTTTCATTAAGATCATAACCATACCAAGTAACAGCTGTATAATATGGAGTGAAACCACAAAGCCATCTGTCAAAATTTTCATTAGTAGTTCCAGTTTTTGCAGAAACCTCAATATTAGGAATATCACAATATGTTGCTGTTCCATTTTTTCCTTTAACAGGCTCTGTAAGAAGTTTTTTTATTATAAAAGCTGTTTGTTTTGAAATTATTTTATTTTTTTTCTGTGAGGTTTTTAAAACAGTTTTATAATTTGAATCTTCAACTTTAGTATAGAAAGTAGGTTCTATATATTTTCCATCATTAGATAGTGTAGTATATGCACCAGCCATTTCTAAAGGGCTAATGCCTTTATCTAATCCACCTAAAGCAAGATTTATATTATCATCTATATCTGTTAATGTAGTAATTCCCATTTTTCTTAAATAAGAAATTGAAGTGGCAGGAGTAATCATCTCCATCATTCTAACAAAAGGAATGTTCTGAGAAGATTCTGTAGCACGTCTTACAGTTATATTACCAAGATAATTATTATAATTTGTAGGTGAATAACCTTCTTCTGTACCATCATTAAAAGTAGTTTGTTTATCTTCAAAAATGCTTACAGGAGTTATCAATTTTTTATCAATAGCAGGAATAAGAAGTGCAAGTGGTTTACTAGCAGAACCAGTTTGTCTTATTGCCTGAGTTGCTCTGTTGAAACCTCTTGATATAGTTTTTTCTCCAAGACCTCCGACAGCATCCGAAGAACAAATCCATTTTTATTATCTAAAACAATCATTGCTGCTTGAGAAGTATTATCATCATTTTGCTTAGAAGGAATGATATGTTGTTTCTTATTGAATTCTTTTTCAATTTCTTCTTGAATATATGTATTTTGCGTACTATAAATTTTAAGACCTGCCATATTTATATAATTAGTAGCAAATTCTGCTGATATATTTTTTTTCTCTGATAAATCTTTTATAACTTCAGAAATTAATGCATCTGTATGATAATTATATATACCATTTCCGATTAGAAGTAATAGAGCCTTTTTTGAAGGCAAGTCCATTTTCAACTTCATTTATTGCTAAGTTAAATTCATCTTGTGAAATAGAATTTAGTTCTAACATTTTATTAAGAACAATTTTAGTTCTTTTTTCAATTTTTTCACTATTATCTTTTTCTTCTAAAAATGGATTATAAGAATTAGGAGAGTGATTAAGTCCAGCTAAAAAGCTACATTCTGCTAAACTTAAATCAGATAAATCTTTATCAAAGTAATACTTAGCAGCATTTTTTACACCATATATATTAGGTCCAACATATATAATATTTAAGTAAGCTTCTAAAATCTCATCTTTTGATAAAAAGGCTTCTAAACTTACTGCTCTAAACCATTCATTTACTTTTCTATACACAGAAGTAGAGTTGTCATTAGTGATATTTTTTGCCAATTGTTGTGTAATAGTACTACCACCAAAAGAAGTTTTACCCTTAAAAACATAATTAAAGATAGCAGCAGAAGTTCTTTTAATATCAATACCAAAATGATTATAGAACCTTTGATCTTCGATACCTACATAGGCATTTTTTAGATTGCTGGGTATTTCATTTATTGATACATTGAATTGTTTTCTTTCTTTACCTATTTCTGCTATAATATTTCCTTCAGAATCATATACAATAGAAGGTGTATTTGATATTATAGCATTTGCTAATAATTGCCATTTATAAGCAGATAAAGCTGTATATATTGCAGTAATAATGATAAATATGATAACAATAGAAAAGATGAATTTTTTTAAGGAACTTTTACCATTTTTTTCTTTGTTATTTTTTTCTTTATTATTTTCTTCTTTACTTTTTCTCAAAATATAAAATCCTTTATAAAAAATTAATTTTACATATTATATCATAAACTATAAAAAAAGAATAATATTTAACTTTAAGTAAAGTAAAATTTTAAAAAACTTAAAAGTGTAGAAAAAAACTAGACAAAAAATAAAAGAAGAAGGTATTTAAACCTTCTTTAAAAAAATAAATTATTTTAATTATTAGAGTTTTGGCAAGAAAATTTTTGTTTTGCATTATCAATTTTAGTTTGATCTGCAGGGCAAGTTTTATACCACCCTTTTTCAGACATTAGATTATATATTTTATTTTGAATATCTAAGCTTTCATTTAAAGCTTCTTTAAAAGCATTGTGTACTTCAGCTGTAGTAGATTCAAGTGTTCCATGCATATATAAGTCACATACACCTTTTATTACTAATAATTCATTTTCCATTAAGTCTTTATCTTCCACTTTAAAGTCCTCCTTATAATAAATTTAAAAACTTGTTAAATAACTCATTATGTTTTTGCTCTAATTCAGAAACATAAGTAGAAAGTTTTGCATCCTGCAATTGTTTTGAAGTTTTGCAGGCACAGGTTTTCATAAAACACTCATGTCCTAATGCATCTTCAACATATAAAAGTTCTTTACTTGTCATAATTTATCACCACCTATAAAATAATATTTCCTAAATGGAAGAAAAGTATGCAAAGAAAATTATAAAGTGATTATAGAAAAAAGTTAGGACCAGCGCATGTAGAACAAATCTGCACTGGTCCTGTATATTAAAGAGAGGTGTTTTGTGTTAATTAGCTAAATATAGTATGAAATTTTTCAAAAGAGTTGTTACCTTTGGTATCCAACCACACAAAGAATACTATTAGAACTACCAGTATTCATAGCAATACGATATTCTCCAGGAAGGATGGATAGTCTTTTTGTGTAAGTGGTTCCATTAGCAAGATAACTTCCGCTCCAAATGGGAGTGCTTCCGTTAGAATAATATACGCTAAAGTTTACATAGTATCCACTATCGCCAGAAAAGGTGATATAGTAAGTATTACCTAAATTACTGGTGGAAGGAACATAAAAGTATGCGATTTTCTCAAATCTAGTGATATTTGTTGTTAACAAGGTTTCATAGCTGGCACGAGCCATATTTTCTTGTGCATAGGTGTTTTTTTCACTTGCAAAAGCAAAAGCATTCATGCTTAAGGTGAGAACTCCAACCAAGATTATGGCAATAAGCCGTCTAAAAAAATTTTTTTTCATATTGTACCTCCATAATGAAACAACCTCTCTTCAATAACATTACTTAAATACTCATTACTTAATGTTGGGTATAAATAAGTAAGTTAATGTATAAAAATACTTTTGCATTATAACATAAAAATATATGATGAGAAAAAAATATCACTTTTTTTATAAAAAAGTGATATTTTTTTTAATTTCTTGACTTTAATTTATATATATGATTAAAATATTATAAATATAGGAGAATAGGAGAAAAATATGAATAAACAAAAGGTAAAAAAAATATTTATTATTATGCTTTTATTGATTTTTGCATACTTTTTATACATAATATTTCTACACATAAATGCTGCAAGACCATTTGATCC
>JAAVXQ010000117.1 GCA_022790685.1 Clostridia bacterium
AACTGCAGAGAGTATCAGGGGAAATCCCATTGACGCTGACTCTCGGCAATACCTCGAGCAATTTGCCAAGTCAAACGGAATTCTTCGAGTACAAGTTGGGAGCGCCAGCTCATTCTCTAAGCCCATTCAGTTTTTCCGTGACAGCCAGGGCAAGTTTCAGTACCTGCAGGACGGAAAGCTCATTCCCTTCGAGAATTTGAACGGAAAAAGCTTCATCGCCTTTCAGGTCAAAAACAGAGTGCTGATTGTATATGGCTATTTTCCTGGCGAATATAAGCCTGTGTGCTTGAGGCATGTTATCATCGTACCTGAAACCGAAAGCTAATTAGCAGAAAAAGAAAGACCAGCATTATCTTTAAAAGGGAGACTCCCTTTTTCCAGATATGCTGGTTTTTCGATTTACTTATTTGCTATATAAATTATTTTTTTACTTTAGTTATTGCTAATCCATCTCCAACTTCAAGAATTTCTGTTTCCAAATTTTCATTTTCAGTTATTTCTTTTATATATTCTCTTAAATGTCTTACAGCTGTTCTTTGTTTATGTTTATTATAATCACTCATAACATATCCTTTATATAGTACATTATCAGCAAAAATAATTCCATTATTATTTATTAATCTTATAGATTCTTGTAAAAATACTGGATATTTTCCTTTATTAGCATCTATAAAAATCATGTCATATCCCTCTTTTAGCTTTGGTAAAATGTCCACAGCATTTCCTACAATAACATTTATTCTTTCTTCTATTCCAATTTTTTTAATATTTTCTTTAGCAATGCTGGCTCTTTCTTGATCTAATTCTATAGTATCAATTTTGCACTCTTCTTTCGTTACTTTTGCAAAACAAGAAGCAGAATATCCCACAGCAGTTCCTATCTCTAATATTTTCATTGGTTTTATTTTTTCTATTCTTTTTTCTATTACCTCTAAAGTATCATCCATTATTATTGGTATATGATTTTCTAATGCATCGTTTTTTATTATTTCTAATTCTTTATCATTAAACATAGTTACCTCTTTTATTATTAGTCAAAAATTGTATTTTCTTATTATTTTAATATAAAAAGTTTCCTTTGTTTCCCTATCTTTATAAAAGGGAGCTTTAAGGAAACTTTTTTATATTCTATTTCATTGCTGATCTTGCTGCTCTTTCTCTATCTTTGTTATTTAAGATCTTCTTTCTAAGTCTTATGCTTTTTGGTGTTACTTCTACAAGTTCATCATCTTGTATAAATTCAATAGCTTTTTCTAAGCTCATTTGAATTGGTGGAACTAAACGAAGTGCATCATCTGAACCAGAAGCTCTTGTATTTGTTAAATGTTTTTCTTTACATACATTTATTGCTAAATCTTCTCCTCTTGAGTTTAATCCAACAATCATTCCCTCATATACTTCAACACCTGGTCCTATAAATAGTTCCCCTTTATCTTGTGCATTATATAATCCATATGTAATAGATTTTCCATTTTCAAAAGCCACTATTGTTCCTCTAACTCTTGCTTGAACTTCTCCTTTAAAAGGTTCATATGAATCAAATATATGGTTCATAGTTCCTTCACCTTTTGTATCTGTTAAAAATTCAGTTCTATATCCAATTATTCCTCTTGCTGGAATTCTAAATTCTATTTTTGTATGTCCTTCTTCTGCTGGTTCCATATTTATCATTTCTGCTTTTCTTCTTCCTAGTTTTTCAATAACATTACCAACACAATCATCTGGAACATTTACAACTAATCTTTCAATAGGTTCTGATTTAACTCCATCAATTTCTTTTATAATAACTTTTGGACGAGAAACTAATAATTCGAATCCTTCTCTTCTCATTGTTTCAATTAAAACAGATAAATGTAATTCTCCTCTTCCAGATACTTCAAAAGAATCTGGTGTTTCTGTTTCTCTTACTCTTAAACTTACATTTCTATCAAGTTCTTTAAATAGTCTATCTCTTATATGTCTAGATGTAATAAATTCTCCTTCTTTTCCTGCAAATGGTCCATTATTTACACTAAAAGTCATAGAAACTGTTGGTTCATCTATATCTACAAATGGTATCTTTTCAGGATTATTATAATCACAAATAGTATCACCTATATTTATATTTGCAACCCCTGATAGTGCTATTATATCTCCTGCTTCTACTTTTTCAACTTCTACTCTTTTTAGTCCATCATAAGTGTAAAGTTTTGTTACTCTTGCATTTTCTGTTTTATCATTTTTGCATATCGCAACAGGCATTCCAAGTTCAATTATTCCTCTTTCTACTCTTCCTATAGCAATTCTTCCAATATAGTCATCATAATCTATATTAGAAACTAGCATTTGCATATTTCCATCTATATCACAATTTGGAGCTTCTATTGTATTTACTATTGTTTCAAATAAGCATCCTAAATCTTCTCCTGGCTTTTCTAAATCAAGAGTTGCTATTCCTTGCTTTCCAGAAGCATACACAACAGGAAATTCTAACTGTTCATCATTAGCTCCAAGTTCAATAAACAAGTCTAATACATCATCAACTACTTGCATTGGTCTAGCACCTGGTCTATCTATTTTATTTATTACAACTATAGGTTTTAAATTTAATGCTAATGATTTCTTTAAAACTTCTCTTGTTTGTGGCATTGCTCCTTCAAAAGAATCTACTAGTAAAACTACACCATCTACCATTTTTAAAACACGTTCAACTTCTCCTCCAAAATCAGCATGTCCTGGTGTATCCACAATATTTATTTTTAAATCTTTATAATGTACTGCTGTGTTTTTTGAAAGAATTGTGATTCCTCTTTCTTTCTCTAAGTCATTAGAATCCATTACTCTTTCTGCTACTTGTTCATTAGCTCTAAAAATTCCACTTTGCTTAAGCATAGCATCTACCAGTGTTGTTTTTCCATGGTCAACGTGCGCTATTATTGCTACATTTCTAATTTTTTCGTTTCTCATCTTTTTTCCCCTCTTACTTATTTTAATGTTTAAACTAATAAAAAAGTATATGCCTTTATATCTCTTTTATTAGTTTAAACATTATTTTTTTGCTACATTTATTAGTATTTTATAATTGCAAAAAAATATGGCTAAATTATGCAAACTAGCTTGCAAATTAACCATATTATTATATACTAAACCTCTTTTTTTGTCAACATAATTATCTTTTCTTTTAATTCATCTGTTGCTTTATCTGCCGCTTCTTTATCTTCTGAAATATTATATTTTGTAGAAAAATCTAATGGCTCTCCATATACTATTGTTGTTCTATGAAAAGGCTTTGCTTCTCCTTGTATTCCAATTGGAACTATTTTAGCTCCAGTTTTTAAAGCTAAATAAGCTGCTCCATTTTTTAATTTACCATCATTTTTTTCTAAACCATTTCTAGTTCCTTCTGGAAAAAGACCAATGCATCCACCACTTTTTAAAGTTTTAATCGCCTCTTTCATAGCAGATATATCTTTTGCATCTCTTTTAACATATATTCCTTCAAAAATAACACCCAAAAATGCAAGAAATGGATTTTTCCTAAGCTCTTCTTTTGCCATAAATCTCATATGTCTTCCAGCTGTTACTATTATTACTGGTGGATCTAAATATGTTCTATGATTTCCACAAAATATTAATGCTCCATCTGCAGGTATATTCTCTTTTCCTACCGTTTTTATTCTATATACAATTTTGCAATATGTAAATATCGCAGTTCTAACAACTACTCTTCCAATCTTTTTTAAAATTTCCATGTCGTTATTTCCCCTATATATTATTTTTATTTTATAGCTTTTCTTATTAGCTCGGTTCTAAATTTTATATTTAAGAACGTTTCTCTTTAATTATTTGTTCTATTTTATCTACAACCTCTTCTATAGTTAAATTTGTAGAGTCCAAGTAAATAGCATCTTCTGCTTGTTTAAGTGGTGCAACATTGCTTGTTTTATCGTTATTATCACGAAAAATAATATTTTTTAAAATTTCCTCATATGGAATATCTATTCCTTTTTCTGCATTTTGTTTTAGTCTTCTTTTTGCTCTTTCTTCTGCTGAAGCATCTAAATAAATCTTTACATCCGCATTTGGAAATACATTAGTAGCGATATCTCTACCTTCCATTATTATCTCTTTGCCAACAGACATTTTTCTTTGCAAATCTACCATGCTTTCTCTAACTATTGGTATGTGTGATACTTGTGATACAATATCATTAACTTCTTGATTTCTTATTTCCTTTGTTACATCTTCTCCATTTAAAAAAAATCTATCTTCGTCATTAATATTCTTAAATTCAATATTTATCTTTTCTAATATTTCCTTTATTTTGTTAGTTTCATTTAGTTCAATATTTTCTTTAATCATATTTAAACTAACACATCTATACATGGCGCCAGTATCTATATTTATAAGGTTTTGCTTTTTTCCTACTAATTTTGTTATTGTTCCTTTTCCGCTACCAGCTGGCCCATCTATTGCTACAATAAAAGACATTTGCTTCCTCCTATTTATCAAAATTTACACCTTTAATTACAATTTCCATATTTAAAACATTCATTGCTGTTAACTTTTCTATTTCTTTTATAATCTTTGTTTTTAGTGCTGTTATTGTTTCATTTATATTATATCCATATTTCATTACTACTTCTATATATATAAATATTCCATCATCAAAACCTTCATGTTTTTTTATAATTATTCTTGAAATTTTATATATTCCCTCTGTTTTATTTGCAATATAGTCAATAATTTGTTTAAAAACTGTATCTGATATTTTAAAATTTCCTAAATAACTAAAAGTAGGTCTAATAATTGATTTTTCTGATACATATGGAGCTTTTCCTTTTCCTGTTGATTTAAAGATTTGAAGTGGATCTAATAAATATCCAGAAAATTCTTTTTTTATTGCAAAGGTAGGAACAGGAATAACATGTTTTCCTTGTGTTACTCTAATGTTTCTTGCAGTTTCCATTTCCTCTTCTGTAGCTACATCTGTTATATATATAGTTTCTGAGATAGGTTCAATTTCTAGGTTTTCTACAATTTTTTTAACCATTTCATCTGATGTTCCGAAGTATTAAAATACTTTCTGGCTTATATTTTTTTATTGCCTTTTGTATTTCTTTCCTTTTATCTTCACTTTGAAATAAAGCATTTCTTACTGTTTCGATTTTAGTTGGTGCCTTTTTTGCAGATATTCCTGCTATAACTTCATTTCCACTTATCAATAATCCATCATCTATTATATACTTTATATTTTTTTCATTTGCTACCATTTGTGCTCTATAACTTTTTCCTGTACCTGATGGTCCAACAAAAGCATATGTTTTCATTTTATGTGCAAACATTTAATATCTCCTCAAAATAATTTATACTTTATTATTATATCACTTATTTTTATAGTTTGAAAGCTTTTTTTATTTTGAATAAATTACTTGGTTTATCACTTTATTATATAAATATTATATTCTGTTTTATTACCTGCAAAATCTGTAGCTATTATCTGATATATTCCACCTTCTGTTAAATTATATATATCAATTTCACTTTTTTTAGGAACTGTTTTGCCAAATAATATATTTATAGGTATTGTACTTATTATATTACCTGTTTCATCATATAAAAAAATATGTATTCTATAAATATATGATTTATCTGTATAGCTTCCAAAATTTTGTCTATTAAATTCAAGCTCTAAAGTCCTATCAGTAGAAATATTTCCTCCTGTATACCATGTCATACTATCTTCTTTATTTTCATCAGACCAAACAACATATGAAAAGCTTTTAATTCTAGTATCTATATTCATTAACTTTGCATTATAAATGTCATCACTTTTTCTAGTTTCTATATTCGAAAAAAAGTTAGTAAAAGTCTCTTTTTCCACTGTTTCAAGTACTGTACCATTTTCATCAATAGCCTCTATTTTAACTATATACTTATTTCCAGGAATCACACCTGAAAATGTATATTCTGTATTTTCAGTTATTGCATGTAAAACATTATTTAAATAATATTTGTATTTTCTTGTTCCTTTTGGGTGAGATAGTATTCTTGGCGTTATTTTTGTATCTATTGTATCAATTCCAAAATAAAAATCTGTATCATAAAAATCATCAAAAACCCTAAAATCTAAACTTGAATATCTATCTACAAATATTTCTTTTATTCCAACATTATCTTTATATTCTAATTTAACCTCTGTAGATATATATGCTCCATCAGTTATTCCTATTATCTGTGGTTTCTCTTTATCTATATTATTTACACTATAAATTACTTCTGTATTATTTCCAGAATAATCTTTTAAAATTATTTCTTTACTTTCATTTTGAGAAATTACTTTACTAAATAATTTTCCTGTTTCTATAGTATCAAATCCATCTATATTTTCTACTTCTTTATCAGTTCGCAGTGTAATAATTACATCTTGATTTGTCCAATCTTTTTGGGAATAAGATATCTCATATTTTGGTAAACTTGTGTCTCGTGATAAAGATATTTTATTTGTTTCTAAAATTAAATTATATTTTGCATAAATATTATTTGATAAAAATAATATTATAATTATAAAAAATACAACTATTCTTTTTCTTATTTTAAATCACCTCTTCTTTTATTTTAATAAATTATTTTCACTTTAAATTTCCATTTTGCTATATTAGAATCTACTTTTGTGCTTACTGAATCAAAATTAGTATTTTTAATTTCATAAAATTTTTGTCCAGATTTAAAACTAGTTATTACTACTATTAATATTAGAATAACTAAAATACTTATTCTTATCATTCTATTTTTTCTTCTAGTTTCATATCTTTCTATATAATAATTAGCATCTTCCTTCACTTTTTTATATTTCTCCTATTTTATATTGTTTTAGATTTATCTTTATTTTTACATCAAAATCTTTTGAAAGTTCTATTTTTTTATCATCCCATTCAATAATTAATTTATATTTTTTTTCCTCTCTTATGCACTTTGATAATTTGAACAAGGTCTGTGAATTTTCAATTATTTCTCCATTAGAAATATCTATAATTTTATATTTTATTGGAAAATTATTATTAGAGAAAATAACTTCTATATTGTATAAGAAATCAACTTCATTTATCTTATTTTCTTTATAGTTTTTAAGCTTAAAAGTATATTCCATTGGAAAATCTAATTTATTAACAACTCTTTCTACATTTTCAAAACTTTCCAATTCTATTACTGGCTCTGCTATACTAGCTTTTCCTTCTTTTAAAAAACTAGTAGCATATTTTGAATTTGTTACTCCTATCATTTGAATTAACAATACTAATAGAAAGATTATTATAATTTTATTTTGCGATTTCTTCATTCTTGCTCTCCTTACTTCTACAATAAATTTCTAATACTATAATATATAGTAAATATATAATAGTAATTGGTTTTAACATATACAAAATAAAAATTCCACAAACTTTAGAATGAAAAATAACTTTTCCATGTATTTTATCTAAACTTTGAACTTTATCATTTATATTATTGCTATCTCCTTTTGAAATAAATTCAGTATTATTTATTTCAACAATTCTATGTGTAACAATATAATTTTCATAATCACTATATGTAACAATATCTCCCTTTTCATATTTATTTTGCTTATCTATTATAATCAGTTCTTTTGGACTAATCGCAGGTTCCATACTCCCACTCATTACTATCAAAAAGCTCTTATCAAATATTGATATTACTTCTTTTTCTTCAATATATTTTTGATAAACTACATAAATTAATATTGAAATTAAAATTATTAGAATAATTATTTTTATTATTTTTTTCATACTTTCCTTTCTTTTAGAAATTAAATTTTAAAGCTGTTATTAAAAATCATATATACATATTTAAAAAGCTTTCTACTAAAAATACTTTATAAAATATTCTTAGTAGAGAGCTTTTTTTGCTCTCTACATCAATATATAAGGTTTTCTAAATTGGATAATTAAATGTTTATCATTTTTTATTAAATTTAAATTCTCTAAACCTGCATTCCTATAATTTGTAATACAAATTCATAAGCTAAGTTAGAGCTTGTTCCATTTGCTAAATCAGCATTATCACCAATAACATTTCCAGATGCATCTTTTGTTTCATAAGGCCACTGCCATATAACTTTAATTGTTTTGGTTTTTTCTCCGTGAACTGTATCTATATTTCCTATTAGTTCTTTTTCAGCAAGTTCATTTAATGATGTATAAGTTTTAGAAGTTTGTCCATCCACAACAGCTTTATAAACTAAATTTGTTGGCATATTGGTTTCTTCTGCAACTTTTACTTCATATTTTACTCCTACTTCTGAACCAGTAGCATCAATTAAAATATCGAAATCTCCACTAGTTCCTGGAGCAATTTTTCCTTCTACCAAACTTACTTCGTTTGCAGTGTCTACTAATGAAATTCTTTGCATAGTATCTTTGCTATTATTTGCAACAAAAGACCATTTAGCAATACTTCCTATTCCACCTCCTTTTATCTCTGTATAGTATTTGGCAAATGTATAACCAATTACAAATACTAGTAGTACTAGAGCTAAAGTAATAAAAATTCCTAAAGCTCTTTTTCTTTTGGTCATGAATCAGCCTCCTTTTATAAAAATATAAGTTAAATATTTTTTAAACTAATTTAAAAATATTTTAAGGCATAAAATAAACTTTTATATTTAAATTCTACTTTCACAAAAAACACTAATTAATGGTTTGATATATTTCCGATAGGGGAATCAGATTAAAAATACAATTTTTTAAGTAACTTCTTATGGGGGCAAAAAATAAGCTTAAAAAATATATTTGATTTAATATTTAATTTTAATTAATTTGGAAATAGATAATTTCAAGAACAAAATTATCTTTTTTAAAGAATTTTAAATAGTTAAAAAATATTTAACTTGTTTGAGATTATAGCATGGCTTCTTTTGTTTGTAAAGAAGTTTTTTATTTTTTTTATAAAATTTTATAATCCTTTATTAATCTCAAAACCTTCAAACCTTTAGAATATTAGGAAAAACCGTGTATTTTAAAATTTAATTTTTTTTACTAAAATTTTAAAAAAAATATCACAAAAAGTGATATTTTTCTATATAGAACTTAATTTTTGATCTAATAATTTTATATTTTTTTTATTAAAATATATGCTATTAATTTCTGCTCCTAACAAAATTATATATATACAAACATACATCCACATCATTATAAGAATTATATTTGATAAACTTCCATACATATTAGTAAATCCTTTAAAGATATCTACATATACAGAAAATAGTAATGATGAAATATACCATCCAACCGATGAAAAAAGTGCTCCAGGAATTTGATATTTTAATCCAATTTTTTTATTTGAAACTATTTTATATAAAAAAGCAAAAATCAAAAATAATATGAAAATCGTAAATAGAAATCTTAGTTTTAATATATATGAAGTTATAAGCGTTAAAAGCTTAAATTTTCCATTTATCATTTTATGAATACTATTTCCAAATACTAATATAATTAGTGCCATTATAACAATTATTATAAAAATAAATGTATATATAACTCCCTGAATTCTTATCCAAATTTTAGTGGTATTTTTTTCAGTATTATATATTTTTCTAAATCCCTTACAAAGTGAAAAAAAACCTTTTCCTGCAGACCATAATGCAACAACTGCAGATAAAGATATTGTACCAAAAGATTTAGAATAAACCTCGTCTATTATTCCTACCACAAACTCATAGGTTACATTTGGTATAAATTCTTTTAAGCTAAAAAATATTGTAGCTTCATCAATATTTGTATATCTTACCAAGCTTAAGAAAAAAATTATACATGGAATAAAAGATAATATTGTAAAAAATGCACATTCTGCAGCATATTCACTTATATTATCATCATTAAGTTTATTTATAATGTTTCTAATTTTTATATAATTACTATTTAAGAGCTTTTTTAAAATGCTCATATAAAAATTCCCCTTAGTAGTTTTAATTTTAAAAGATAAAATTTATCTTTCTATAATTTCTCGACTTCTTTTTTCTTGTATGGCTTTTTGAAAAGATTCATCCATTTTTCTACACAGTTTACGGAATCCTTTTCTATGTTTTTTCGTCCTAAATAAAGTCTTAGTAGTTATTTTTTATCTGCACTTGGAATATATATTGTTGCTACTGCCCTGCTAATTACAAATCTATATATTGTTCTTATTTTTCCCAATTTTTTCTCCTTAATTCACAGTAACCGTTTTTTTGTTATTTATCTGCTTTTTTATATATCTAATGTCTTCTATTGCTTTATCAATATTAAATCTGCCATTACCAACTGGATAATATACAGAATAAAATTTATATTCCTTTGAATTTATTTCATGTAAAAATAGCTTTTTTCTACATTTAGAAACAGATATTTTCTCATTTAAAACAATTGAGCTAACTTGATTTCCAAATAAAACTATTACTTTTGGATTTATTATTTCTATTTCTTTTTCTAATAAATTTAAATATTCTTTATAAACACTATTTGGAAGTTCTCTTGCATCTACTTGAGTACATTTTCCTAAATTCGTTATAAAATATTTATGTTTTTTCACATCATTATATACTTCTTCAGCAAAATCTTCTGTCCATTCATTTGGCTTTATATTCTTAATTATTCTATAAATTTCTTCATCCATTAAATCTAATCTATAAAATAAATCCCAAATATTTTTTGTTCCTATCCAAGGCGATTTTCTACCCTTCCATTCTTTTGAAGAAGCAATATTTCTTCCAGTTGGATTCATAAAAACAAAACATATATCTGGATTTTCTGTGTCTCCACCATTATAAATTGAATCTAATTCTTTTGCTCCATATTTTTCTTGAAGTTTATTATATTTTGGTATTAAATCTTCTACTTTCATGAAGTTTTCTCCTATTTTTTTATATTATCTAGAATAAATTTTACTACACTATCATCATTACTATTTTTCTTACTATATTTCTTCTTTTCCTCATCTGTTATTTCTACAAAATATTTATTAAATTCTGGCAAAATACTAATAGAATCTAAAGGATATCCTTCATTTATTATTTTACTTGGTGTACTGACAAAATAAAAATGGTCTTTACTCCATGTATATTTTTCTATATTACCACCATCGCATATTACCATACCATATACCCATTTTGCTGTTAATTTTTCTCCATATTCTTTTACTAGACTAGTATAATATTCTATCATTTCAGTATCAGTAAGTTCTTTCCCCTTTACTCTTCTTACATATGTTCCTGGTTGTTTATCTTCTGGTAATTCTTCTATAAATAAGCTATTATCCATTCCTATTGTTGGTATATTTAATATATCATAGTATGATTTTGCCTTGATATATGCATTTTCAAGTGCATCTTTTCCATTTTCATTTATATCTAATTTAAAGTCTAAATCATTTATTGTAATTAATTCAATCCCATTTTCTTCTAATGCTTTTTTATACTTTCCTACTTTTGCTGGATTTGTTGTTGCAAATAAAACTTTCATTCCTTAGTTCTCCTAACTTTTGCTATTTTATAATTTTATTTTTCTAAATATTTTAATATATCTGCTACACTTACAAAAATTTTACTAGCTACTTTTTTTACATCCTCCTCTGCAGTTTCCATAGAGTATCCTTCATACTCCATTATCATTTGAATATCATTTCTCGCATCACCAATAGTAGCTACATCTTCTTTTTCTATATCTAATATTTCTATTAATTTTTTTATGGAATTTTCTTTTCCAGCATTTTTTGAAATGATATCTACTATTACAAAACTTTTATCATCATAATATCTTCCTGGAAAATTTGAATGTGCTTTAGCACTATCTTTAAATATACTATTTACTTCATCTTCGATTTCTTGTGCTAAATTATAATCTGATGTTTTTATTCTTATTTTTAGAAGCTCTTGATGATAATATTCCACTTTATCATCGTCATCATAAAAATGTATTTCTATATTTTCTTTTGTTTTTAGATATTCTATTATTTTATCTGAAATATTTGATAGAATAGGCTCTTGATAAAGCTTTCTCATATTACTATCAAAAATTGCTGATCCGTTATTTGAAATAATATAATCAAATGGAATATGATATTGTTTTATTACCTTACTAACACTTGTTTTGCTTCTTCCTGTGACAATTACAAATTTTCCACCTAAGTTTCTATAAATTTCAATAGCTTCTACATTTTTTAACATACCTTCTTCTGTTATAAATATTGTACCATCATAGTCACTAAATACTATTTTCTTTTTTAATTTATCTATCATCATTTTCAATACCTCAATTTTTATTGTTTCCATATACTTCTGAAGCCAATGGTTCTAAAAAATAAATTAATGTATCATCAGTTTTAAATTCCACAGCATCCCATTTTAATCTTTTAATATAAGATAACATTAAATTTTCTCCTCAAGCATTTTATGTTGTTCTGGATACCATTCTGGTGTGCAAGGCATAACAATTTTACAATTAGCCTCCCAAAAATATATTTCTCCTTTTTCAATTAAAATGACATCACCTTTTTCAAAACTTACTACTTCATCTTTTTTATTTAAAGTACCATTTCCGTCTATTACATAAATAAGTTCTTTACATTTTTCATTTACACAATAACCATTATCAGGGTATCTACCTGTAATTATTGCTGTAGCACAATTTATATCTGGGTCGTTTAGAGGATATTCTAAAACTTCACAGTTATCACTATTATTAAATTTTTCTGCGTCACTTAATTTAACTTTTTTTATTCTTTTTTCCCTTCTATATATATCTTGTGTTTTCATTTCTATCTATAATATTGTGAGCATGCTTCATCTCCTCTGGTGTATTTATATATATAATTTTATACTTTCCAGAAGTAGTATTTTTAATATAATCATGATGTATCTCCAAAATATGAATTAATCCCCAATATAGCCATTTACCATCTATATTTTCTACTAAAAAGTTTCTTACTGGTGGTCTATGATATATTCTTATATTAGGTTTATCTTTAAATTCAAAAATTTTATCTTTAAAATCCTCT
>JAAVXQ010000012.1 GCA_022790685.1 Clostridia bacterium
AAGTATAAGTGTTGATTTACCAATTCCTGGTTCTCCTCCTAAAAGAGTAAGTGAACCATTAACAAATCCACCACCTAAAACTCTATCTAGCTCTCCTATTTCTGTTTTAATTCTTGTAGTTTCTTTTTTTTCAACTTTATTCAATTGTACTATTTCATTTTTTTCTTTTATCTTACCTGAAGATGTTTTTGTTAATTTTTGTTCAAAAAATGTATTCCATTCATTACATGCTGGGCATTTTCCCAGCCATTTACTAGTTTCATATCCACAATTGTCACACACATATACAGTTTCATTTTTTTTTGCCATATTTTATACATCCTTTTTAAATTAGTTTCTTTTTTATAAGTCTTTCCAGTACTATTATATACATAGCATGACTCCAAGTAAGACCTACTACCCAAGCTGGTTTCATAGCTTCATTATTTACTTGTTCACCTAAAAGACCTGTATCAGCTGATGAATTTGTAACAAAATTAAAGTTTTCAATAGCTTTCTTATATTCACCAGTTTCTAAATAATAACATGCCATCCATAAAGTTGCAATAGGCCAAGGATTATATCCACCCATATAATTATCTTGTTCATATCTTATATATCCACCTGTATATGTTCTTAATGTCATATTTATTCTTTCTATTGTGTTTTGTATATTTTTTTCTTTTGGAGTAAACATATTAAAGGGTGTTACTGTTCCAATTAAACTTATATCAATTTTTCTATCATCTACATTTCTTATATATGCCTTTTTATTATCATCATAAAAAGTCTTTAAGCAATATTCTTTTATATCAATTAATAGCTTTTCTATTTTCTTTACATTTTTATTTATTGCTTCTATTTTTAGTCTATTATTCTCAAAACTATCTTTTACTTCCTCGTATATTTTAAGCATTGAAGTAAAAGCTCCAAAAACAGCTGAAATTGAATATAAGGAAACTCCTTCATACTCTTCCCATAAATCATAACTTTTTTGAAATTTGTTTTTATTTTCTAATATATCTTCTATGTATTTTTCCAAAAAAGTAGTTGCATTTTCACACATTCTTAATGTATCTTTTAAAAAGTTTTTATCTTTTACTTTTCTAAAATGGTCATATACTCCAAAAATTACACTAGCAGTTTCATCTATTTGATACCCCCAGCAAGGCGCTAATCTACCATCTGTATAAAATCTTTGCTCCCACATACCATTTTTACTTTGAGTTTTTTTGCAGAATTCCTTATAAAATTTTTCAGTTTCTTCATTCATTCCGAAGTACATCAAAAGCTCTAGTAATAAATACAGCATCCCTTGGCCAGCAATATGAATATCTTCCACATCTAGTCTTTTCTTCGTCTATTTCAACTCCTGCTGAAATACCTCCTGTTTCTTTATTTATAAGCATTGGAAATAATAATATTGTCCTATTATAAATTTTCTTTACTTTTTCACTTATATCTTTTTTATTTACCAGTAATTTATCATGTTCTTTTAAATATTTTAGCCAATATTTTTCTAAATCTTCTTGCATTTTTTTCATATCAATTTTTCTAATTCTATCTATTTCATTATCTAGTTCATTAAGTAAGCATTTTTCTGAGTTATTATTTATATAAATATATAAATTAAAACTTATTTCTTCACCAGGTTTTACTACTTTCAAATCATAACTTATTCCAGAATCTGAAGACATTCCTATATAATCTTTTCCACCTATTTCACCACCAGCAAAATTATTTGTTACCCCATTTATTTGTTTTGAAAGAAGCTTTTCTTTTGAGAAGATACATACTGAATAATCATGGTTATATTGTATTAAAGTATCTTCTTTTATATATCCTGATGTATCATTATTTAAATTTGATAATACTTTTGAATAAACAAGAAAATCAAGTCTTAAATCAATTTTACTATTATTTGATATTTTATAATTTTTTACTAATATATTTTCTTTTGTAGATATAAAATCTGTTTGTAAAACTCTTAAATTAAAATATGTATTTATAATTTCTGTTTGTAGTATATTAGTATTTTTAACATATTCTTGCTTATATAAATTATTAATATCATCATGAAGATAGATACTAGCAGAATCATTTACTTTTACAGCTGTATGGAAAGTATCTATAAATTGTTTATAATCTGCTGAACCATAAAAAAGTCTTAATAATTCTCCTGTTTTTGAAAAGCTTGCTGTCATTTTTGCATTTCCTATTATTCCATCATTAAAATATTTTGCTCTCATTTCTGTTTTTTCTCCTATTTCATAAGTTTTGATATTTGTTTTTGTATTTCCTTTATTCTTTCATTTAGTTCTAATATTTCTCTATCTTCTGTTTCTATATTATCATCTTTTACTACATTTTCTATATCTGTTATATCATCTTTTAATTTTTCAATTCTATCTAATATATCTAATTTTGCAACTTTCTTATCATATTTTACTATTTCTGGTTTTCTATCTAATATTTCAGCTTCTTCTTTTAGTTCATAGCTTTCACCAAATTCTGGAATAATCACTTTACATTCTGATGTAGCTTCTATTTTTTGTTTTAATTCCTCTTGCCCTTCTGCTTCTCCATGAACTAAGAATATATTTTTTGGAGGATTAGTAAAGGAGTATACAAAATTTAAAAGCCATGTTTGATCTGCGTGTCCAGAATAACCTTCTATATATTCAACTCTTGCATTTACTGCAATTTCTTCTCCAAATATCTTAACTTTTTTTGCTCCCTCTACTATACTTCTACCTAAAGTTCCAGGTGCTTGATATCCAACAAAAAGAATTGTACTTAAGGGATCCCATAAATTATGTTTTAAATGATGTTTTATTCTTCCTACTTCACACATTCCACTAGCAGATAGTATTATCGCTGGTCTTGTATCCTCATTTAAAGCTTTAGATTCTTCAGCTGTTTGAGTAAATTGTAGACCAGGAAATTCTAAAGGATGGTCACCTGATTTTATCTTTTCTTGTATTTCATCTTCAAAAAGTTCTGTATTTTTCTTAAAAATTTCAGTTGCAGAAATAGCAAGTGGACTATCTACGTAAACTGGTACATTCATTATAGTTTTATATTTTCTTGCAAATTCTTCATCTTGACCATATTCCTCTTTAAGTTTATCAATTTCATATAATATTTCTTGTGTTCTTCCCACAGCAAAAGAAGGAATAATTACTCTTCCACCTTTATCTAGAGTTTCTGAAACAATATCTAAAAACATTTTGGCTTTATCATCGTTTCTCATATGAAGTCTATTTCCATATGTAGATTCCATTATTAAATAGTCTGCATTACTAATCATAGTTGGAGAATCTAAAAGAGGTAAATCATTATTTCCTAAATCTCCTGTAAAAACAGCCTTTGTAGTCTTTCCTTCTTCTGTTGCCCATATTTCTATAATACTTGATCCTAACATATGTCCTGCGTCATTAAATCTAACACTTATATCATCAGTTATTTCAACAATGTCATCATAATCTACAGGCTCAAACAACTCTAAAGAATTGTAGGCTTCTTCAGCTGTATATAATGGTGGTAAAAGTTCTTTTCCTTCTCTTACTCTTTTTCTATTTTTCCATTCAATTTCAACTTCTTGGATATGTCCACTATCTGGAAGCATTATTGAACATAAATCACATGTAGCTTTTGTTGCATAAATTCT
>JAAVXQ010000118.1 GCA_022790685.1 Clostridia bacterium
ATATTTATAAACGCTTTCGTTAATAAATTTAACATTTTTTATAAAGCTAAAATATTTTAAGTTAAAAAATCCATCTTCAAATAATACAATATCTTCTAAAAATCTTACATTATTCTTTTTAATTATATCACTTTTATATAGTTTACTCCATACTGTTCTAAGATTTCCCAAATATTTATCTGACTTATAATTTTTATTTAATAATTTTTTATTTAGAAAATCTATATCTTGAATTTCAGTTTCAATAATTTCTTCTTTTTTATTATATTCTAATAATGTATAATTTCCAACTATTAAATCTATTTTTTCACCATCTTTATTTACTAAGTTCTCTATTGCGTTTTCTTCTAATATATCATCAGAATCAACAAACATTATATATTTTCCATTTGAAATATCTATTCCTTTATTTCTAGCATTAGAAGTTCCCTCATTTTTTTTACTAATTACAATAATTCTACTATCTTCTTTTTTAAAACTTAATGCTATTTCTTGGCTTTTATCCTTTGAGTCATTATCTATTAATATTACTTCTATATTTTCATACGATTGCTTCAAAATTGATGCTATACATTCCTTTAAATATTTTTCTGAATTATATATTGGTATAATAACACTAACTAAATCCTTCATCTATATTTCCTTTATTATTTTTTCATAATATTGCTTTCTTTTTCTATACAATATTTCTTTTTGAAATTCCTTTGATTTTTCAAAGTTTTTCTTTGCCTCAGTTTCCATTAGTTCTTTATTAATAAGCAATAGCTCTATTCTCTCTGCAATTTGCTGGTAAGCTTTTCTTTTACACACAAAAGCCTTATCTATCAGTTCTGGTATTCCTCCTGTTTTAACTCCAATTGCTGGGCACGCTCTGCTCATAGCTTCAATAAGAGCTCTTGGCATTCCTTCTTGAAGACTTGGAATTAAAAATATATCCATTTCATCTATCCAATTATATACTTGCTTTCCTGCTGGTAATGTTCCATCAAATTTTACATTTTCTTTTACCTTATTCTTTTCAGCATAACTTTCAAAATATTCCTTTGAGCCCTTGCCTAAAAAATGTAGTTCTATATTATATGTATCTTTTAATAGACTAACAGCTTTTATTGCTGTATTATGTCCTTTATATTTTAAATCTAAAGAACCTATTAGTCCTAATTTATATATGTTAGTATCTCTTTTTATTTTATCTATTCTTTTTTGTAAAATGTTTTCATCTAGTTCTTCTAATATAACATCTGAACAATTTAATGAGTTGTTATAATTTGGATATCTTCTTTGTAAAAACTCGTTTGAAACATAAATTATATTTCTAGAGTTTTTTATTTTACTTTTAGTAATAAAATATTGAATAGGTGCCATAATTTTTCCTGTTATTTTTCCATGATTCCATAAGGCATCCCATGGACAAGCTAAAAGTTCAACTATATATTGCTTATTTTGTTTTTTGCAGACATCTATTGCAATGTTTCCTAAAATACTTGGAAGTCCTACTATCATAAAATCTGATTTTTCTATATATTTTGAAACTATTTTTTTTACTTTATTAGGATTTATGAAAATTCCTTTAAGAGTAGAACAGTTTGGAAGTTCTATTATTTCTATATTTGCATTTTCTATTTTAGTAGCATTTTTTATTTCTGGTCTTATTTTTCTGATTCTTGTTAAAATATATATTTTATCCATATATTCTAAATATCTTTTTATTATGCTATTATTTATTGTAATTCCATAATAAGAGCCATCTTTATCTACATAGATAGGACCTTCTGTACACCATACTCCTATCATAATTTCCTCCATATATTACTATTTTTTTATTTTATAATAAATTTTCTTTAGGTTATACTTGCATTTTGGAGATACCCTTCCCATACAAGCTTTTAGATTTAATTTTACCTTTTGTTTTAATGACATTTTTCTTCTATATGTATGAATAATCGTTTTTAAACTATGTTTCTCTTCTAAAATATTTATCATTTTATTATTGAAATCAATATTTTTATATTTATCTAAGCTTTGTGAAGTAAAGCAATCTTCTAATTTGCATTCCTCAATTATTTCTATGTCTTTATCTAATGCATTTAAAATACTTCTTCCTATATCTGTCATAATCAAAACTGCTGATATTCCTTTTAAATCATTATAATATTTTCTGCCCCAAAAATCACCAAGTCTAATGTCAGCATAAGAAATATTTTTTCTTACTTCACAATCATAACATGAAAAATTTAAAAACATATTGTCAAAAAATATTTTATAAAAATTACTTTTTTCACTGCTAATAAATCTTTCTTTTTCATTTTTTTGTTTTATTTCTATGCAAAAATTATGCCAACCATAATGTTTACTTCTAAAAATACATTTATCTATTTTTTCTATTTTATATTTTTCTTTTAATTCTTCTATATATTTTTTCCATACAATATATGATGGTACTCCATGACAAAATAAATCTACTTTTATTATTTCATTTTCTATTCTTTCATTTTTAATAATTTTTGATATTCCTGCAATTTGACAAGGTGTACCAAAAATTATAAATTTATTATCTTTATTCTGCTTACATTTTTCTATAAGTTCTTCTACTGCTTTTTTTGTATCACTTTGTATATATTTAGAACCTTTTAAAGCTTCTAATTCTTTTTCATCTTCTATAATAACTGCTTTTGCAATATTTTCATTATAATCATATATAGTTCCAAATATTAGGTATCCCTTTTTAATACCATATTTGGCTATTTCATATGCAATCCCACCTGAAGTACAAGATTTTAAAGCAGTTTCATCTTTTGTTCTTGCCGAATACAATTTTCCTGTTTCTAAAGATATAGAGTCTTTTGTATCATATTTAGGGCAAACTTTTTTACATTTTCCGCAGTTTATACATTTTTCTTTATTTATAACTGCTTCATAAAAGCCATATTTATTTAGACTATACTCTATAGCTTTAGTAGGACATATTACAGCACACACACTACAGCCTGTACAATAATTATTAGATTTGTCTTCAATAGTAGTAGTGGTGGTACTAGTACTATTACCCATATTAACATTCCTTTCTTTTATTTGCATTTTTCTATAGCATTATTTAAGTATTCTAAGCTGTCATTTCTAAGCTTTTCAATATTTCCGATTAAGAATATTTACATCTAATTTAGTTTTAAAAACTTTATTTAATTCTTTTTCTGAAACTTCATCTACTCTTCTATTTTCTATTCCTAATTTGCCAAGTAAATCTGTCATCTTATTTGAGTTCAAACTATTTCTTATTAAAACTGCCATAGGAACATTTGTAATACTTGCAGTTATTGTTCCATGAAAAGTATCTGTAACTACACATTCTGCATTTTTAATAATTTTAACCCATCCTAAAAGATCACAAGAAATATTTTTATCACACCATTTATGATATGTACCCGGTGAAACTGTTATAAGATTATTTTCTTTAGCATATTTTTTAATTGCCTTAACTTCTGTTTCATCATTCATATTGTGATCATAAGAATAAACTACCATATATTTTTGGCTTGGAAGTTTAATATTTACCTCTAGTTCTTTGTCTTCAATTTTATGTAATATTGCAGGATCGCAAACCATCTGTGCATCTATT
The DNA here is from genome assembly GCA_022790685.1 of Clostridia bacterium. Taxonomy (GTDB): domain Bacteria; phylum Bacillota; class Clostridia; order TANB77; family CAG-508; genus Scatovivens. The sequence goes on from JAAVXQ010000118.1 coordinate 3,617, forward strand.
CCTGTAAGTTTCTTAATCAAATCTTGTGTATGTTTATCTCTGGCAGAAAGGCATATAAAATTTTTTAAACCTTCTGCTACTATTGTTTTTGCATGTCTTTTTTCTAATAAATTCATATCTGTTTGTCCAAACGATGGTGCATATGAAATCATTTTGTTAGTATTTACACCATGTCCATACATCATCATATTAATTCCCATTGGAATACTAAATACCTCATCACTTCCAACAATTGCCATATCTATATCTGCTGTTGCATAATTTTCAAATATAAAATTTTCTTTTCTAAAGTTTTTATTTGCTTTTAATTTTTTATAATTTCTAATAACAGAAGTTAATCCCCTTTTAAACAAATACTCCTTCAAATATGTAGGAATTGATTTTAGTGATGGTTGATATTTAAGTTTTTTCTCTAAATCAAAATCATAATTCTTCACATAAGTTAATATTTTTACATTATGTCCTAATTTCTCCAATTCTCTTTTTAGAGCATACATTTGAAGCTGTGCACCTTGATTATTTACATCATAATGTGTAAGTATTCCTATTTTCATATTTTGTCTTCTCCATATTCTTTTAAATATTTTTTTACCATAAGTTTTATATTATATTTTTCTTCTAAATCTTTATATGCATTTTGTTTAATACTATCTAAATTATATTCATTATTTTTTATACTTTCAACTATTTTTATAAAATCTTCTTTAGAATTTGCAATAAATCCATTTTTACTATTTTCTATCACATCTTTATTTCCTATGCAGTTAGACACAATGCAAATTTTTTTCATAAACATTGCTTCTAAAATAGAAATTGGTAAACCTTCCCAAAGTGAAGTAAGTATAAAAATATCATTGTTATTTAAATGTTCTAAAACTTGTTTTCTATCTTTCCACCCTGTAACCTTTATATTTTTACTATCCAACACTTCTTTTAGTTCTCCATCACCTATCCATGTAAATTCTATATCTTTAATTTCTTTTGCAATGTCATTAAAAAGCTCTGGATTTTTTTGATAGCCAATTCTTCCGTATAGTACATACCTTTAAGTTTTCTAAATTTATTTCTTTTTTATTTAAATCTTTTGTTTCCTCTTTTAATCTATCTATATCAATTCCATTATCTATTCTAATAGCATTACTTGTAAGTTTTAGGGCTTCTTCATATTCACCTTTTGAACATCCTACTATTTTACAATTTCTAAAACTCGCTATTTTTTCTATTATCCAATATATTTTTCTTTTCAATATAGATGTGTTTTGCATTAAAAAAGAAAAGCCATGAGGATTATAAAGCATTTTAATTCTTTTTCCATTAGTAGCAAATCTACCAATAAATCCTGCCTTAGATGAATGTAAATGTATTATATCTGGCTTTTCTTGTTTTATTATGTTTCTCACTTCAAAAAAAGCCTTTAAATCCTTAACCAGATTTATGCTTCTTTCAAAATTTTTTATTTCTATAAATTTAATATTTTTATTAAAATCTTTTTCAAAATTTTCTGGTGTCTGTTTTCTTCTAGAATAACAAACTACTATTTCTTTATCTTCATTAGTTTCTTTTAATAAGTCTACTATAAAAGAATATATACCGCCTCCAAAAGCTTCTACAATATGTAATATTTTCTTCTTACTCATTTTTAAACAGCACCTTTTCTTTTTAATGTTATTAAAGCTGTTATTAATAATATTTTTATATCATTTTTTACAGTTTTTCTGTAATGATATTTCATATCTAAATCTAATCTATCTGTAAAACTAAGTTCAGATCTTCCACTTATTTGCCAAAGTCCTGTTATTCCTGGTTTATGTTTAATAATGTATTTATAATATGTACCCATATCTTCAATTTCTTTTGGCATATATGGTCTAGGTCCTACTAAACTCATTTCACCTTTTAAAACATTTATAAACTGTGGAAATTCATCTAGTGAAGTTTTTCTTAAAAATTCTCCAAATTTTGTTACTCTTGGATCATTTTTTAATTTTTTATATTTTTTATATTCTTCTTTTAAAGCTTTATCTTGTTCTAATATTTCATTTAATTTTTCATCTGCATTAACTACCATAGTTCTAAATTTATACATTTTAAAAGTCTTACCATTTTTTCCTATTCTTTCATGAACATAAAAAAGTGGTCCATAGTCTTTGGTTTTTAGATTATTTATTAAAACTACCATACTAAGTGGCAAGGTTATCATCATTCCTAATAAAGAACCTACTATATCTATCCCTCTTAAAACAATATTTTTTACAATAGTTTTAAGTTCTCTTAAAAGTTCGGGAAGTTCTTCATCTTTTAATACTTCTAAATTAAATGGTATAGATAAATCTTGATTATTCACTTTAAAAATACCCCCATATATTTTTAGTATTTTACAAAATTATACATTTTACGTAAACCTAGTATATATGATAACATTTTTCAAATGATTTTTCAAGCTATTTTACATAATTTAATCTTTTTTTAACCATTATTTAACATTTTTTTAATATAAGTAACAAATTTGTTATTATTTTTACATTAATATCATATTCAAAATTAATCTTAATTACAATGTTATGTTAAGTTTTTTTATGATTTCCACACTATAATTAATTCATTTTTATTATTTGTTCCCAAGGTAAATCTTTTTTTCCAAAATGTCCATAATTAGTTGTTTTTCTATATATTGGTTTTCTTAAGTTCAATGTTTCTATAATCCCTCTTGGCGTTAAATCAAATTTATTCATTATCTTTTTAACAATCTCATTATCTGGCAAATTTCCTGTACCAAAAGTATCTACATAAATAGATATTGGCTTTGCAACACCTATAGCATAGGAAAATTGTATTTCACATTTTTTTGCAAATCCATTTGCTACAACATTTTTAGCAATATATCTTGCCATATATGCTGCTGATCTATCTACTTTTGATGGATCTTTTCCAGAAAAAGCTCCACCACCATGACGGCTATATCCTCCATAAGTATCAACTATTATTTTTCTACCGAGTTAAACCACTATCTCCAAGTGGTCCTCCAATAACAAATCTTCCTGTTGGATTAATAAAATATTTAGTATCTTTATC
>JAAVXQ010000119.1 GCA_022790685.1 Clostridia bacterium
AGATATATTGCAAATGAGCTAAAATTAAATGAGGAAAATGCAAAACTTGCTGAATTAATTGCTCTTCTTCATGATATAGGAAGATTTGAACAATTAAAAAAATTTGATTCTTATAATGATTTTGAAGAAATGGATCATGCAGAGGCTGGAATTAAATTACTATTTGAAACAAAAGAAGATGGAAAATTATTTATAAGAAAGTTTGTAGAAGAAGAAAAATATGACAGAATAATATATAAAGCAATTAAAAATCATAATAAATATGAAATAGAAAGTAATTTAGATGAAATAGAAAATTTACATGCTAAACTTATAAGAGATAGTGATAAAATCGATAATTTTAGAGTAAAAGAAAAGGAGAGTACAGAGGCTCTATTTGGAATAAGTATGGAAGAGTTTGAAAAAGAAAAAATTTCTGATTTTATCTTTGAAGATTATAAAAAAGAAAAACTTGTTGATTCAAGAACAGTAGTTACTCATATGGATATGTGGGTTTCATATTTAGCATTTTTATTTGATTTTAATTTTAAAGAATCAATAGAATATGTAAAAAATAAAAACTATGTAAATATAAATATAGATAGAATAAATTATAAAGATAAAGATACTTTTAGTAAAATGCAAGAAATAAAGAAAATTTCAAATGAATATATAGAAAAAAGATTAAAATAAAGTTTACATAAAAATAGAAAAAACTATTGAAATTTGTTTGAAAATCTGGTATAATATAGAATTAACTAGTATAGTTTAATATAATAAAAGAAGGAGAGTTTTATAATGAAAAAGCAAAACTATTTTAATAGATTTTATTTAGATAAAGAAAAAGATATAGTGATTACTTTATATAAAGAAAATGAAGATGAACTTAACTACATTATAGAAACTCCAAATCATCATACAGGAAATTTAATTACAAATTTAGCTAAAGTCTGTAAAGTAGAAACAAAAACAGGCGAAAATGATATGAGAATAATAAAAGGGCGAATTCCAGCTAGTATAAATGGAGACAATGAAGAGGTATATATTTTTAGATTAGGTGGAATTAAAATAGCAAATATATATTCAAATGGAACTGTTGAAATGAAAGCAAAAATCCCAGCTATTACAAAAACTTTAATGGCCCAAACAAAATCATATAAATTAGATATAAACAAAACCATAGTAAAATCTTATGTATATAAAAAGTCAAAATTTAGAACAGATTTACATACACATATGAATGCAATGTTACCACCAGATGCATTAATTGCTCTTGGAATAAAACATCAAATTAGATATCCTTTATATTACATAAATAAATTAGGTTTAAAAATCACAGAAGAACAAACACAAAGATTGGAAATATATAGAGGAGAAATTGAACAAAGATATATTTATAGTGACTTAGAAGGAAAAATCTTAGATAGAAGAATAAAAGATGAAACATATATAAATTTTGCAGATTTAATTTTAAATAATTTAGAAAATGCAGAAGAAAATATTAATAAAATTAGAAATAGCTTATGCTTAATAAAAGATGGGCAAGCGGTTTTTACTAATTTAGAAAAATTATATGTATATAGATATGTATTTTGCAAAGGTAGAGACTCTAAAATTAAAATAGATTATACTAAAAAAGATATAGATAAATTACCAGATGAAGATGTAAAAGAATATATGTATCAGATGTTAAAAGATGGCAAAAAAGAAAGTAAATATGAAAAAAACAGTATTTTGCAAGATAAACTTTTATGGATATCAAGAGAATATCAAAAACAAGGAATACAATATGTAGAAATAGCAAATACTGACTTAACTAAAAAAGGAGAAAAAGGAACATTCTTCTTAGAGCAAATACATGAAATACTACCAGTAGCAGAAAAAGAAACAGGAGTAGCAATTAGGTTTTTAGCTCCTATTAGAAGAGTATGGCTTACTCCAGTAGAAATAAGAGAGGCATTAGATGTTATAAAAACTTTAGCTAAAAGTCCATATGTAGTAGGAAGCGACATAATAGGTGAAGAAATAAATGATATCTCAGAATTTAAAGATGTAATAAAAGAATTAGTAGAATATGCAATATATGAAGATAAAGAATTTACAGTAAGAATACATGCAGGAGAAAATGATGCATATAAAGATAATGTAATAAAATCAATAGAATGTATAAAAAATGCAATTCCTGAAGGAAAAAAAGCACCTAGATTTAGAATAGGACATGGTTTATATATAGAAGATTTAGATTCTGAAAATGGAAAAAGAATAATAAAAGAGATGAAAGATATAGGAGCCACTTTAGAGTTTCAATTATCATCAAATGTAAGACTAAATAATTTAACAGAAATAACAAAACATCCTATAAGAAAATATTTAGAAAATGGAATAAAATGTGTTCAAGGAACAGATGGATTTGGAATGTATGGTACAGATACCTTTGAAGAACAGATAGCACTTCAAAACTTATTAGAACTAAATGATACAGATTTCATGAAAATGAGAGAAGTAGAAGATGAAATAATAGAAAACAGCAAAAAATATTTTAAAGAAAAAAGTAAAGCTTTTGAAAAATTATTAAATGGAAGAACAATAACAGAAGCACTTTTAGAATTAGAAGAAAGAATCTTTAATGAAGACTTAGAAAATAAAACTGAAATAAAAATCGGAGCAAATTTAAAAGCAGCAGTAGAAGTGCTAAAAGAAAAAATAACAAAATTACCTGAAGAAAAAGTACCAGTAATTATCGCTGGAGGAAGCTTTAACTCTCAAGGAAGAGAAACAGTTTTAAATGAAAGTGCAAAAAATGCATTAAGAGAATTAGTAGAAAAGTTAGATGATGAAAAAGCATATTTTGTAGTAGGACATAAAATGCAAGGTTATGAAAAAGCTTTAATAGATTTATCAAGGCAGTTACATAAAAAATTTCAAATAAACGCAATAGTACCTAAAATGGTATCAGAAGAAGTATCAAAATCTATTCTAAAAAATGAATTAGATGGTGTATGTATTTCAACAGAGCCAGAAGAACTTGGAATATATAAAAGTTTTAACTATGAGATATTTGAAAGAAGAAGTTCAATAGTTTTAGCCTTTGACGGAAATTCACCAGTGGCAAATTTAGTTCAAGAAGCAAAAAATGGAAAAGGGAAATCTAAAATATATGTAAATAAAGAAGTAGATACTTTAAGAGAAAAAGCTAAATCTTTAGATGGATATGTAGTAGAATTTGACAAATCTGATAGTATAGCTGAAAAAATACTAAAAGATAATCCAGAACTTAGAAGTAAAAAAAGTGCTTTTAAAATGTTTGAAGTATAAAAATTAAATGATAAAAAACCTAAATTGTTAAGCTCAAGAGTTTATCAATTTAGGTTTTTTATTATGGCAAAATTTATTAAAGAAAAAGAAAATTTTTTAAAAGAATATAAAAATTTAGAATTTATATTTTAAATAAAATTATCAATATTATGAATTTATATAAATAAAAGATATAATTTTAATTTTTTATTCCAGAAATTCTAAAAATTAACTACTATAATTATTGACAGATGAATATAATATTTATAAAATTAGTATAAAGCATATTTATAGTTAATATTCAGTTTATAAATATTTAATATAATTAATCGAAATAAAAAAAATAACATAGGAGAAAAAAATGCAAATTATAGTTTTAATTATTTTAATACTTATAAATGCGTATTTTGCAGCTACTGAAATAGCATTTATATCTTTAAATGATGCCAAAATAAATTTAATGGCAAAAGAAGGAAATAAAAAAGCAAAGAAAATTGCAAAAATGTTAAAATCACCTAGTAAATTTTTATCAACAATACAAATAGGAATTACTTTAGCAGGATTCTTATCAAGTGCTTTTGCAGCAGATGCTTTTGCATCAGAATTAGCACCTATTTTAAATAACATAATACCAAGTATTCCATTAGGTGTATGGAATACCATAGCACTTATTTTAATTACAATGATTTTATCATATTTTACAATAATTTTTGGAGAACTTGTTCCTAAAAGAATAGGAATGAAATATTGTGAACAAGTAGCTTTTGGAACAATAGGTATAATAAGAGTAATTTCTTTTTTGACAGCACCATTTGTAAAAATACTAACAATATCAACAAATATAGTTTCAAAAGTATTTGGAGTAAGTGAAAGTGAAGAAGAAACAGTTACAGAAGAAGAAATCAGAATGATGGTAGATGTAGGTGGAGAAAAAGGAACTATAGCTACTGAAGAAAAAGAAATGATAAATAATGTATTTGAATTTAATAATAGAGCGGTTTCAGAAATTATGGTATATAGAACAGACATATTTGCTATAGAACTAAATACAACAATTTCAGAATTAGAAGAAAGTGGCTTTGATTATAGATACAGTAGAATACCAGTATATGAAGATACAATAGATAATATAAAAGGTATTATCTATATGAAAGATATTTTAAGAGAAAGCAAGAATAAAAATACTAAAGTAAAAAAACTTATGAGAGAGGCATATTTTGTTCCAGAAACTAAAATGATAAATGAGCTTTTTAAGGAACTTCAAAAAGCTAAAATTCAAATAGCAATAGTATTAGATGAGTATGGTGGAACAGCTGGTATGGCGACAATGGAAGATGTTTTAGAAGAACTTGTTGGAGACATATATGACGAGTATGATGAAGTTCAAGAAATGTATAAAAAGGTTGATGATAAAACATATATATTTGATGCAAGTATTCCTATATATGAACTTGAAAAGATATTAGAAGTAGATATACCAGAGGGAGATTATGATACATTATCAGGATTTTTATTAGACGAATTAGATAGAATTCCAAAAGAAAATGAGAAACCTGTTGTTGAGCTAAATTCAGTTACCTTTAAAATAGAAAAATATTCTCATAAAAGAATAATGAAAGTAAAAGCAATAAAAAAAGAAATACCTACAGATGATGAAAAAGAGAATGAAGAAGAAGATGAAAATTCTACAGAAAAAGAAGAAAAATAAAATTTGATAATATGTGTAAGATTTAGGGTCTTACACATATTAATTGTCAGAAAGGAATAATATGAAACCTATTATAGGAATTGTTGGAAGACCACATACTACATATACAGGAAGAGAAGTAATTTGTGCATTAGATGATTATAGAAGAGCGGTATCTAATACTGGTGGAATTCCAATAGTGATTTTACCAACTCAAGACATAAGTTATGAACAAACAAGACCAGCAGAAGCTTTGAATTTAACTGAAAACGAAAAAGAAGATTTAATTCAGCAAATAAAATTATGCGATGGATTAATATTTCCAGGAGGAAATAGAATATATGATTATGATTATTTTGTTTGCAAATATGCTATGGAAAACAATATGAATATTTTAGGTATATGTATGGGAATGCAGTTATTAGCATGTACAGATTGTATGGAAGATAGGCATAAAGTTATTGATAAAATAAGTAGTAAAATAAATCATAATAATTTAGAATCAAAGTATGTTCATAAGATAAATATAGAAAAAAATACTAAATTATATGAGATAATAGGAAATGAAGAAATAGAAGTAAATAGTAGACATAGATTTTGTGTAAATAGAGTAAAAACCTTTAATATAATAGCAAAATCAGAAGATGGATATATTGAAGGAATAGAGAAAATGGATAAAAGTTTTATAATGGGACTTCAGTGGCATCCTGAATCCATGGAAGGATATGATGAGTCTATGAAAAAACTTTTTGAAACTTTTATAAAGGTTTGTAAGAAATAGTTAAAAATTTTTCTTTAATAGTAAATACTATAATTTTTAATAGTAGCTAGAATAAGGTATATGTATACAAAATTACTATAAAAGTATTGACAAAGGATGTAATTGGTTGTATACTATTTAAGTAACTTTAAGGAAAAATTTAAAATAACATATACATTTCGTAAATGCTAAAGGAGGGAAATAAAGATGGCACAACCAAAAAGAAGATGGTCTAAAGCAAGAACAGGATTAAAAAGATCAACATGGAAAATAGAAGAAGAGAATTTATCAACATGTTCACATTGCCATGAACCTGTAAGACAACATACAGTATGTTCAAACTGTGGATACTATGATGGAAAAGAAGTAATAGCAAAAAAAGAAAAGAAAAACTAATTTTGAAAAAGACATATATAAAGTATGTCTTTTTTTGTTGCCTAAAAGAGTGTACTTTTGTTTATACAGTTATATATTTTTAATCTATGAACAAAAATCATTGGAAACAGTAAGAGGAATCTCTGCTAAGAAATTTACATACTGCTTGAAGCTAAGAGCTACTAAATAAAGAAGGCATAATCATATAAAATATAAACCAATTGAAAATATAATATAAATATTGCTAATAAAGAAGTAAAATGATATAATTCGAAAAAAGGAGAAAATGATGAACGAGAGAGTAGATAAAGTAAATTATTATTTAGATATAGCAGAAGCAGTGGCTTC
>JAAVXQ010000120.1 GCA_022790685.1 Clostridia bacterium
TCTTCAACATTTACAAATATCTTTAAATTATCTGCATAATGTTTTGCAGCTCTATAATGTACTGCTGAATCTATTGCTGCATACTTTATTCCACCATCTTGTGGTCTTATATCTTTAATTAATACAACAGTAAAAATTGCAAGAACAATAATAAAACCTGCTAGTCCTAGTTTAGATACTGTATATTTTTGAAATTTTTTATTTTTTACAGCTTTATATCCTAGTAAAATACTAAATCCTATATTAATTAATGATAATAGCCACATATGAGAAGTAATATTAAGTAACCCTAGTATCATTCCAAGTGTAACATTATATCCTAATAATGATACTATAAAAATTACTATCCATTTTATAAAATCTAATTTTTCCTCTGATTTTTTAAAAATCATAAATGATATTCCAAGTAAAATTACTGTTAAAACGTATAAAATCTCCATTTCTATCCCCTTTTACATTTTATTTTTTTAAAAGTTTTCTTATAGGTATTTCAATAAGAAGTTCTATTTTTCTAAATATATTTAAAAGTCCAAAAATAAATATTTGCATTTTATTTATATTATTATAATTTTTATGATAATATATTTTGGCTTTATATAATTGATTAATTTTTTTATAGTAACTAAATGTTTTACCTATGCTTTGACTTTCTAAATGAATAAATTTTTCTGTATTTAAACTATATGTTTTATAATTTAGTTCTTTTAACTTTTTAGCTAACATATCTTCTTCATAAAATAAAAATGTACTTTCATCAAATTTTTGAATTTGCTTATAAGCCTCATATCTCATTATAAAAAATGCACCAGAAATAGCATCTACCTCTAAAAGTTCCTTTTTATAATCATTTTCGCTATATTCTCCATTTCTTAAAACTTTATAAAAAATAAGCTCTAATAATCTTGTACTATGAATTACATCTAGCATAAATGTTCTAATTTTCCAACTACTTCTCCTTATTGGAATATTTTTTCCATTATACATTCTAGGTGCTATTACTGCTACTTCTTTTTGCTTTTCTAAAACTTCTAAACATCTATCTATTGCTTTTTTTTCGATAATGACATCTGGATTAGATATTATTACATAATCATACTTTTCTAACTCATTTTCTAAAAATTTAATTCCAAAATTATTTCCATATGAATATCCACCATTTTTTTCAGATTCTAAAACAGATATTTTTTCATTTTCTAATTTTTTTAATTTTTCAAAACCAAAGCTAGTAGTAGATTTATTATCTACTACCACTACTCTATCTATACAAGCATATTTACTTACCTTTTCTACAAATTTTATTGTAGAAGCTTCATCATTGTAATTTACTATTATAGTAGCAATTTTCATACTAATCCCTTTTTAATTCTCTACTTTTTCTTCTAATTTAAATCTTTTTTCTATTCTATAAAATATTATTTTTGTTATTACAAAATACATTACAAATTGTGCAAATAATGTTATTGTACATGAAAGTGTTGCTCCATCTATTCCTTTTGCTTTTACTAATACATTTGAGCCTATAAAGGCAACTATCATAGTAATCACATATATTACAAATTGTACAAAAGTATTTCTTGTTGTTGTAAGTAATACTAAATTTATATATGACATAGCATAGAATACATGTGAAGCTATAATAATACATAAATTTATTCTATAATTTAATAAATCCTTTACTCCATAAATTATTCTTAATACTTCTGGTCCTACTACATAGGCTGCTAAAACAGCAAATGCACCAAAAGCTAAAACACTTATCTTTATTTTTAAAGCTAAACCTTTAAAAGCTTTCATGTCTTTTTTCTCATATAATTCTTTTAGTTTATTTAGATAGGGCATAAAAATAAATTGTGTAAACAAACTAATTACTGTTGCTGGCATTATTATATATCCAAACATTGCTTGCATATCTTCTGTTAAATATGTATCTATTGCATATTTTGGAGCATTTAAAACATATATTCCTGCAAAAGAATTTGCAAAAACAAAAAATTCTGTTTTAAAAATATTTATTACATTTGAAAAATTAATCTTTTCTTCTTTATTTACTAATTTTTTTACTATTATAAAATCAAATATAAGCATTGTAATTATATTAACTAATATTGCTGCTAAAATAGATATTATTAAATTTTTACAAATAATATCTATGATTAAAAATACTGTTAGCCCACCTAATGATTTTATTGTTAAGGATTGTCCACTTTTATATAAAAGCTCATTTTTTTGCATAATACCATAAAATATATCTGCAAAAGCCTCTGTTGCTTTGTATAAACAAAGTAAAATACATACTAATAATTTATATATTGTATATCCTTTTATAAACACAAAAAATATTGCCAAAATCATCATTAAAATACAAGAAGTTATTCTATTTATAATATAATCTTTATCTTTTACTTTATTTTCAATGTCAGTAACTTGGCAAAGTCTTCCAGAATAAAGACCAACCGTATATAAAATAAGCGCTGTTGCATAACAAATCGAAAATATTCCTGCATCATTTACACCATTTATTCTTGTAACAATTATTAGAAAAAATAGTGAATTAAATGAATTTAGACCTGTTCCTAAAATATTCCATATAAAATTTTTTAAAAAAATTTTTTTCTCTTGTTCCATTATAAAACTCCTAATATAAATAAAATTCTAATTGCTATATCTGCTGTCATACTTCTTCTAATTTTTTTAGGATAAAAAGCCTTTTTTATAGCTTTTATGAAATTATATTTCTCTTGTACAAATACATCTACAATTTTTTTATTTTCCTCTGTTAATTTATTATAAAAATTATTTTTAAATTCTATCTGTTGCATTCTTATATCTAAAAATCCATTTTTAATAAATAAATTCTTAATTCTCCATTTTAAAATAGCAATAAAGCCTTGTCCCTCTACTGTTTGATTTTTTTTATCTCTTCTATACTTTACTGTAACAGTGTTATCATATGCAATTTCACCTAAAGAACTACAAATCATATATGTCCACCAATCATGAAACAAACATCTTGTTGGTATATTATCTAGCACCATATCTCGTGCCTTTTGATTTATTACCATTGTCATTCCTTGTGATACACATTCATATAATGAATTAGTAAAAGAATATGTTTTATTTGCTTCTCCATGTCCCATAAAGTTCATTTCAGTATCATAATAGTCAACATTTGAAAATGCCATATTAGGTTTTCTATCATCTAATTTATTTAAAGAATTTACTGCAAGTTCTATTTTATTTGGAAGCCAAATATCATCTTGATCTGCAAAAGCATAATAGTCTGCATCTCCTAATTTTAAAAGTTCAAAAAAACTTTTGATAAATCCTAAATTTTTTCCTACAGTAAGTTTTATATTGTTATAATTATTTTGATATTCTTTTAATATTTTAACTGTACTATCTTTTGACCCATCATCTCTTACTATTATTTCAACATTTTTATAAGTTTGGTTCAAAAAAGAGTCTATTTGCTCTTTTACATATTTTTCTCCATTATATGTAGATAATAATATTGCAACTTTTCTTTCTTCCACTTTTTTCTCCTTGAATTTTACTTAAGACCTATTATAACAAAAACTTAATAAATATAAAAGTATATTTATTAAATTTATTTATTATCATATTTCTTAAAATTTAACAAGGGATAGATAAAGCTATTTAAAATTTATTCTTTAAACTATCCCTATTTTTTTAATATATTGGTTTAAAAATATATAATCCGTCTTCTGCATAAAGTTCTTCAAATTTCATATCATATGCTTCATTTAAATCTTTTTTTGCTACAATATAATCTATTCCTAATTTTTGTAAATCTGTATAATTAAGTTCTATAAGAACATTATCTGGTGCAACTGCTGATACAGTATTTTCCTTATATTTTCCTAAGTTTATATTTACATGGCAATATCTATTATATTGTGCTCTATATTCTTCTGCTCTATCTTCAAGAATATTTTCAAATAGTTCAAAATTCGGATAAACATTAGTTGAATTTATAACTCTTACTCCGTTTGCAACCAGATAATTGTTTAAATACCATCCAGTATCATCACCTAGCCATAAAGCATCTGGAGCTTTTTCTCTTATTTCAGCTACCTTTTTTGAAATTGGTTTTTCATATATTATATCTGTGGTTCTTGAAATAGGATTTACTAATACCCCTGAAATAAGTGCAATAAATATTATCATATAAAGTGCAATATTTTTTAAGAACTTTTTATTCATATTTAAAATTCCAAAAAATGCTACTCCAAATATTATTCCAGCTATTATAGACTTCACTTTTCCTAAATATCCTTCTACAGAAGGCAGTAACATTATTAATTGTTTTTTAGCAATATATGCAATATATATGACTAAAGCCACTGTAATAACTGCTGTAAATATTAAAGATATGGTCTTAGATAATTTTGTTTTACTACTGCTATTATCTTTATTTGGTAGATTAATATCTAAAAGTTTTACATCTTCATTCATTCTTGCAAATAAATATACAAGTATATATATATTAATTGTTCCAAGTGCAATTGTTACTCTTTGTGAAGTAGTCATTGACATTAGTGTAAGTTTTGCTAAAGTAGCACTAAATCCATATTTACACCAAACAAGTAAAAAGCCTGATACTAATAGAGTTGGTACTAAAAATTCCCAATCTCTTTTATTTCTAATTAAATATATTACTGCAAGAATCATAGGTATTGGATAAAAAGAAAGCATACTAGAAGTTTCACAAGGATTTGGTGTATATTTAAATGGCCAAAAAATATTATAAAAATATGAATATAATATTAAAGCTCCTCCACCTAATTCTTGTCTATCTCCTGGATAATCTGTTGACATTATTGCTGTAATGGAATCTTTTGACATCATATACCATCTAAATAATAATGTAAGTATTACTAATATAGTAACTGTTATAACAATGACGTCATGTATTGTAAATCTATATCCATTATCTTTTATATTTACAATCATCATATAAACAAATATAGCAAATAATACATATACAAACGATACTTGCCAAGCAGGATATAGCACAAATATATAAGCCAACATTGTAGACACAAGTCCTAAAGCACATAGATATTTCACATATTTTTTGTTTGAATTCATAAATTTATTAACAAGAACAATAATTAATTGTCCCCATATTAGCGTATCCATACAATACCACCATTGTACTGCCGCAGAAAAAGTAATAGCTAAAGCTCCCACTAAGGAAACTTTTCTATTATCTTTTGTAATTATTCTACAAATTTCATATGCTCCTAAAAGCATTAATACTAATTTGCCATACCAATAAAGACTTAAACCTGCATTATTTCCAAAAAATATGAAACCGTAATTCTAAGGGCTTTCCAATCATTAATATATCTTTTACAGGAGCATCTACTACTGTAAACATATCTGTTTCAGTACCTCTTAATTTGTTAGAAAAATATTCAAATTTATTCTCTCCTACACCTTGTGAGAGTTTATATAACATTGAACTTGCCCATTCATCAGTTCTTATTAATCTTGGTACACCTAGTAATGCATGAAAATGTCTATTATCACTATCTAATTGTATTTGTTCATCAAAATTAACAATTGATGAACCATGATATCCCATTACCATAACAAAAACTAAAAATATACCTGCTAAGTGATATCTATGTTTATGAATTAAATTATACATTTTATCTAGTTTAAATATAAAATGTATTCCAGCAAACATAAAAAATCCTGCCATTATTATCATTCTATTTTTTGAAATATATTGAGGATCAATTTTTCTATAAATTGTATATTCAAATATTATCCCTGCTATTATAGCTAAAATTGCTACAATAATTAATTTTATAATAGTGTAATTTTCTTTATTTATAAAGTTTGATAAAGCTTTTACAAATTTATTATTTTGTTTTATATTATCAAATTTTTCCTTTATTTTTGACATTTAAGACATCCTTCTTCCTTAATTAATAGCTTTTTAGTTCTTTAATCATTAATCACTTTATAAATTATATACTTATCTGATATTATTTTTTCCTCTTCTAAATTTATATAAGGACATTCAATTTTTAAATTTCTTTTAGTAATAATATAGTCTATTCCTAAATTTTCTAGTTCCTTATAATTTACTTTTATTATTGTTATCTTTTTATTATCTTCTTCTTTTTCTTCTATTGTAGTTTTTCCATCATAAAGCATCAAAGTAAAGTTTTCTTTATATTTATCTTCTATTTTATTTATTACTGGTAAAACCTCTTCTGATACATTATCTTCATTTTCGATTTCATCTACTTGTAACATTTCTCTTGAAACTTCTTTAGACATATCTAATTCTTCTGTTACAATTGTTTTTAGATTTGCTTTTTTTGTATATTCCAAATCCTTTTCAAACATTGTATCTATAAACCAATTAGCATTTGGAAATTCTTTTTTATACTCTTTTAAGGCTGCTACTGTATTTTTTTCTTCTTCTTGGTCTAGCACTTTATAAACAATAAAGTTATCTACAACCTCAAGTATCTGAACATTTATATATGGTCTTTCTATTTGTAAATTTATTCTTGTTACTATAAAATTAACGCCAATTTTATTTAAGTCTTTATAATTTAATTTAAGCAAAATAGAATCTTCATGAAGTAATTCTATTTTAGTTGGACCATCATATATTGATGTTTCTAAATGATGATATCTATTCCAAACTTTTTTTATTTCTTCCTCATATACACTATTTTCAAATAAAGATTCATACATTTCTTTATTAGGATATACATTTGTCGAACTTAAGACATTTATACCATTTGCTACCATATAATTAGATATACCTGGAAGTTCATTTGTAAGCCATAAACTATCTGGGTAACTTTCTTGATATCTTTTTAACATATTAGAAAAGTTACCATTTTTAATAACATCAACACCTTTTAAAATTGGGTTTACTGTTATTCCACCAATTAAAGTAATTGCTATAGATATTCCTAAAAATATATTTCTTCTTTTTTTATCTTCTATATGCCATATTAAATAAAATAAAACAGCAAATATAGCTATTGATAATAAAAATTCCCAAATTTTTAGATAGTTGTTTCCATCTAAGAAAATACATATGAAGGTCATAACAATACTTATTATAAGTGGATATATTTTATTTTCAAAAAATTTAAATTTTTCTTGTTCTTCTATTTTTGAAATTAGATAAATAAACATAAATATATTTAAAGTACTAAGTGGTATAGCAGCTCTATTTCCCATGGACATAGAAAGTAAAGATATTTTTGCTAATATCTCTGGTAAACCTATTATACAATATATTGATAAAAATCCTGATACTATTAAACTAAGTATTAAAAATATATCTTTCTTTTTGGTTTTTATTAAATATATAAGTGCCATTATCATTGGTAAAGGATAAAAAGAAAGTAATCCAGCATTTTCACATTGATTTTCATAATTTTCTATTGTAAAGGCAGTTCTTTTTGACACCTTCACATCTTCTTCTATAGAAAATTTCTCATATGGCATATACATATTATAAAAATATCCCAGTAAAGATTTTTCTCCTCCACCAGTACTTATTCTCTCTCCTGGATAATCAGTATTTCTTGTAGCTTCTATAGCAGTGTTAGATTTTATTAACCAAAGTCCTAAAAGTACATATATAACAATTAAAGCAATACAAATAATAGATACATCTACCACATCTAACTTTATATTATTTTCTTTTATATTTTTATAAATTATATAAATAGATAGTACAAGTAAAATATAAGCAAAAGATATTTGCCATGCAGGATATAAAATAAATATATATGAGAGAACACTAATTATCTCTCCAATACCACATAATATTTTAGTACTTCTCTTCTTTGTAGTTAAAAATAAATTAAGTAATACAAGTATTGCTTCTCCCCATATTAAAGTATCCATACAATACCACCATTGTACTGCTGAAGAAAAACTAATAAGTATTGTTCCTACTAAGGATAATAATCTATTTTTATTACTTAGAATCATCATTATTTCAAATGTTACAAGAAACATTAATATTATTCTTGCATACCAATACAAAGAAAATGCCATATCTACATTTAGAAATAAAAATCCTATTTGAAACGGTCTTCCTAACATTAAGGCATCTTTTACAGGCGCATTTACTAATGTAAACATATCTGTATCTGCACCTCTTAATCTTTTTGATATAAAATTATAATCATTTGTTTCTTGTGATAATATATATGTGCTTTGAGTAGAATACTCATCTGTTCTTAAGCCTCTAGAAACACCTAATATGTTTCTTTGTTCTAAGTTTTCTTCTGGAGATATAAATATATCATATCTAGCCATAGAGCTACCATTTAGTTCTAAAAGAGTCAGCCCAATTAGTAGTACTATAGCAATTTTATATCTATTATCACATATTTTTAAATACATTTTCTTTACATCTATTATAAAATGTAACCCTATAAATGCATATACTAAAAATAATATTAAAATTCTTGTTTTAGATATACTCAACTCTTGATTATAAATTTTCCAATAATCATAATCTATATTACTATTCCAAATATTAATTATTTTTTCATATAAAAAACATTCAGTCACTATACCTAAAATAATTGAGCACACAAGTAATAAAAGTATTTTTATTATAATTTTTTTATGCTTTATTATGCTATCTTTTAAATTAATCATCCCTTAAATTCTCCATTTTGTTTACCATTTTACTTCAACTTTTAAGCAGTCTACTAAAAATCTATTTGTCCATACATATATCACTGGTAATCTAAGTTTATATAATAAATGAACTCCCCAAATACCAATAAATTTAAAACCTTTTGGAAAACAATGTGATATTCTAAAAAATTTATTATTTTTCCATTCTGGAAAATTCTCATTTAAATATTTTATAACATCTTTTATTATTTCCCCCAAATTTGTATCTTTATCATATGAAACCATATAAGTCCATGAAATCGCTAAATGAAGAAATACCATTGTCGATAAAACTTCTTTATACTCTTCATATTTTCCTATTTCTTTTGCATGCTCTTTTATTACTAAAAAGTATTTCTTTAAATTTTCAATATCTTTTTTGCCTAAATTATGAATTTGAGAACTTGATCTTAAATAATAATGATATAGGACATCCGGTATAAAAGTAAGTTTTTTTACTCCATCCATATATGCACTTATTAAAAATAAAGTATCATTACAGCCTCTAAAGGGTAAAAATTCTAAGTGCTTTACTTTTTCTAATCTATAAATTTTATTCCAAAGAGAAGGATTAGCATATACAATAAAATCATCCTTCCAATCTACCTCTTTATTCATAGTCCCGTATTGAGTCATTTCTGTAGACACTACTTTTCCAGTATCTAAATCCACTCTATCATATCCTGAAAAAGCTATATCTGCATCATTTTGCTTTGCCGCATTATATAATTTTTCTGCCCATGTAACTTCTGGTACATCATCACTATCAATAAATCCTACATATTCTCCGAGTAGCTTGTTTTAGCCCATATGTACGTGCAGACCATTCTCCTCCATTTTCTTTATGGAAAGTTTTAACTTTATTTGGATATCTTTTTTTATAATCTTCTATAATTTGTGGTGCAGAATCTTTTGATCCATCATTAACACAAATAATTTCAATATTTTCTAGTGTTTGATTTACTAATGCATCTAAACATCTTGGTATATATTTTTCTAGATTATATATTGGTACAACAATTGATACTTTTATATCGCTCATTTTATTTATCCCTTCTATCCTTTAATTCACGTTCACAATCTATTAATCTCATTTCAAAACTTTGTCTTGAATTCTTTATTATATTATCAAGTGTTAATCCTGTAAATAAAGATTGCACTGCACATAAGAAAAATAGTACACTAACTACTAATGTTGGTATTTTAACAACTCCTCTATTTAAGAAATCTATAAAAACAGGAATGAAGAAAGCAAGTCCAGTTATTGTAAGTAATAAAGTAAGTATTGTAAAAAATGCCATAGGTTTATAGTTTTTATAGAAACCAAATATTGTTTTTATAACTTTTATACCATCTGGTATAGTATTTAATTTTGAAGGACTATCAGCTGGTCTATCTCTATATTCTATTATTATATTTTTAATTTTCATGTTTTTATCTAAGCAGTGAATTGTCATTTCTGTTTCAAGCTCAAATCCTTTAGACATAACAGGAAAGGTTTTAACAAATTTATAACTAAAAGCTCTTAACCCAGTCATAACATCTCTTATATCACTTTTATAAATTCTATTTATTAATGCTCTTACTGTTACGTTTCCAACATTATGAAAAGGTCTTTTATTTTCTGTAAAATAAGTAGATGAAAGTCTATCTCCAACTACCATATCAACATTTTCTTCAAGAACCGCTTTTACTAATTCTTTTGCAGTATCAGCAGGATATGTATCATCACCATCCACCATAATATAGCATTCTGCATCAATTTCTCTAAACATAGATCTTATAACATTACCCTTACCTTGTCTAGTTTCATATCTTACAATAGCACCTGCTTCTTTTGCAATTTTATCTGTTCCATCTTTAGAATTATTATCATAAACATAAATTTTTGCTTCTGGTAATTCTCTTTTAAAATCCTCTACTACTTTTCTTACTGTTTTTGACTCATTATAGCAAGGAATTAATACTGCTACTTTGTCCATATTTTACTCCTTTTTATTTATTATATATTTATTTTTGTACTTATTATATTTATAAATATTAGTACATTTTTTATAAATTATTTATCTTTTTTAAAAATAAATAATTTGCTAAAAACAAAATTTAGAATAATTACAACTATATTTGCAATTACTTTCATTAAAAATCCATTTAGTCCCATCTTATCAACTGTTATAATCATTATTGCTTCATCTATAACTAACGTTAATAACCTACATCCAAAAAATGATGTAATTTCATATATTAAAGCTTTCTTTGTATTTACTTTTGAATCAAATACAAAAAATTTATTTGTTATATACGCAAATATTGCCGCTACTATCCAAGCTATAATATTACTAGTTGCATTTTCTATATTTAGTGAATATAAACATATTGAATAACAGGCAATATTCACAACAGTTGCTAATGCTCCAAATACTAAATATCTCATACCTTCCAAATGATTTCTATATATATCAGCTATTTTCTTTAGTTTTATTTTATCTAAAATATTTAAAAAAAAGTTTTCAATACTTTCTAAAAATTTAATTGATTTTGATTTTTCTTCTATTTCTTTTTCCATTTTTTCTTCTTTCTTACTCTAATATCAATCGGATTATATAATAAAGTTCGTATATTTTCAAGTAAATTGTTTAAATGCAAAATATATCACAATTTTAAGCCATTACTAGTCTTCTATTTTTTAGAAAAGCTTTAAATATATAACTTTTATAGTAAATTGTGGGGACCGTTCAAAATTTCTCAAAAATCAAAGATTTTTGTAAGAAATTTTAGAATGGGGATACTATTAAAAGTTATATATTTAATAGCTTTATCAATCATTAATACAATTCTTCAAACAAATCGTTTTTAAAGCTTTCTATTATCAATTATAAAATCACAAAAGTCTCTAGAAAAATTAATATTATAGTATGGGTCTGGTTTATTTTCTAATAAATCTTTCCATTTTTCTTTAAAATATTGTTCTTCTTTTTTAAATCTTTCTTTCTTCTCTTCTGTGTCTTCATATCCTCTAGTTTTTGATTCATAATGTATTAACTCAATATATGGATTATAAACATTTCTATAACCTTTTTCTAATAATTCAAGGCAGAAGTCAACATCATTAAAAGCTACTTTAAGTTCTTCATTCATATATCCCACTTCTTCATATAAATCTCTTCTTGCAAACAAACATGCTCCGAGTAACTGCACTTACATTTCTAGTTGCTGATTCTCTTCCAAAATATGCATGTGTTCCATAGGGTAAATTTATTAATAAATTTCCTGCTGTACCAGAAATTCCATAAGCAATTCCTGCATGTTGAATTGTTTTGTCTTCATAATAAAGCCTTCCTCCTACAGCTCCAATTTCTTTATTTTGTGCATATCCTATAAATAATTCTAGCCAATTTCCAGTAAGAACTTTTGTATCATTATTAAGCTGAAGAATAAATTCAGCATTTGAAGCTTTTACACCTTCATTTATTATTTTTGAATAATTAAATTCACCTTCAAATTCTATTACTCTTATTTTTTCATTTTCTTTTAGTTCATTATAAAACTTAAAGGTTTCTTCTTCTTTGCTATTATTCTCTACAATTATAATTTCATAATTAGAATATGTTGAAAGATTTAAAATTGAATCTATACATCTTTTTAAAATAGTTTTATTATCTTTGTTTGGTATAATTATAGATACTTTTGGATTTCCGAATTACTTCATAAATTATCTTATAAATTCCTGGAACATCATTTCCATATTCTACTAATGCTTTTTTATTATTTCTTTCTAAATAGCTCTCTACTACTCTTTTGCCTGCTTCATAGGCATACGGTTTAGTATCTGCAACTCTTGCTGTAGAATTTTTATTTATTCTCCAATGATATAAAATCTTTGGTATATGAACTATGTTTTTAGCTTTTTCTGTTATTCTTAAAACTAAATCAAAGTCTTGTGCACCATTAAACTCTTCATTTAGCCCTCCAACTTCTTTTAAAAGTTCTGTTTTTACTAAGCAAAAATGAGTTATATAATTATTACATTCTAAAGTTTCTTTTGAAAAGTCTGGTTTAAAATATGGGTTACTTCTTATTTTATCATCATTAATTTTGTCTTCATCTGTATATATAAAATCCACCTCTGGATTTTTATTTATTTCTTTTACTAGTTCAAACAAACAATCTACTGTAAGTAAATCATCATGATCTAAAAAACCTACATAATCTCCTGTTACCATTTTTATACCTTGATTTGTATTCTCAGCAATTCCCTTATTTCCCTTCAAGAAGTTATATTTTATTCTAGTATCTATCTCATAGTATTTCTTTAAATTTTTATTTTCTACTTCACTACCATCAGCTAAACATAATTCCCAATTAATATATGTTTGCATTCTCATATAATCAATCATTTCAGCAAAATATTTTTCATTTGTATTATACATAGGAACTATTATACTTATTTTAGGATTATTTTCAAATTTATATATTCTTTGTGCTTCAATGGCTTCATTTGTTAAGTTATTTTTTTGCATCCATTCAACATATCTAACTTCATTTATTTTTTCAGTATTAGTTTTTTTCTTAAAAATTACTGATAAACATTTTTTTAAAGTTACTAAAAGCCCATATTTTTTTATATAATATATAAATTTTTCAGTCTTTCTTTTTAATACTCCCATCTAATAACTTTCCTTCCTTTATTAATGAAAAATAACTTATAATTTAATTTTATATTTTTACTTTCTACTTTTTCTAGTTTTTTCTTTTACCTCTTCATCTTTATCATAATTTACTTTGCAGTTTTTCATATGGTATACTTCTGTATCTAAACTTAAGTTTATATTATAATATGGATCACCTTCATCTAAAAAGTTTTGCCATCTTTTTTCAAACGTCTGAATTTCTCCTTGAAATCTTTTAATCTTAGCAGGAGTATCTTCCTGTCCTCTAGATTTTGATTCATAATGTATAAATTCCACAAAAGGATTATATATAATTAAATATCCTTTTTCTCTTATTTTCAAACAAAAATCCACATCATTAAAAGCAACTGCTAAATTTTCATTCATATATCCTACTTCCTCATAAACTGATTTCGGATTCATAATACAAGCTGCTGTTACAGAACTTAAATTTTCTATCATAGATTCTTTTGCAAAATAAGCATGTCCACTTTTTGGAATACTTTTAAATCTATTTCCAGCAATTCCACCAATACCAACTATTATTCCTGCATGTTGAATGGTTTCATCTGGATAATATAGTTTTACTCCAACTCCACCTACATCTTTTCTTTGGCAAAAGCCTAGCATTAACTCTAACCAGTTTTTAGTAATAAGCTCTGTATCATTATTTAATTGAACTATATAGTCTCCTGAGGAATTTTTTACACCAAAGTTTATAATAGCAGAATAATTAAAACCTTTATTTGCATATTTTATTACCTTTATTTTTTCATTCTTTTCTAGTTCTTCATAATATTTAAAAATTTCTTCTGTTTCACTATTATTCTCTACAATCACTATTTCATAATTATCATATGTAGTTTTTTCTAATATTGAATTAATACAAACTTCTAAAGTTTCTTTTCCATCTTTGTTTGGTATAACTATAGAAACTTTTGGACTTCCGAATTACTTCATAATCTATTCTATAAATACCTTCTATACAACCGTTAGAAACAGTTCCTTTTAAGTTTACTCTTTCTAAATGGTCTTCAATTGCCTTTTTTCCAGCTTCAAAAGCATAATTTTTAGCATTACTGTCCAGTTTTGCAGTAGATTCATTATGAACTCTCCAATGATATAAAATTCTAGAAATATGCTTTATTTTATTAGGTTCTACATTTTCTGTCATTCTTAAAAATATATCATAATCTTGTGCACCATCATAATCTGTTTTAAAGCCTTCCAGTAAATCCATAAGTTCCTTTTTAAATATACTAAAATGACAAATATAATTTTGAGTTCTTAAGGTGTCTGGTGCAAAATCTGGTTTAAAATAAGCATCATATCTATTACTATTTTCATCAATTTTATCTTCATCTGAATAGATAAACTCTACATCTGGATATTTATTTATGCATTTTACAACTTCAAAAAGTGCATATTCTGCTAAAATATCATCATGATCTAATAAAGCTATATAATCACCTGTTGCCATTTCAATAGCCTTATTAGAGTTTCCTGCAATTCCTAAGTTTTCATTTAGAAATTTGTATTTAATTCTTTCATCTTTTTCATAATATTTTTTATAGCTTTCATTTTCTTTTGGGCTACCATCACATAAGCAAAGTTCCCAATTTGAATAAGTTTGATTTATTACACATTCTATAAGCTCTCTTAAAAATTTTTCTTTTGTGTTATACATTGGAACAATTATACTAATTTTAGGAGATATTTTAAAACTTTTTTTCATTTGAGCTTTAAGATCAGCATCTTTAAGTTCATTATATCTTATCCAGCCACCATAATCGCCATATTGTAAATCTTTTTCATTTTTTATAATTCTAATTATTTTTCTTATTACAACTTTTATACATTTCTTTATAGTTTTTATAAATCCATATTTTTTTATATAAAATTTTATTTGATTTATTCTATGTTTTATAAAGTTCATCTTCTTCTCCTATTATTTATATATAAAGTTTTATGCTTTAGTTTACCTTTTCCTTTTTTAATTTAAATCTATTTTCATCAGTTCTAAAATTTTTATTATAATAAGGATCACCTTGAATATATATTTTTTTCCATTTTTCTTTTATATATTTTAAATTTTCTTCAAAATCTTCATCTTTTTCTGTATTATTTTCTAAATCATAAATTTGAACATATGGAGTATATACATTTAAGTAACCTTTTTCTCTTAGGTTTAAACAAAAATCAATTTCTTCTAAATTAGATATATTTTCATTTAATCCATCTATTTCTTCAAAAACTTCTCTTCTACACGCCATTGAGTTTAGCCCTACACATGAATAATTTTGTACATGACATTCTTTTGCAAAATATCCATATCTATCTTTTTCTAATCCTTGGTTTAGGCAAATTTCTGCCTCTTCACCTGCAAGTACAATTCCTGAATGAGCTATTGTGTCATCTTCAAAAAATATTTTTCCAGAAATAGCTCCAACATCTTTTCTTTGGGCAAAACCTATTAAAGTATCTAACCAGTCTTCTGATATAATAACATCAGTATTTTTTATCTGAACTAATATTCTTCCTTTAGTTTCTTTTACCCCAAAGTTAATTAGTTTTGCATAATTTGAATTTGGTATTTTGCCTTTAATAATTTTAATTTTATTATTTTTTTCTATTTCACTATAATAATCTAAAACTTCTTTTTGATTAGAGTTATCATCTATAATATCTATTTCATAATTTTTATATATAGTTTTTTCTAATATAGAATTTATACATCTTTTTATACTTTCAAAATTGTTTTTATTTGGAATTAAAATATTTACTTTAGGTTCTCCTATAATGTCATACTGTACTCTATAAATCCCATACATATTTTCATCTCTTGAAACTTTTCCTTTCAAGCCTTGCCTATCTATATGATCTTGTACAGCTTTTTTTCCAGATTCATAGGCATATAGTTTTGTTTCTGGATTTCCAGCTGTAGAAGTTTCACATATTCTCCAATGATATAAAATTTTGTGAATATGATAGATTTCTTCTGGTTTTACAATTTCAGACATTCTTAATATGATATCCATGTCTTGAGCACCATTATATGCATCTCTGAAACCTTCAAGTTTGTCCATTACTTCCTTTTTAAATACACTAAAATGACAAATATAATTATTTCCTCTTAAGTAATCTGGTGAGAAATCTGGTTTAAAATGAGCATCAAATCTAGGAAGATCAATGGTTGTCATTTTATCTTCATCTGTATATATAAATCTAACATTTGGTTTTTCATTAATAATTTTAACAATTTCATATAAGGCATTTGGCATAAGCAAATCATCATGATCTAATAGTGCAACAAAATCTCCTGTAACCATTTTTAAACCTTCATTTGAATTACCAGATATTCCTTTATTTTCTCCTAAAAATTTATAATGTATTCTTGGATCTTTACACATTTCTTCTATTTTTTCTAATCTATTAACACTTCCATCTGCTAAACACAATTCCCAATTTGAATATGTCTGTCTATACATATTAAATAAAAGTTCTCTAAATAAATCTTCAGGAGTATTGTATAAAGGAATAACAATACTAATCTTTGGTTTTTTCTTGAATTTTGTTTTTCTTTGCAATTCTAATTCTTCTATAGTAGGATCATTTTCTTTCATCCAATATTCATATTCTGAAAATTCACCCTCTGCTTCTCTTTGAATATCTCTTTCCTTTTTTAATCTTTCTCTATGTTCTATTCCTTTCCAATATTCCACAGTCTCTTCATCAGTAGCATTTCTATATCCAGCAATCTTTTCTTCCCATAATTTTTTAGCGACTTTTTCATCATATTTTATTCTCTTTCTGCTTCCAGGTGGTAATATTCTATCAATAAAGCTCGCCTTACTTTTTAAACTAAACATCCATGATAAATATCTAAGTGGTTTTGTAATTTTCCATGATAAAGAATTAGAAATAAGTCTTAATTCATTTGCATATGTTTCCATTTTTGAATTATATGATTTTATTTCTGCTTCTAAATTTCCTATATGAACCTCTTTGTCAAATATTTGTTTTTCTAAGTTTTTTATTCTATCTCTAGCATTTTCCTTTTGCAGAATTTCTTTTTCTTTTTCTAAAATAGAATTTGCTGATTTTAAATGCATATTCCAAAATACATTATCTCTTAAAATTTCTTGAAGCTTTTTATCAAGTTCTTCAAAAATATCTATATAATTTGTAATATTAAATTGGTCAAATAATTCTTTTATATCTATATATTCTCTTAGCTCTGGCAAATATGTTATTCCTCTATATAAAATATATTCTATTGGAACATTTTGTTCTAACCATTCCTGATCATATACATAAAATTCGTTTTTAATTATAAAGCAATTTTGAAAAATCAAATCTATTAATCCATCTTTTATAAAATTTAAATTCTTTATATCTTTTGCAACATATTTAATATTATATTTCGCAAAAATATTGTTATTTAAATTTTTAGGTGCAGAAAATTTCATAAGAACTATATTTTTGAATTCTTCAATTTTTCTAATAGCATCTTCCTTTTTACCATTTTTAAGTAAATCAATAATGTATCTATCTAAAGTTAAACCATTTTCAATATATTTACTTATTATTGTAGAATTTTCAAATCTATCTAAAGTTTTTACTTTTGCCTTTTCTAGAAGATTAATATTTTCTTTTATTCTATTTATATGTCCTTCTGCTTTTAGATTATTTGCAGTTTTAAAAACTTCCTTTTCTTTTATTATAGTTTTAATTCTGTATTCTGGTTTTCTAAGTAATCCATATGTTACTGCTCTAATTCCTAAATTATTTTTTGATTTTTCTGCAACAATAAAATATGAATTTGCAAAAAGTTTAAATAATGTTTTATCTTTTTTTATTATCTCTTTTAGTGCCTCTCTTTCAGAAAAGTTAACTTCATTTATCTTATCATCAAAATAAAATAAATCTCTGGCACTTATATGCTCTTCATTTGGTAGAAATTCGTCTGTATAAATAGCATTTGTGAAAGTATAATCTGGAATTGGATAATAAATTTTTGTTTGGAAACTAAAATCTTCTTTAAGTAACTTAATTATATTATCTATCTCAGAAAGTTTTGATTTTCCAATAATAGTATCATAAGCTTTTTCATTTTTATCTTTTCTTACACCAGTCCAATATTTTATTCCAAACTTATTATTAATAGCTATTAATATTTTTCCATCCAATTTTAAATTAGCTTTAACAATTTTTAATATTTTCCCTAGTTCTTCATCATTTTCGACATTTCCAATTATCGTAATATAATCAAATTTTTCTTCTAATTTGATATTTTTTAGCTCTCCTACTATCATCTCTAAATTAGAAATATCCTTATATCTATTTGAAACTGCTTCTGCTTTTTCTTTTTTTGCCTCAATAGAAACTACTCTTTTGGCTTTTTGACATAATTCACCTGTTATTTCTCCAAAGCCTGTACCAATCTCCAAAACTGTATCTTCTTTTGTTATTGGATAAAAACTAATAATATTTTTTCTGTTATCTGAAATAGCTGAAATTTCTTCTATACTAGATTTTTCATCTAAAA
>JAAVXQ010000013.1 GCA_022790685.1 Clostridia bacterium
CATTGCTCCAGAAGGCACATCTATTTTCATAATGAATTCTTTTTTTACCTCTTTTGGCTCTCCACCATCATCAGCAGCAACTTTTGTAATTACATTTCCTTCATCATCTAAAAAGTCAAAATCACTTATAGATAATACTTGGCTTACATCCATTGTTGTTTGTACAGTTTCTTGTTTAAAAAGTGTAGCAAAATCATCAGATGTAATTATTCTACCTGATTCTAAATCTTCAGTTGCTACATACACTTTTTTCTGTAATTTTTCTATAGCTTCTTTCGCATCATTTATACTTTTAATTCTTTGTAGTAAAAACATAACTACTATCGCCATTATAACTAAAGCAACTAAAAAACCTATTAAAAATGAGTTTCTAGCTCTTCTTTGCATTGGATTCATTGGCATAAAAAGTACCTCCCTTTTCATAAAAAAATTTATTTTTAGATAATTTTACATATCTTTTCAAACTATCATTTTAATTAATTTTACAACAAATATATGCTAAAATCAACAAATTAAGCCTTTGTAATATAAACTTAAATTTAATGTAATCTTCTTGTTATATAAGGATGAATTTATTAATAGCTTCATATACACCTTCTGAATTATTATCTGATACAACCACATCTCCTATTTCTTTTATATGTGGATTGCTATTTCCCATTACTATTCCTAGACCTGCATTCTCTATCATTTCTTTGTCATTAACATTATCACCTATAGATGCGACTTCTTCCCTTTTTATATCTAACTTTTGCATCAAATATTCTATTGCAGTCCATTTATTAACATTCTTATTAGTTATTTCTGTATAGTGATATTCTATAGAAACATCTTCTGTTCCAGATTTTATTTTTTTTCTAGACATATGTTCAACATCTAATATATCTATACTATCTATTTCTTTTAATTTTCTTATAATACTATTAAATATCATTCTAGATTCGTCACAAACAGTAACCTTTAAAAACTTTTCTCTCTCATTTTCTTCAATATATTTCATTACATCTTGAACAATATTAATATGTGTTCTTTTTTCTTCAACTTTTTTCAAATTTTCTTTATGATAAAAAAGCACATTATAATTTAATGATTTGGCAATTACTTCATCTTCTGTATATACATTATAATATATGCTGTTTTCTTCGCATATTCTAGCAATTTTAAGTACTTGTTCTTTATTCAAAAATCTATCATAAATTACTTCATCTTTTTTAATATCATATACTATTGCTCCATTTCCAGATATTAAAAAATCATCTACGCCTAATTCAACAGCAAGTGATCTTGTGGAACTTATTGGTCTTCCTGAGGCCAAAACAACTTCTGTTCCTTGATGCATAGCTTTCTTTAAAGCTTCTCTTGTATTTTCAGACACTTCACCATATGAATTAAGTAATGTACCATCTAAATCAATTGTTAATAATTTGTACATATTTTCATCTCCTTCTATCTCGTTTTTACATTATATATATTTAATTATTTTTTTACAATATCTTTTATTTCAATTTTTGTATTTTTTTGACATTTTTATATATTTTCTGAAAAATATTAAAAGCATTTTTTATGTATCTAAAGAGTTTTAAATAATAAAAAAGCAGTAGAGATTATCTCCACTGCCTTTTCATGCTAAATCTTTAGTTACTTATTTGTTAGCCATTTGATTTTCAGCTTGTTCTATTAATTTTCTTACCATGTTTCCACCTATTTTACCAGCGTCTCTAGCTGAGATGTTTCCATTATATCCGTTTTTTAAGTTAACACCAACTTCTGAAGCAACTTCGTATTTAAATCTTTCTAAAGAATCCATAGCTTCTGGAACTACTTTTTTATTACTGTTTGCCATTATAAATTCACCTCCGATTTTTTTAAAGCAAATACATTGTCTTAATAATTTCAAAAATCAATTTCAAAAATATTATCTAATGTATTTCAATATATATAATGCACTTTTTTAAATTTTTTAAACTGGTAATTTTTAGAATTTTAAAAAAAAGATATGCTTTTTTCTTTTTGCATATCTTTCTACTTAAACTTTCATAATATATTTCTATTTATTAAATTTTATTTTTTCAAAATAAATTCTAAAACTGTATTTTCAAATTCAAAAAATTCACTATTTCCTTCTTCTTGATATCTAGGATTCACAATTAAAACATGTATTTCATTAAAATTATCTTCATATTTTTTTTCACCCGATCTATTTCCCACAATATGCATTATTGCCTCATTACTATTTTCTATCTCTGCATCATAAACTCTACTTGTAAAGCTTCCACCTAAAATTCTATCCATATATTCTTTGTTGTCAGTAGATTTAAAAACTGTTTTATTAAAATATTTTTTAAAATCACTCATTTGTTTATTTGAGTTATCTTCTTTAGGTCCATATATATTAGTAGCTAATATATTCCCATTATTATCATAAACTATGTAATCATATATTAATATTTGTATATTCTTTGCATTCGTAGTCGAAAATGTAAGTCTTTGAACACAATTATTTTCATCTTTTTCGTTTTCAGACACATTAGTCATTTCACTTGGAACATTTCCATTTAAATAAAAATTTGTTAATTTTACTTGCAAATTTCCAACTTGAAGAGCTGGACAATTTTCAATTTCATCAAATTTTATTGCTGTTTGGTAAAATGTAACTGTATTTTGTATATCTTTATTTTTTAATATAAGGCAAAAGCAAATAAGTATAATTATTACTATAGTCAGTAATATTATTATTGCATTTTTCTTCATAATTAATTCCTCCTAGAATTTATTCATTTATATTCTATCTTATATTATTAGCAATGTCAAAAATATCACTTTTTGAAATAAAAAGTGATATTTTTTTATAAGTACATAATATATGTTATAATTTAATCGTTGTTAGCCATACATAAGAAAAGACGTTATCACAGTGAAAAGGAGATTACAATATGAAAAAGTCCTTAAGTATGATATTAACATTTGCTCTTTTGTTCTCGCTTTCCTTGAGAACTGTTGTATACGCCTCAAGCGATACCAATAATAATCACATTTCCGCTCATGGTTATCTGAGTGCAGACATCAAATTTGACATTGCTACTCATTCTGGATCAGCCATCATCAATAATGTTGGAAATAATCCAACTATTCAAGTATCTTTGTATGGTAATCCTAATTTAAATTTCAAAGTAGTTGTCAAATCATCTGCAGGAGTTTTTACTATCAGCAATAGCGTTCCTGCTGATGGCACTGTAGTTTCAAAAAAACTATCTGTTAGCTATGCCACTAACTACATCATTGAGGTTCATCCTGTTAGTGGAAGTTCCAGCGGACAAACATATTATGGATTAGCAATTGCTACCTGGTAATTTCACAATTACAACATCTTGGCTACAACAAATCATTAGTATGATAGTTTAGACACAATATAACGTCTTTTCTCCTCTGTGGAAATTATTATATCCACAAAAAGGCATTCATTTTTTTAAAATGAATGCCTTTTCACAATATTTCTTAAGCTTCTGGTTCTACTATTCCAAAGTTAGATGAATCTTTCAATTTGAATATTACATTTACTTTTCCAGTATCAACATTTATAAAAGTATAGAATATATTGTTTGATTTTTCTTTTAATTTTAGTTTTGCATCTTCTATAGACATTGGTCTTATTTCATAATATAAAGTTTTAACTATTTCATCTTCTATAGTTTTGCTTTCTTCACCTGTTATTGTTATTTGTTTTAAAGATGAATCTTTTTGCATCTTCTCTCTTTTTGTTTTTGCTTTTCTTATTTGACCTTCTAATATGTCTATGTCCTTATCAATTGATGCATATAAATCTTTGTCTTCTGTAACTGCTTTATAAGACATTCCTTTAACTGTAACATACATTTCTGCAATTTGAGCATTTTTCTCTGTTTTTATAGTTACATTTACTTCTAGTTCATCTTCTCCAAAATATTTTTCTATTCTTGTTAATTTCTTTTCAACATAATCCTTTATAGCTTCTGTAGCTTTTACTTCTTTTCCTGTTATTGTTATATTCATTTTTCATCGCTCCTTTACTTATTTTTTTGATTTTAAGACAATAACTTTCAATTTGTAAAAATATTATATAAATGTTTTTAGTATTTTGCAAGTCATTTTTTCTTAATTTGTTTTTATCTAAGTAATAAATTGATTTTTAAGTTATTTAAAATATTTATTAACATATAGTGTATTCATGAATTGTAAAGACAAATCTTCTAGATTATATATTATTGCAAAACTTAAATAATCTCCCCAAATATTTATTTCATTTTCATCTAAATTACCATCAAAATCATATTTTTTCAAATATAATCTTAAACCTTTTACTTTTTTTATTAATTCTTCGCCTTTTTCTGACATTTGTATATTTTCAAAAGTTTCATCTTCATTTACTATTAACTCTTTAGTATATGTTTGTGCAGCAACTATTTTCAAAAGCAATAAGTCTTCTTCAATATTCATATTCTCTAA
>JAAVXQ010000121.1 GCA_022790685.1 Clostridia bacterium
ATATATAGAACTTTTAAATTGTATGATGATGATATATGGATTTTTCTTACAGAGAAATATAAAAAGCAATTTAAACTTAAATTGGAGGAAAAATGAGATTAGATAAATTTTTAAAAGTATCAAGAGTAATAAAAAGAAGAACTGTTGCCAATGAAGCAGCAGATGCTAAAAGAATATCTGTAAATGGGAAAATAGTAAAACCTAGTTATGAAGTAAAGATAGGAGATATAATTGAAATTAAATTTGGAGATAAAATATCTAAATTTGAAATTATACAAATTCCAAAAACTCAAGGCAAAGACATGACAGAAATAATAAAGATACTATAATTTAATAATAATAAATAGGAAAGACCCCCTAGCAGAGCCAGGGGGCCTTCGTGTTTCGCACATGAATACTGTCTGAAAAAGGAGAAAAATCCAAATGAAAAAATTTACTGTTTCTGCAACTGTAACTGTTTCTGCTTGGTTTCACTCTTGGGTTTTTAGGCTGGAGGCCTTAGAACCACGATTTTCAGGCGGTGAGCGACATTTTGGTATTATTTTTGACCGTCTGTAGAACTCTTTTTGCGTTAATGATTCTTCGGATCCGAAATTACTTTTCCGATTAAGATTCATAATTAGCAGAGTCAAGATATAAATCAAAACTAAACAAAATGTCAACATGTACTCACACCTCCTTTCAAAATACTTATTTTTGTCAGCATTGACAAAAAATAAGGTGTGACAACAATGTTGTCGTTAATGGATGTTTACTAGTATAAACGCTTTTTTTCAAAAAGTCAAGCGTTTTTTGTAAAAAGTCTATTTTTAAGTAAAAATTTAAACATAAAACATAAAATAAAAGTAATAAAACAAACATTGATAAAACATTAAAAGTATGATATATTTTAATAAATTTTTAAATACAATAAGGAGAAAAGTATGCCTGATTTTGTGCACTTACATGTTCATAGTGAATATAGTTTATTAGACGGAATGTGTAGAATAAAAGATTTGCCAAAAAGAGCAAAAGAATTAGGAATGAAAGCAATAGCACTTACGGACCATGGTGTTATGTTTGGTGCTGTAAATTTTTATAAAGAATGTGTTCAAGAAGGAATAAAACCTATAATTGGTTGTGAGGTATATGTTGCTCCTAGAACAAGATTTGATAAAGAAGCAGGTAAAGATGAAAGATATAATCATCTTATTTTACTTGCTAAAAATAAAATTGGATATCAAAACTTAATAAAATTAGTTTCATTAGGTTTTACAGAAGGATATTATTATAAACCAAGAATAGATAATGAAATTTTAGAAAAATATAGTGAAGGACTTATATGTTTAAGTGCATGTTTGGCTGGAAGTGTTAATCAAGCACTACTTTCAGATGATTTTGAAAAAGCAAAAGAAATAGCACTTTGGCATAAAAATATATTTAAAGATGATTACTATTTGGAACTTCAAAATAATGGTCTTTCTGAACAAGTACTTGCAAATCAAAAACTTATAAAATTATCAAGAGAATTAGATATACCACTTGTTGGAACAAATGACGCACATTATTTAAAAGAAGAAGATGCTTATAATCATGAAATTTTGTTATGTATACAAACTGGCAAAAAGATGAATGATGAAGATAGAATGAAATTTCAAACAGAAGAATTTTATATAAAATCTCCAGAAGAAATGGCTGATTATTTTTCGGCTGTTCCAGAAGCTATATCTAATACAGTTAAAATTGCTGATAAATGTAATTTTGAGTTTGAATTTGGTGTTACAAAATTGCCTAATTATGATGTACCAGAAGAATTTAAAACACATGAAGAATATTTTAGAAAATTATGTGCAGATGGAATAAAAGAAAGATATGGTGAAAATCCTAGTAAAGAAATTACTGAAAGATGTGAGTATGAATTATCAGTAATTGTAAAAATGGGATATGTTGACTATTATCTTATTGTTTGGGATTTTATACATTATGCTAAAACAGTAGGAATTTCTGTAGGTCCAGGAAGAGGATCGGGAGCTGGTTCAATAGTAGCATATGCAATAGGTATAACCGATATAGACCCAATAAAATATAACTTACTTTTTGAGAGATTTTTGAATCCAGATAGAATCAGTATGCCAGATTTTGATGTTGATTTTTGCTATGAAAGAAGAGGAGAAGTTATAGAATATGTGGCTAGAAAGTATGGTGCAGATCATGTTTCACAAATTATAACTTTTGGAACAATGTCAGCTAAAAGTGTTATACGTGATGTAGGAAGAGTATTAGATGTTCCATATTCAGAAGTAGATAAAATAGCTAAAATGATACCTTTTGAAGTGCATATGACTATAGATAAAGCTCTAGAACAAAATAGAGAACTTAAAGAAACCTATGAAACTAATGAGACGGTGAAAAGAATAATTGATATAGCAAAAGGTCTAGAGGGAATGCCGAGAAATGCATCAACACATGCATGCCGGAGTAGTTATAACTAAAAATCCAGTAGATACTTATGTTCCATTATATGTA
>JAAVXQ010000122.1 GCA_022790685.1 Clostridia bacterium
GATATTTCTAACAAAATTTCCGTTTACATTCGAATTATATAAATTTTAAAATATCATTGTTTTATCTTGTCAGATAGTAATTTTTTTGTAAAAATATTAAATAGATATATGAAATTATTAAAAATTATGGTATACTAATAACATAGTAGGAGATTGGAGTTGATACTATGAGTGAAAAAATATATACAATTGAAGAAATTAAAGCAATATTGACAACAGTTTTAGATAATATGCCTGTATATAGCGTGGTTTTGTTTGGCTCTTATGCCAAAAATTGTGCTACTAAAAATAGTGATTTAGATTTTATAATAGATACAAAAGAAAATCTAAAAGGATTTAAATTATTTAGTTTGATTACAAAAATAGAGGAAGCATTTAAAAAAGAAGTTGATGCTTTTGAAAAAGCAGAAATTATTGAAAATTCAAAAATAGATAATGAAATAAAAAGAACAGGAGTAGTTGTATATGAAAAATAAAGAATATGTATCTTTTATTAAGATGATTGAATATATAGATAAAGCAATAGAATATACAAAAGGTTATACATTTGAATCATTTTGTAACGATAATAAAACAATTGATGCTACTGTTTTTGCGATTAGTCAAATAGGAGAATTGGTAAAAAATATTTCAAAGGAAACTATGAGTAAATATAATAATATTGAATGGAATATGATAAAAGGATTAAGAAATAGAATTGTTCACGACTATGAAGGAATAAGTTTAAAAAGTATATGGTATGTTATTAATAATGATATTATAGACTTAAAAGAATGTGTCCAAATAATATTAAAGAAAGAAAAAGATGAGGAATAAAAATGTTTAAAGAGACATAAAGAATTACTGATTTTAAAGTTAGTAGTTCTTTTTTAGTTAGAAATTGTGAGAGCATAATTTCAAAAAGAAACGAGGTGAATATTGAAATATATAAATATAAATCGAGAAATGAAATTTAAGTTCTGCCAAGTACCAAGAAAAATTTTATACACAGAGCCATACAAATCGATTTTGTGCCCTTTATCTCAGTTAGGATATATCTTTATACTAGATAGATTAAATTTATCAAGAATGAATCATAAAGTAGATGACTATGGAAACATATATATTTTTATAACTAGAAAAGAAATGGGAGAATATTTAAAATCAAGTAGTAAGACAGTTATAAAAGTATTCAAAGAACTAGAAGAAGCAAAATTAATAAAACAAGAAAATCAAGGGAAAGGTAAAGCTTATAAAATATATGTTGTTGATATATATTCAGAAGATGAACAGAAGGAAAAATTACATATAACCAATGAAAAAAATACAAATAAAGTATTGGAATTTTTACAACCAAATAATATAGATAAAAAATATAAACAACAATATAAAATTAAAAATTGCAATTATAAAAGTGATAGGGATTATAGTAATTTTGATTGGACAAGTTTATATGCCAATAAATTTAAAAAAATGAGTTGACATTAATTTGAACAAGAGTTAACATCACACAACAATAGGAGGTGATGTTAAGTGGGAAAAGAGAAAATCAATATGCTAGAAACAATATTTGAAGCAAGGGAAGAAGATTTAGCTTTTATTGATGAAAAAGATAAAAAGTTTATGAGTCAAGATAAAGCAAATAAAATTAAAAAGTTTGATTGTTTAAATAAAGAATTAGAAAAAATTCCGTATAATCTTAATTGGTTAAAAGATAGTATTGAAAAGTTAATAAAAGATTATGTGGAAACGATTGATTTTGAAAGTTATTATTTTCATAAAAAATATTATTTTGCAGGACTAAAAGATGGAATGAAATTAAAGGAAGAATTAAAATAACATTAAAAGACAATATAAATTTTGAGATTTATATTGTTTTTTCTTGCCTAACAATTCGATATACATTTGATATCACAAAAAAGCAAATGTAATACCGCTAAAAGACACACTTTTAGGCAGTTATCGGGAGATGAGATATCTCCCTGATCCTGCAAAATTGTTAAAAACAATTTTGAAAAGAAAAAACAAGAAGAAAAGGAGGAAATAATTGAAGGAAAATAAAGATGAAGAATTAGTAACGATGGTAATAAGAATACCAAGATATAAAAAGAAAATGATAAAAAATATAGCAAAAAGTCAAGGAAGATATGAGGCAGATATTATTAGAAGCGGAATAGATAAAGAATTAAATTTAGATTTATACCAAGATAAAATGGAAGAATTAATCAAAGAAATTTTAAAACCAATTGAAGAAAAATTAAATAAATTTTTAAGTTCACAACGAAAAATAAATGCAAAATTTTTAAGAACTACGGCTATAAACACATATCTAAATAGTGAAGTTATGAAAAATTTATTAGGTGATGAATATTATGAACAATTTAATATGATGTTAAATAATGCAAGAAAGAAAGCAAATTACTATATCAGTAGAGATACTGAAGGAATGAGTAAGATGGATTTGTATGATTTTTATAATATAGGTGATATTTATAGAGAAGAATTTAGGAATGAATAATAATTCAAAATAAAGAAATGATAAGAAATCAGAATTTGCTCGGTGTAAAATATTGTAAAATAAGGAATAGTATGCTATAATATTTATGTAAA
The DNA here is from genome assembly GCA_022790685.1 of Clostridia bacterium. Classification (GTDB taxonomy): domain Bacteria; phylum Bacillota; class Clostridia; order TANB77; family CAG-508; genus Scatovivens. The sequence goes on from JAAVXQ010000122.1 coordinate 2,590, forward strand.
GGGATAAAACCTAAGTATGACTTTTTCAAAAAAACAATAAAGGAGGAATGCTATATGGAAGAAAAAGTTTTGTATTTTAAATTACCTGAAGGTGCACAATATCGGAAGGTAATAGTAGCAGAGGATGGCATGATTGGTATTGCATATTCAGAAGAGTGCACATGCCAGCAAAAAGAAAAAGCAAAGGTAGAAATACCGAAGCCAAAAGCTCTCGTAGGAGGAGACGAGGTATATCAAAATGATGATGTACCATACTGGTACTGCAAAATCAAAAATGGTAGGGATACCTTTATGCATGTCTATATGGAAGATTTAACAGAAGAGGATTTGTTATATGATTCCAAGACAGGAAAGAAAAGGAAATTTTCTACCAAAGGACAGAAGAAGTATAAAAAAGATGTTTTAGAAGCATTGGAAAACAAACCGAAAGAAGGATTTCGGTGGATAGCAGTGTACGAACCTTCACCTACGCCAAATGGTAGTGTCCAGTTTGTAGAGGGCGAAAAACCATTAGTAGGATTCAGCTGTCCAGAGTGGGATAAAATGCTGAAAGAATATTCACCAGAAAACGAAAGTGCTAAGATTTCAAAAACCACCTATTTCTTACTGTCATTACGGTGGTTAAAGGATGGTTTTGCTACTTTAGAACAACTAGCGGATCATTCGGAGGAGATAGGACATTATAGGGATTCGGAAAATCCAAAACATGATTTTGAAAAGACAGGAGAAAGAAAATTTGGTGGTGTATGTGGTTTTGTAGGAAATACTTGCATAATAGTAGAAGACCCAAACTCCGAGTCAGGTTATTCGCTTCTTGGCGGTAGTTACTACTATTTTGGTTGCGAATCTCCGTTAGCTGGCGTTTATCGTATTCTCGCTCCTGGCAGCAAGGACAATTATAGCGTTAGTTGGCTCGAGCTTAAAAAGTAGTACTGTCCACTGTTACAAACTACAAAAGAGAGAACTTTTAAAAATTAAGTTCTCTCTTTAAAATGATTGGAGATGAAAAAATGGTAAAAAACAATAATGAATTAATTATGATACCTAAAATAGAAAAATATATAGAATATATGCTTACAGTATTATTAAAATTACCACGTACAGAAAAATTTAGTATTGGAACAGAGATAAAAACAAGCATGTACGAAATGTAAAAAAATGTATTGTTAGCAAGTAAAATAGATAAAAATAAAAGATTGCAAATTTATAATATAGTAGATAGTCATATATATTATCAACGAATTTGTATAAGAATTCTATATAATCATAAATGGATTGATGAGAAAAAGTATAAATATAGTAATGAACTATTAAGTGAGATAGGAAAAATACTAGGAGGACTTATAAAATCATTAGGAGTGAAAAAATATGCCTAAAACAATAAGAAATAAATATGATGAAGTAGTGACTTTTAACAAATTATTGGAAGCACATAAAAAAGCTAGAAAAGGAAAAAGAGAAAAGAAAAAAGTAACTCAGTTTGAATTAATATTAGAGGATGAACTATTAAATTTAGAAAAAGAACTGAGAAGTGGAACGTATAAACATGGAAAATATCATACTTTTCAAATATATGAACCAAAAGAAAGAACAATTATGGCTTCCGAGTATAGAGATAGAGTAGTACATCAATGGTATGTAGAAAATTTTATAAAACCATATTTTGTACCACAATTTATAGATACAACTTATGCTTGTATTGAAGGAAGAGGAATGCACAAAGCATCTAAAGATGTGCAGATTGCAATGAGAAGAGCTAGAGATAAATGGAATCGTTATTATATCTTAAAAATGGATGTAACCAAATACTTCAAAAATATAGATAAAAGAGTATTATGGGATATCTTAAAAAGAAAAATAAAAGACAGAAAATTATTATGGCTTACAAGAGAAATTCTACTATCAACAGAAGGAATGTTGGGTTTACCACTTGGAAACTATACATCTCAGATGTTTGCAAATATTTATTTAAATGAATTAGATCAATTTATAAAACATAAACTAAAATGTAAATATTATTTTAGATATATGGATGATATGATTATTTTGACACAAAATAAGGAAATGGCACAATATTGTTTAAAGAATATTACAAATTTTTTGGAGAGCAATTTGAGATTGACATTAAATTCTAAAACAAAAATATTTAAAGATATACAAGGTGTAAATTTTTGTGGATATAAGATAAATGAAAGAAGAATGAAAATAAGGAATACAAGTAAAACTAGAATGAAAAGAAAATTAAAAAAATATACAGAGTTATTAAAGGAAAACAAAATCACATTACCTGAAATACAAAGAAGTATAGCAGGTTGGCTAGGATATGTCAAACATGCAGATTCTTATAATTTAAGAAAAAGTATGTTTTATATAGAGGGATAAACTTAAAGGAGTTTAAGTTATTCGCTTCTTGGCGGTAATTACAACAACAATGGTAACAAATATCCGTTTGCCGATGTCAATCATATTAACAATCCTAACAACAAGAACAATAATAGCGTTGGTGTGCTCGAGCTCTAATATATAATCAGATTATATATTTTAAGGAATATATACAGTATGATATTAGAATATTAAAGGAAGTTTATTCCTTCTTAAAATTAACATTTTAAGTAAATATGGATTTATGAAAATATATGTATTAGTAA
>JAAVXQ010000123.1 GCA_022790685.1 Clostridia bacterium
AAAATAATTTTAATAATAGCAACAGTAATATTTGTGCTAAAATTAATACATTTAATTTTAAAATCAAATCCGTCAAAAAGAAAAAAGATATTATTAGGAATAATAATATTTATTATTATATGGGGAACATTGTTTATAGTCGATTATAGTAGAGCCAAAAAACAAAAGTTACCATTATTTTGTTCAAAATTATTTGGAATGTTTTCATATTTAGATGGTGGAACAGTAGAATATATAGGATTTGGATATAAAGTTATTGATTTTCACAGACTTATTAGTGATGAAGAAAAAACAACGAAATTTGAAAAAATATACATATGTCCATGGGGAATGAATATAGAAGAAGCTTTTCAAAAAGCAAGTCAGTCAAAGTAATCAAAATATATAATAATAATTTTAAAATGAAAATAAAATAAGAAGTAGCTTTATAGAGCTACTTTTTTATATAACTAGTTAAACTTAGATAAGTGTTTATAAATATTGAATTAATTTACATAATATGGTATACTAAGAAAGAATCAGAAGTTTATAGTCATGTCTTCTAAAAAAATTTTGGGGGACATGTCCTCCAATTTTTTGTAGAAGAGAAAAAAGGAGGAGAGAAATGACAGACTTTGAAAGCAAATACCTAAGAGGTGAGCCACATGAAGTAGCAGATTATATCTATGATTTCCTTGAAGAATGCACAGTCATAAGTGTTATGGGAGATATAGATGGAGTTTATTGCCAAAAGCTTGCAAGTGCAGTAGAAGCTAAGGTAATAACCATTGAAGATATGGTTTCTGGTAAGTTTCAAAAACCTGAAAAAAATAGTCTCATAGTGCTTAAACTTTGCTCGAAAAAGTACCAAAATAACCCTAAATATCTAAAAATGATTCATTTTTTAAAGTATTCTTTTAGATATCTACTGTATGGGGTAAAAGGAGCAGATAGAGGCGGAGTAAGGGCACTAAAAGACGGTATAATTATTGGAGGGTATGAGGCAGAAGGGAAAATTTCAGTGGATGTCTTGGGCAGAGAACTCGAAGAATCTAACCTGCTTGAAATAGGTATGTTTTTTGGAAACATGAAAGTAAGATATGTTTCTATAAATAAAACTATTTTTGTGCAGGTAGATGAAAGAGAAGAGCAAAAGACAAATCCTACGATAATGGCACTTAAAAGGCTCGTGCTTCAGACGGCAGACAAAAACGTGTCTTTTTGTTCTTCTATGCAGGAAGTGGTAAAGAGAATAAGCGAAGAGCGGTAAGAAAAGTTTGTTAAATGAAGGAGGCAGGGAAAGGAAAACCTTAACCTGCCTTTAGCATTTTTTTAATTTAAGATACATATTGACTCATATAAAGTTCATAATATTTTCCTTTAAGTTTAATAAGTTCATCATGAGTTCCTTGTTCTACAATGTTTCCATTTTCTATAAATATAATTCGATTACTGTGCTTTATAGTTGATAATCTATGAGCTATAACAAATGAGGTAGAATTATTTATAAGTTTAAAAAAGTTTTCTTTAATTAATTTTTCAGTTATTAAATCTATATTACTAGTTGCTTCATCTAAAATTACAATAGGTGGATTTAAAAGCATTATTCTAGCAATTGTAATTAGCTGTATTTCTCCTTTTGATAAAATATTTTCATTTGATATATAAGTATCATATCCATCTGGAAGACGCATTATAAAATTATGTGCATGAGACATTTTGGCAGCATTTATAACTTCATCATCTGTAGCATTTGGTTTTCCGTAAGCTATATTTTCTTTAACTGTTCCGAACAAATAATTTTGTATCTTGAAGTACCATACCAATATTTTGTCTTAAAAAATCTATGTTATAATCTAATATATTTTTATCATCAATAAGAATTTCACCAGATTTTATATCATAAAATCTCATTAATAAATTAATAATAGTTGTTTTACCAGATCCAGTTTGTCCGACAATTGCAATACTTTCTTTTGATGAAACTGTTAAATTTAGATTTCTAATGAAATCTTTATTGTTTGAATAAGAAAATTCTACGTTTTTAAATTCTACTTTACCTAATATATGATCCTGTATGTTTTTATCATTTATAGTTTCATTAGAAGCTTCATTAAAAAAAGCAAAGATTCTATTTATTGAACTTGTACCAGCAAGTAAGTCTGATATAAGAGCAGTTATTTCATTAAAGGGTTTTGTAAAAATATTTGTATATATTAAAAATGTTGATACATTACCAATTGAAATTTTATTATTTAAAGCTAAAATACATCCGAACAGTACCAACAATTATATAAGAAACATTAGATACAAATCTAGTAGATGGATTAGTAAGAGAAGAAAAGAAGTGTGATTTAAATCCAATCTGTTTTGTGTTTTTATTTAATGCATCAAATTTTTCTTTTATGTTAGAATTTAAGTTAAAATTTCTTACTAATTTTGAATTTGAAAATACTTCATTACTATAAGTGTTTAAAACAGATAAAGCCTCAGCTTTTTCACTAAAAAACTTAGAAGTATTTTTTGTAATGAATCTAGAAATAACATACATAGTGGGACCAGATATAATAAGAATTATAGATAAACTTAAATTTATTTTAAACATAATTATTACTGAAAATATAATAGAAAATAAACCTATTATAGATTTATTAAAAAAGCCTAAAAGTCCAGTATATATATTTTCAATATCAATAGAAAAATGATTTAATATACTTCCAATATTTTTTTCTTGAAGAAATTTTTCATTAGAATATAAAACTTTATCAAATAATTTATTTCTTAAAGAGTAACAAACTTTGCTACATAGTTTTGAAAGTATTTTATATAAAAGAAAGCTAAAAATAAAAGTCAAAAAATATATAATAAGAAGAATAGATATTTTTTGATAAAATATTTTTAAATCTTGTAATATAATAATATCTATTATTTTTCCAACAAAAATAGGAGATATAATGTTAAGTATGGAAATAAAAATGCAAAATATACAAATAAGAAAAAAAGATATTTTATATTTCAAAATATAATTTATAAATTCTTTTAAATATTTTTTATCTTTCAAAATTATACCTCCTTTGTATTTTGAATATCATATATTTTTTTATAAATAATGCTATTGTTTATAAGAAAATCATGATTTCCGATTGCTTCAATATTTCCATTATCCAAAACTATTATGTTATCACATATTGAAAGTGATGAAATTTTTTGAGAAGTGATTATGGTTGTGATATTATTACTTTTAGAAAAATCTTTAATATTTTTAAGTATATTTTTTTCAGTAGTTATATCAACAGCAGAAGTTACATCATCTAATAATAGAATTTTTGGTTTTCTTGTAAAAATTCTTGCTAGAGCTAAACGTTGCTTTTGTCCTCCCGAGAAATTTGAAGCATTTAATTTTACTTTAGAAAGTTCTTTGTCAGGTAGTTTGTTTATAAAGTCAGAAGACATAGAAAGCTTTGCTGCGTAGGAAAAATCAGTGCTAGAGATATTCTTATATAAAGAAATATTTTCATATATTGTGCCTTCAAAAAATTCTGGAATTTGACTTATAGATATTATAGAATCTTTTAGAAAACTAAAAGAATATTCTTTTATATTTTTTCCATATATATTTAAATCTCCAGAAACTAAATCAAAATTTCTATTAATTAAATTTAAAATAGTACTTTTTCCGTGAACCAGTAAGTCCAACTAAACCAATAATTTCTCCAGAATTTATAGATAAATTAAAATTTGTTAATATATTTTTTGATAAGTTATATGAAAAATTAGCATTGTTAAATTCTATTATAGGTGCAGAAGTATTTAAATTAAATGAAGCTACACTTCCAAAAGTTTGCTCTGGTAATACAGCAAATAATTCATTTATACGTTTATAAGAAGAAAAACATTTTGTGTATAAAACAATTAAGTTAGATAACATTACAATTGCAGTTACCATCTGTGTTATATAATTTATTATAGCTATCAAATGTCCTTCTGATAGTTTAGATAAATTAAATTGTATATTTCCAAAATAAAGTATAAGCAGAATACTTAAGTCTAATAATATTGTACTTATTGGATTTAATAAGTTAGATAAAAAATTAGCTTTTTGTGAAAGAATATTTATATCTTTATTAATTTGCAAAAATTTATTTTTTTCTCTATTCATAGATACAAAAGACTTAACAAGTTTAGAATTAATTAAGATTTCTTTTGTTTTTAAAATTAAATTATCCACTTTTAAATTACTATTAGAATGATAATTTGAAGATTTCTTTATAATAAAATACATAGAGAAAAGTAAAGTAACCATTATAATTAAAAGAATAGTAAAAGACCATTTATTTATAAAAAATATCATTATAAGTGATCCGAAGGCAGATAAAAGGAACTCGTAGTAATTGTCTTATAATCATAGCAGTTCCTAATTCTAAGGTATTAATATCATTTATTAATCTATTAGAAAGTAAAGCAGGACCTAAGTTATCCACTTGTTTTGAAGAAAAAGTGGAAATGTGAGTAAAAAATTCTTTTCTTAAATCATAACTAAAATTTTGTGAAACTACAGCTGCAAAATATTGAGCAATAATTGCGGTGGTATATCCTGCTAAAAGTAAGACAAACATGAAAATAAATTGAAATATAATATTTTGTTCTGATGCAGATTTATTGCCTATGGTATCAATAATTCCTGCTATAATAAGAGGAATAAAAATTTCTATAATAGCTTCTATTAGCTTGATTAAAGAACCAATAGTTAATTTGAATTTATATTTTGTTAAAATAGAAGATATACTTTTTTTCACTATTTTCTCCTTGATATTCATGAATATATTTTCTGCAAAAAAGTATAACATATGAAAAAACTTTATTCAATCATATAGATAATTATAAAAAAATTCATAATATTCAATTTAACAGAATAGATTTTAATATAAGATATTTAAACTACTGGAGGAGTTTATGAAAGAAAAAATAAAAAGAAGTGCATTTGTAATCATATTATTAGTAGTATGCATTTTTGAGTTTAGTTTATATTCAGAAGCAAATAATATTAGTAACAAATTATTAGCATGGGGATTTAGAAGAGGAGAAAATGGTCAGCAACCTGTTTTAGATA
>JAAVXQ010000014.1 GCA_022790685.1 Clostridia bacterium
GAAGGGTAATTGGACGCGAGTTCGACTCTCGCCATCTCCACCAATTTTAAGTATAGTGATTATTTATTTATATAAAAAAATAATTGATATATTAATAATATTTTTAAGGAGGAAAGTATATGGAAGAAAGAATAGTAAAACCTTTTACAATGTGGAGACATTTTAAAGGAGCAAGATCTTTTGTAATCACGGTAGCTAAACATAGCGAGACAGGGGAAGATTTAGTAGTTTATCGTTGCATGGATAATAATGGAAAAACAAATCATAAAGATGGAATTTATGCAAGACCTTTAAGTATGTTTTTATCTGAAGTAGACCATGAAAAGTATCCAGAGGTAACTCAGAAATATCGTTTTGAAGAAATTGTAGATGAATAAAAAATAATAATATAAGGAAGATACAAAATTAATTATTTTTGTATCTTTTTGTTTTATAGGAGTAACATTATAGGTTTGATTAAATCTACAATATTGAACATTATTTGTAGTTTATGTTATAATCATTTGGATAATAATTATTAAAAAGTAACTTTGAAGATATTGTAAGAAATGAGGATATTATGGAACTAATCAAAATTTCTGAAGATAAATATTATGATTATAGAATTAATGCTATGTTTGATTGTTATAAATGGGATCCACAATTTTGCGACTCTAATACTTTATCTAAATATGTTCTTGTACTAACAAAAAAAGAGAATGAAGAAGTAATAAAACTTACAGAAAAACTAGATAAAGAAACAAGGCAAGCAGAAGAGTATTTAAATAAAAATAAAAAGCTTGCAAAAAAATTATTACTTCCTAAAAAAATTATAGAAAAGATACCTAATATGAAAACTTATGACAAAGAGCAAAATGTTAGACTAATGAGATATGATTTTCACCCAAGTGTAGAGGGAAATTGGGTGGTAACAGAGGTAAATAGTGATGTTCCAGGTGGGTTTGCAGAAAGTTCTATACTACCAGATTTAGCAAGAAAAACAATTGGTAGAAGGGACTTAGAGTATAATTCTTTTGGAGATAGAATGATAGATGCCATAAATGATAAATTAAATAGAAAAGGAACTATTTTTCTTGTACATTGTACATGTTTTAGTGATGATAGACAGGTTATGCAGTATATGGGAGATAGACTTAAAAAAGAAGGATATAAAGTTATTTATGGAGCGGCTGATCATATAAATTTTAAAAATAAAAAAGCATATTCAATTTTGGATAACAACACAGAAGAAATAGATATGATTATTAGATTTACTCCACTAGAATGGCTTATTCAAATGAAACCACGTAGATGGGATGGATATTTTGATACTATAACAAAATCCTGCAATCATCCTATTAGTATATATGCACAAAGCAAAAGATTTCCATTTGTTTGGAAAGATTTAGAAAAAGCTGGTATTAGCATGGAAACTTGGAAGAGTCTTTTACCAGAAACTCTTGAAGTAAAGAAAATAGGTTCAAGGGAAGGTTTTATTTATAAACCAATATATGGTAGAGTTGGGGAGAGAATTTCTATAAAAGAAGCTTGTAAAGGCGATGAGTACATAAAAATTTTAAAAGATGTAAAAAAATATCCTAAGCAATATTTGGCACAAAAAAAATTTCAAAGTATGCCAATTAAAAGTGAAGAAAAAGAAGAATACCATATTTGTCTTGGTTCATACACTATTGAGGGTAAACATGCTGGATACTATGCACGAATGAGTCTATATCCAAGAATTGATTCTTATGCATCAGACATTCCAGTATTAGTAGAAAAATAAAGGATTAAAAATATGATAGGAAAAGAAGTATATAAAATATATGCACCTATGGGTGCAAAATGGGTAGAGTGGGTAAGGCCAGTTCCTTTTGTGGCAATGGATACGTATAATAGAGTAGCTACTAGCAATTGGGTAGATAGAAAAGCAATTGCTTTGCAAAAATATCAAAAAGATACAGCTATATTTATTGACTTATTAGCAAAAGAAAGCATTGAAATGAGCATAGACTTAGCTAGTATTGGCTATAGACCAATACCATTATTTAATGGAACTGATGAGCAAGAAAACTCACAAGCAACAACTCCAACATATTTAGTAGAGAGTGCTTTAATAAATGGTAGTGAAAAATTAAAAAATATAAAATTAGAAGAGGATGCAAATCCAGCATTTTTATTAGATAGCTCTAGAGTTAATAGATATAGAGAGAAAGAATCTATTTTTGATAATAGCTGGGACTTATATAAACAAGATATTCCATCTTCAGAATATTTTAAGCAAAATGGCATAACTAAAATAATAGTTATAGGAGAGGAAATTAATTCGGACTTAAAAAAGATTTTCTTAGAATTTCAAAAGAACGGAATAGAGTTCTTTTTAACAGATGGCTATTCATCTATAAAAAAAGTTATCTTAAAGAAAACATTAAAAGAACAATTTATGAAAGAAGAATTATAAAGCTATGATTGAGTTTGATAAAAAAATAGTACAATTAGGTTTTGGTGCAGTAGGTAAAAGCTTTTTTGAAAAGGTTTCAAAAGAAATAAAATTTGATATAAATAAGTATTTTGTGATTTCTAGAGATAAATTAGAATATTCATTTTTTATTGAACTTGGTGGAAATATTAATAATTTTATTGTAGCTGATATTAATAGAAATAACTTTAAAAAAGTATTTTCTAATTATATAGATGAAGGAGATTTTTTAATTGATTTTGCAGATGGAGTGGGAACGAGAGATTTTGTAGAATGGTGTGCTAATAAAAATGTTATGTATTTAAACACTGGGGAAACAGATTGGGAAGATAATTGGTATAGCATTTTTGAAGAAAATTTGAAAAAAAATGAACTGCGAAATAACTTAAAGCAAAATAGTAAGGTGAATAAATATCCAATAGTTCTACAACACGGAAATAATCCTGGTTTAGTATCGCATTTTGTAAAATCAGGACTTGAATATATTGTAAAAAAGCAATTTAAAAAAAATGAATATTTAAACAAATTACTAAAAGAAAATAAATTTAATGAACTTGCTAAGGAACTTAAACTAAAAGAAATTCATGTAAATGATAAGGACTATCAAAAAGTTAAAGATATATTTGATGAAAATAAGCTATATAGTACTTGGTCTGTAGATTCATTTTTCTTTGAGATGCTAAGTGAAGCAACCGCCAATATTGGAACAGATGAGAAATACTATAATGAAGAAAATTGTAAAAGGATAGATTTTAAAAATGGATTTTTAGAATTTAAAGATTTGGCAATTAATAAAGTAGGTAAAACTTATTATCCTAAAGGCAAATTTGAAGCTTATTTAGTACCACATGAGGAAACAATTACTATTGCAAAAAACTTAGAAGTAAAGAAAGGAGAAGAAACTATATATAGACCAACAGTAGTATTTTTGTATTCTCCTTGTGAATATGCTATTCAATATTTAAAAAATGCAAAAGTAAATAGTGATTATATTCCAGATTTTCATACCATGCAAGATATTAAAAGTTTTGATAATAATCCAGTTATAAGAGGTTTTAAATATCCAGAAAGAGCAGAAATTATATATAAAGAAAAAATAAAATATGGGACAGAATATGTCGGAGTATTATTACTAGGAAGTAAGTTCGAGCCTGTATGGGTAGGAAATAGAATAAAAAAGAACTTTTTATATAAAGATAAAAGAGCATCCTTTTGGCAAACTCCAACAATAACACCAGTGGCTATGTCGGCATTAGCAGCTAGTTGCTGGATGATAAAGAATAAAGATAAAGGTGGCATATATTTTCCAGATGATATTAAAGAATATAATGAAATAATTCATTTTGCAGAAAAATATATTTCCAAAACTATATATAAAACTTTTAGTAAAGAAAAAATACAAAGAGAATTAAATATTAATTTAGAAACTTTGGAATTAAAGGATATATTAAAATAGTTCCATTCAAATTAAGAATAAAAAAGTGAAGAGATAGTCTTCACTTTTTTATTTTTAAATTTAATTTTGGCTAATATTAGTGACCACCGCCACCTCCGCCACCGCCACGGCCTCCACCACCGTAGCCATGTCCACCGAATCCACCTCTTGATGAAGTGTGAATTGAGTGACCAAAGGATCTTGAGGTTCTATGAAA
>JAAVXQ010000015.1 GCA_022790685.1 Clostridia bacterium
ATATAAAGCGACAGACTCAGGAGCAGTTAAAGGTCCGTATCCAACGAAATCACGAGGAGCAGGTCTATTAAATCCTTGTTCATATTTTATTTCTTTTGCTTTTTCCCAATCAGCAGGGAATTGAAGATTATTGTCAATCCCGCTCTATATTTGCTTTCCAACCATCTGGAAAAGGAATATCAGGAAAACTATCAGCAATTCTTTTGGCATTATTATATGCCCAAGATCCTTCAGTAAATAAACCAGTTACTAAATCAACACCATCTAAATTAATCATAGGGACTATATATAGTGAAACCATACTAAATAATTGTCTAGGATTGTATCCAAAAATATTTACATTATTTACATAGCTTTTAGATAAATTTTCAATAAATTTCATTATAACAACTGAATTTATCCATTCATTTGCATGAATACTACTATTATAAAAGACTTCTTTTGGACCATTTCCAAATTTAATAGCTGTTATATTTCGTCCCATAACAGTAGTTCCAATAGTAGACATTTCTAAAAAAGGATATACAGTTTTAAGTGAGGAAATATTCATGTTTAAGAAGTCAGAGCAATAGCTTATGTTAGTAGGTACAATTGATGATAAAGGTACTGTTATTTGCTCACCAATAACAAGATTTTCATAATCTGTTTGAGGATTAGCAAAAATTAATCCATCAACAGTTGTACCATATTTTTGTGCGATTTTGTAAAAAGTGTCTCCTTTTTTTATAGTGTAAGTAATATAACCATTTATATATGGCATAAGAGCATTCCAAGTATTATTGCCAACAATTCCATCAGGAGCTAAACCATTTGCTCTTTGAAATCTTTGTACAGCGGACATAGTTTGATAGCCAAAGTTACCATCAATTGCACCAAAATAGAAGTTTAATTTTTTTAAAATTGACTGTAAAAGTTCTACATAAGGACCAGTAGATCCTAATTTTAAAGTATTCATATTTTTTCCTTTCATAATTTAAAATAAGATATTTTATCTTTAACTTTAAGAAATTGTATATATAAAGTAAATTTATATAATATTATATTTTTAATAAATAAAATAGTTACAGATATATGGAAAAATTAGTAAAAAAATGAATAATATGTACTTGTCTTTTAATGAAGAATATTATAAAATAAAATCGAACAAATAAATGGAGTAGAAGACGAGGTATAATATGCTAATAGAAAGCAAGTTAAAAGAGCTAGCAGATAGAAAAGAATATATTAAAGTTTTTAATTACTTTCATAAAGAGTATACAAATATATTACATGACTTCTTAAAAAGACATGATATAGAAATAAAAGAAAATGATTGTTTAATTGATTATATAGTAAAAACAAGAGTATTTATGCCAAAATACTCTAATTATACATTACCAATAACAAAAGCCATGTATAATGAAGATGTTCCAGAGGAAGTAAAATATAATTTACTTATGGAAAGTTATAAAACAGTAAGAGATGCTTTCAGCAAGTAGAGGAGAAATAGAAAATGGATAAGGTAAAGAAATTTTTAGGATATGATGGAAGAATTAGTATAATTTGTGCAGATACTAAAGAGCTAGTAGAAGAAATCAAAAATATAAATGATTTAACTCCCACCACAACAGCAACTATGGGAAGGCTAGCAACAATTGCAGGTATTATGGGACTTACAGAGATAAAAGAAGCAAATGATAGTATAACAATTCAAGTAAAAGGAGAAGGACCAGTTGGATTGTTAGTTTGCGTTATAAAAAATATAGATAATATATCAAAAATTAAGACATATATTCAAAATCCTTTAGTAGAAATGCCACTAAAAGAAAATGGAAAGATTGATGTGGGAAGTGCTGTGGGAAAATATGGTTTTTTAAATGTTATAAAAGAAAATAAGATGACAGACTCTGAATATAACGGATTAGTTCCTTTAGTTTCTGGAGAAATAGCAGAAGATTTCACAGAATATTTTGCAAAATCTATGCAAAAACCAACAGTTATTGCGCTTGGAGTTTTAGTAAATAAAGATGGTGTTAAGGCAAGTGGTGGATATATGATAAATTTAATGCCTGATGCAACAGAAGAAGATATAAAAAATATAGAAGAGGCTGTAAAAAATTCTCCAAGTATTAGTCAAATGCTAGATGAAGAATATTCACTAGAAAAAATTGCAAAAACAGTAACTGGTGACGAAAATATACAAGTAATTGATGAAGAGGTTAAAATTGTATATGAATGTGATTGCTCAAAAGAAAAATTTGAAAAAGGTTTGATTTCACTTGGTAAGACTGAAATAGAAAAAATTATTGTAGAAGATGGAAAAGCTGATATAAAATGTCAATTTTGTAATAAAGAATATTATTTTTCTAAAGAAGAACTAGAAAATTTGATAAAAGAAATATAAAGTAATTAATAAATACTACAAAAGAAAAGGAGGAAAATGTGGAAGAAATTAAAGATATATTAAAAGAATTTGAAGAAAATGATAATTTAGAAAATAATGATACATTAACCTCTGATTCTGAATTTACAGATTCAAGATCTTTAATTTTAAAAGAATACTTAAGAAAATATATTATTCCAGGAATTGATAATGACATTACAGGAGAAACTTTGCTTACACATTCAGGATATTTAAGAGATAATGATGTAAGAATAATCCAATGGATTAAACATATGTACATAGATAGCTTAGAAATAAGAGATTTGTTGAAAAATGAAAAAGCTATTTGTTTAATTGTTAATTATGCAGATAAAGAAATTTTAGATTTACAAATTAATAATAAAGATGTTACACCTAAAGAAATGGAAACTATAATAAAAAGAAGTATTAAATATGTAAATAAAGAACTAGGTAGATCCTCACAAGCTTTATTAGATTATTCAGGAATGAAATGGTATATAAAATTAAAAAATAAAATATTAGAATATTTTTATAAAAAATAGAGGTACAAATGAAAAAATTTGAAAATGTAGGAACTTTTGAAAAAAACGAGAAATGGGAAAATGCAATAAAAAGAGAAGCTGAACTGTATGCACCAATATATGGAAAATCTACTATGAGAACAGACTTTGATAGAGATTATACTAGAGTGATAAATTGCAATGCTTATAGAAGACTAAAGCATAAAACACAAGTATTTTTTGCACCTCAAAATGATCATATATGTACAAGAATAGAACATGTAAATTTAGTAGAATCTATAAGTCATACAATAGCAAATTATTTGGGTTTAAATACAGAATTAACAAAAGCAATATCAACAGCACATGATTTAGGACATAGTCCTTTTGGACATCAAGGAGAAAAAATATTATCTAGCATTTCTGAAAGAGAATATGCTGAAAAATTTTGGCATGAAAAAAATGGTCTAAAAAGTGTTGATGATATAGAACTTATAAAAGATTATGAAGGAATAAAAAGAAATTTGCTTCTTACATATGCAGTAAGAGATGGAATAATATCACACTGTGGTGAAATAGATGAAAATGGTCTAAAGCCAAGAAATGAATATATTGACTTAAAAGACTATAAATATCCTAATGAATATTCACCATATACTTGGGAAGCTTGTGTAGTTAAAATTGCAGATAAAATATCTTATATTGGTAGAGATATTGCAGATGCAAAACAAATGAAATTATTATCAGAAAAAGATATTAATAGAATAGATAAATTAACAGAGCATGTTAGAATAAATAATTCAAATATTATAAATTATCTAGTTGTGGATTTGTGTGAAAATAGCACGGTTGAAGAAGGAATTAAGTTTTCTGATGAAGCTTTTGAAACAATTAATTTAATAAAAAAATTTAATTATGACAAAATATATAGGAATGAAAAAATAAAACCAACTATTAGATACTTTACTGTATTAATGACAGAAATATTCTATACTCTAAAAAAAGAATGGAATGGTAGAAGCACAATATTTAATTTAAAAAGAATGAAAAGATATTATCCGATATTATCTTATGAATTTACAAACTGGCTTTCAAATTATGCAAATACAGAAGATAGAAAAGAAGATACATACAATAATAAGATTATTTATGATTTGAATAATTTAGAAGATTATTGTAGAGCAATAATAGATTATATGGCTGGAATGACTGATAATTATATAGTACAAGTATATAATGAAATAGTAAGTTTTTAAAACAGGAGGTAAAAATATGATATATAAGTTTTCGCCTAAGGGTGTATGCTCAAGAGAAATGATTGTAGATATTGAAGGAGATACTATAAAATCTGCTGAGATAATAGGTGGATGTGCTGGAAATACAGCAGGAGTTGCAAGTTTAATAGCAGGTAGAAAGATTGATGAGGTTATAAAATTACTTAAAGGAATTCCTTGTGGTGTAAAAGGAACTTCATGTCCAGATCAATTAGCCAAAGGGCTAGAAGAAATAAAAGAAAAATTGAAAATTTAAGGAGAGTAGATGTTAGAAAATATTAGTATAAACTGCCATAGCAGTATAAAATTTAGTAAA
>JAAVXQ010000124.1 GCA_022790685.1 Clostridia bacterium
CTCCACTTATTGTATTTGGTATATATCCGTAATTAATAGGATATATAAATCCATGTTTTGGATGTTTTGAACCTATTTGCCTATCTATTTTTGCTGTAATCATCTTTCCTATGTATGATTTCATATCAGTTTTATTTATATTTCCCATAATTCCATAATTCTCTCTCCTAAATATCACTTTTATTTAGTTCTAATTTTGTCGCAATATATTCGATTTCTTTCCTATTTTATATCATAAATTAACAATTTTTCATAGTGCTTTGCCAATATTTACAAAATATATTTATCCTTAAATCCTCTTTTAATAAAAAAAGAATGTGCTTTTAAAATTTAGTTAAGGTTGTGCAATAGCATATTTCTTTTAACCTTAACTTTATTTTATAAAGCACATTAGAATTTATATAAAGAATTGTAATGATTTCATATTACTTACAGTATCTTTTTATTAACTCTTTATATTGTTCAACAAGTTTATATAAACTTTCACTTGTAATATATTCATTTACTTCATGCGCAGTTATGGGTCCTGCTCCTAAAATTATTCTATCGTTTTCCAAAAAACTTGCCTCAGTAATAAAATTACATGTTTTATTGTAAGTTTCAATTTCATTAAGAAATGGTGATAATCTATTTAATTCTTCAACTTTTGCTTGATACTTTTCTTCTAACTCTTCAAGTTCCTTTATAATCTTTTGTTCTTCTGCTTTATTTATAGTTCTAAAATCAACTAAAAATTCACATGAATCTGGAACTGAATTAACTGCACTTCCTCCATTTATTTTTCCAATATTCATAGTTGTATAAGGTATTTCAAAGTTATTATCTAAATTATTTTTTATTTTATTTTGATAAAAAATGTTTAATTCATTTATAAATGATATTGCAGACATAATTGCATTTTTACCTTTTTGTGGATTACTAGAGTGTGTTTTTATACCTTTAAAAGAAATCTTATATTCCATTAGCCCTTTACTTCCAACTATTATTTCATTATTTGTAGGTTCACCTATTATCATCATTTGTGGAAATTTTTTTTCATAATTTATTACCTCTTTAATTCCTGCAAAACCAATTTCCTCATCATATGTAAAATATAGTTTCATTCCTTTATTAAAATTTCTAAAATCAGTTTGAGATATAGCTGATATTATTGCTGCAATTCCTGATTTCATGTCACAAACACCTAAACCATATATTTTATCTTCAACTTTAGTTAGAGCAAACTTTTCATACTTCCATCCATCAGTAAATTCAACAGTATCTGTATGTCCTAAAAAACCCAAGGATGTTTCTTCTTTATTAGACATAATTAAAAATTTATCTCTTTTTTCTGTTTTAAAACCAATTGAATTTAATATATTTTCTATATAGCCTAGTATTTTTTCATTTTCTTCATCTTTGATGGTATTGCATTTTATTAAATCTTCTAAAACATTTTCAACATTTAACATATCTTCTATCTTCCTTAATCCATTTCTCTTTCGCTATCCCTATTAGCACTTACCATTTGTATCCCTTGTTTTAAAGTATCTTTATTTAAAGAATTCAGGTCAAGCTCTAAAAATATATTTTGCATAGTTTCTACCTGTCCATTTACTCTTTCTTTTTCAACATTTTGAAATAAATTAGGAATTTGTTTAAATCCTATTTTTAAAGCAATACCATAAGACATTGAGCCTCTTTCTAATGTTCTCATATATAATTTTCCATATCCCAACGCTTTGGATTGCATAACTCCATATAGCATAAGTTGATTTCCTAATCCTTTTCTTCTATAATTATTTAATACTGCTATGTCTGCTAAGTACATAACCTTCTCCTCTAAAAAATCAACTGGTTGATTTTCTTTTACACCTCTTTCTAAAGCTATCATTCCCACACATTCTTCCTTATTATATACGCCATACATATATCCTTTTTCTTGATACTCTCTAAAAATTTCTTCTAATTCTTCTTCAGTGTATTTTTCATTATAAGGTGGACCTGAAAATA
Organism: Clostridia bacterium; assembly: GCA_022790685.1. GTDB lineage: Bacteria > Bacillota > Clostridia > TANB77 > CAG-508 > Scatovivens. The sequence goes on from JAAVXQ010000124.1 coordinate 1,993, forward strand.
CCTTATATACTTTTTTAAAATCTTCTAAATCCGTAAGTTCTTTAATTTGACCATTCATATTTTTTCCTCCTATATTGAAATAAAGAAAAGAAGTAAAAAAATAGATATATAAAAAGACTATATATAGAACTTTTTAATTTTCCTACATATAGTCTTTTAACATATCTATAAAAAATATTTTTAAACTATCGTAGGCACAGCATTTTTAGCTTGTACCTACGCATTTCTCTAAAGTGCGATAGTTACAAGCTCCTACGATGATGATGTAATTTACTGTTTAAAAATATTTCTAATTTCATTATTTTACCTCTTTTCTTTATATTGGTATTATAACAATTTTTTTCCATTCCGTCAATAATATTATGTTAATTATTTTATGTTATATTGAATCTAATTCTTTAAATTTAGCATCGCAACACATTCCACATGGCTCGTTTGATTATTAGTGTAAGAGTATTTTAACCCTGTAAGCGTATTAGTGAAACATATCTATTATTATTTTATATTATCAAAATAATTTGGACAATCCTCACATTTTATAGAACACTCTTCCATCTCAAACATATTAGCATTTCTTTTAACTCCTATATATGGAATATTTCTTGAATTACAAAAATCTATTATTTCTTTTCGTTTTTCTGTAAGCATTCTATTTCCTAAAAACACTTTGGTAATTGGAAAAAATTTAATATTATAATCTTCACTTTTTTCTTTACGCATTGGCAATAATAATCTCCATTCATCTTGAAATGCCCAATCAACACTTTTTCTTAATGCACCATGAAAATATATATCCCATAAATCTTCTTCTGTTAAATCTTTATCTTTTGCTCTAACAATCCTTTCTGTAATATCAGGTCTTGTTTTGCAATAAACCATTGGAAATAGATTATAATAAATGTCTTTATAACGTTCATCATCTGGCAATACTGTATATTCAAGGCAAAAACCTCTATGGTAATCTGCATAGCCACTCCACATCAGTTGGGAAAATGGTGTTGTTGCAAAACACGAAACTCTAAATGTATTTTTCAACTCCTTAATATATTTTTCATATTCTTTACATATTATCTCAAATACAACCTGACTTAAATCATTATTATGATTTAAACCTATTATTAAATTATTTTTAAATAGAGTGTTAGCAAGTTCTTCAATATGTGAAACCGGTTTCTTAATAAAAATATGTTCATAATCTTTGTATTTATTAATAGAATCTAAAATAAAATTGGTAAACACATTTCCAACTTCTTCAATAGATTTCTGATCATTAATTTCAATACCACAACGTTTACAATATTCTAACAAACGTAACTTATGATATTCAGAAAAATCGATATCAATCTCTGAATCGTACACATCATCAAAATTGCTTGGCGATTGCATAAACACCGTATTATTTTTCAGCGCTTGTATAGAATAATTCACTTTACTATCATCTGTTATTCCTTCTTTATTAGGAAAATACTTATACAATTTTAAAGGCATATTTATTTTTGAACTATAGGAAAATTTATTGTATCCCATATTTTCAATTTCTTGTAAATTCATAACTGTTCTATTTACAATACAACACGATGTTATCATTTGAGGTGCCATTTGTTGAACACTTAAAATAAATTCATTTATATCCATTTATTCTCCATCTATTCCTTCCTGTAATTCTAAAAATAGTTTATCAAAATCAGATTGATATAACTTGTCTTGTATAACTCTATACTTTTCAAATTCCATTAAAGCTTTTTCTTCAGCAATTTCATATGAAATTTTTCCTGCATCTTTTAATATATCTCTATCATCAGCAAGTAAAAATTTATCTATTCTGTTTGCCCAATCTTCCATAGTCATTGGAATATTTCTTTTTGCTCTATCCTCTGCTAAATCTAAAAATGCTGATACAATACGTTCCAAGCTTTCTAATTCTTCTTTACTTAAATAGTTTTTTGCAACTATTACATCTGTTTCCAATACTTTTCCATATGGTGCTTTTTTCCATGATGTTAATCCCATATGTTCCTTTCTACTGTCTGCTCTATTATATATAGTTTCTGCAGCTGTTTGTTGTGAAACTGCATAATGCATTTTATTTTGAACTTTTTTGAAAAATTTGATTGTAGTTGGAGACTTTGGATCATAATCTATACTAGTTGTATAAATATCAGTAACCTTTTGATAAAATCTTCTTTCACTTAGTCTTATTTCTCTAATTTCTGCAAGCAATTCATCATAATAATCTTCATCAAAAAATGTTCCGTTTTCCATTCTTTTTTTATCTATTATATATCCTTTTTTAGCAAATTGTTTTAGTATATTTGTTGCCCATCTCCTAAATTGAATTGCTCTATCGGAATTCACTCTATATCCAACTGATATTATAGCATCCAAATTATAATATTTAATACTTCTTTTTACTTCACGATTTCCTTCTTTTTGAACTACCGAGAAATCCTCGGTAGTTGAATTTACTTCCAATTCCAAGTCTTTATAAATATTTTTTAAATGTAATCCAATATTATCAGTTGAACAATCATATAATTGTCCCATTGCCTTTTGAGTTAACCATAAATCCCCATTTTCAAATCTTACTTCTATTCCTTTTTCTTTTGTCTGTTGCTCAAATATTAAAAATTCGGCAGAGCTACTTCTAATAATTAAATTTTTATTTTCCATATTCTTACTTTCCTTCTCTAGACAATATTCTATCAAATAAAATTTATTAATCACTTTATAATAAACTAGATTCATAACACAGAGTATAGTAAATTTAGAAAAGTACAATAAAATTTAAAATATGTACTTATTCTTTTATTTATTATTTTGAAAATATTGTAATATTTTTTATTTTCCATGACATTTTTTATATTTTAACCCACTTCCACACCAACATTTTTCATTTCTTCCAATTTTTTCTTTTTTTGTGATATATTTAGGCTGAATCCAGGCCAACTCAATATTTCCTCTTTTTTCGTGATAAAATTTTCTCCAACAATCCTGAGACATTCCTCCATTCTTTAAAATTGTATTTCCATCAATATTATAATCTACAATACAAATACTATTACTGTTAGATTGACATAATTTAAATCCATCTCTTATATCATTATGATAAACATTTAAATATATTGAATCTGCTTCCATTTGACCTTGTTTTATGTGAATTTTGGTATTTGTAAATCTATTATCAATTGTCTTTAACCAATCAATAGCTTTTTCTATTCTTTTTATTATCTCCTCTTTATCACTTGTTTCTCCTACAAATAAATTAGCCTTTAATCTTTTCCTATTTTCTATACTTATATCTTCAACCATTAAAATTTTAATTTCATCATCTGAATATGTTGGGTATTTATAATATTTTATTTCTTTAAGAGATGCACTTTTTACTTCTTCTGGGAAAGGAACTTGTACATCTCCTCTTTTTATTGCATTTTTTAAACATTCATTTAACATTTCATGATTATCGATAAATCTTATTATATCATCTTTAGTTAGTCTTATAAAACAAATTAATAATCTATCGTTTTCCACATTAACGTGGTATTGCTCATACTGAGAATATTCTTTATAAACATTCACAATTAATTCAATAGCAGTTTGTATCAAAAA
>JAAVXQ010000125.1 GCA_022790685.1 Clostridia bacterium
AATTTTAATGATTATTATACTTGTTATTTTAATTTCTGTAACAGCTACTATGCTATTTTTTAATAAAAAGAAAAATGATGATAAAAAGCTTGCTTTTAATGAACTTATAGCTGAAATGAACGAAAATAAGATAGAAAAAATCAAAATGACAACAGGTAGTAATTCATTAACAGTTATTATGAAAGGTGAAGGAGAAGAAAAAGATAGAACTAAAAGTGTAATAGTTCCTAATATTCAAGCCTTTATGGAATTAATCCAAGAAAAAATGGATCAAAAAACAGCTGATTTTAAATTAGAACAAGAACAAGTTAATCCACTTCTTAGAATATCAGATACAATATTTTCATTATTACCAACAATTCTACTAGTAGCACTTATGGTTATGATTTTTAAAATGCAAGGTCTTGGCGGTGATAGTGGAAAAGTATATGGGGTAGAAGACAGTAATAAATCAGATGTAAGATTTTCCGATATAGCAGGATTAGATGAAGAAAAAGATGAATTAATAGAAATTGTTGATTTTCTAAAAAAGCCAAAGATGTATTTAGAAATGGGTGCAAAAATACCTAAAGGAATACTTTTATATGGAAAACCAGGAACAGGTAAAACTTTAATTGCTAAAGCAATTGCAGGTGAGGCAGGAGTTCCATTTATATCAATGAGTGGTTCTGAATTTATTGAAATGTTTGCAGGTCTTGGAGCATCAAGAGTAAGAAAACTTTTTGAAAAAGCAAAAAAGATGTCTCCTTGTATAATTTTTATAGATGAGATAGATGCAATAGGTTCTAGAAGAACAAGTAATAGCGGAGCAGAAACAGAAAATAATCAAACCTTAAATCAATTATTAGTGGAGATGGATGGCTTTGAGACTAATGAAACAATTATTGTTCTTGCTGCAACCAATAGACCAGAAATGCTGGATAAAGCTTTGCTAAGACCTGGAAGATTTGATAGACAAGTAACAATACCAGCTCCAGATTTACTTCGGAAGAGAAGCTATACTAAAGCTTCATAGTAAAAACAAAAAATTTGCAAAGGATGTTGATTTCAAAAGTATTGCAGGAGATACAGCAGGATTTACTGGTGCAGAGCTTGCTAATCTTTTAAATGAATCAGCTATAATTGCAACTAGAGAAGAGCATGATAGTATTCAAAATATAGATATAGAAAATGCAGTTAAAAAAATAACAGTAGGATTAGAAAAACATAATAGAGTAATATCAGAAAAAGATAAAAAACTAACAGCTTATCATGAAGCAGGACATGCTGTTGTAAGTAAATTTTTAGAAACACAAACAGATGTAAAAGAAGTATCAATAATACCAAGAGGTTTAGCTGGTGGTTATACTATGTATAAAACCAATGAAGATAAATTTTATGTTTCAAGAACAGAATTACTTGAAAAGATGATAGCCTTAATGGGTGGTAGAGCAGCAGAAAAAATAGTCTTAAATGAAATTTCTACAGGTGCAAGTAATGATATAGAAGTGGCTACTGGTATTGCAAAGGATATGCTTACAGTGTATGGGATGTCAGATTCTTTAGGTCCTATTTCATTAAAGGTAGATGACCCATATGAACTTCAAATTTTTGGAGACAAACTAATTGGGGAAGTAGGAAATCAAATACAAATATTAGTCGATAATGCTTATACTGATGCTCAAAAAATATTATTAGAACATATGGATATTCTTCATAATGTGGCAGTAACATTAATAGAAAAAGAAAAGATAACAAGTGAGGAATTTGAAGAATTTTTTAATTAAAAATAAATAAAAAATGAACTCTAACAGCTTATAGCTTTGTATAGAGTTCGTTTTTTATATTATTTATTTTCTAGGTTTAATTTAAATTCTTTACCTTGTAGGTAGTTTAAAATTCCAGAATCCTTTGAAAAATTAAATTTTATAATATAACTATATAGAAACTGTTTTTTTATTCCGAATTTTTTATTTATTTCATTTGAGCCATATTTTCCGATCACCAATAATAGGATAACCTATATATGCTAAATGGCTTCTTATTTGATGAGTTTTACCTGTGTGTAAAGTTATATCTAAAGTAGAAGTATTTTTATCATAATTTCTATCTATTACATTATATTCAGTAATAATTTCAGAATAATTTTTTTTGCAAGTAGCTGAAATAAAAACTTGATTTTTTTTAGAATCTTTAAATAGATATGCTTTTAAAATTTCATGATTATTTTTTACTATTCCATAAACTTTAGTATAATAGTGCTTTTCTATTTCTTTATTTTTAAACTTATCTAATAAGATATTTAATGCTTCATCATTTTTTGCATATAGAATTAATCCTTTAGTATTTCTATCTAATCTATGACAAGGGTTAATATTATTACTATATTGTTGCTTTAAAATAGAAGTTAAGGTTATTTCATTTAAATCATTTTCTGTAACTGAAATTTCTGCAGGTTTATTTACTATTAAAATATTTTCGTCTTCGAAAATTATTTCAATTTTAGAAGAGTTTTTTCCAAGCAAAATATCATCAGTTATATATATGGTTATTTCATCACCAGTATGAATTAAAACATTTTCGGATACTTTTATATTATTAACTCTAATATCTTTTTTTCTAAGAGCTTTATAAAGATTATTAGTACTTAAATTTTGAAAAGAATCAAGTAGAAATGAATTTAATTTTTTATTATTATATTTTTCAGTAACTATTATTTTTTTCATAAAAATATTATAATAAATTTTCTTAAAATTTTCAAGAAAACTTGACATATTAAAGTTAAAATAATAATATTAAAAAGTAATGCAAAAAATGAAATAGGAAGTGAACCAACAAAAATGTTAAAAAAAATCAAAGAAAATGAGAAACTAAAAAACAATATTAAATTTATTTTAATTATGATAGCTTTAACAATATTTGCAAGTTATCCATATTTACCAGAAGGGACTGTATATGCACATGACTTATGTTATCATTTTGCAAGAATACTTGGAACAGAAGCAGAAATATCTAATGGAATTTTCCCTGTATTTATTCATTCTAATCTATTAGATGGATTGGGATATGGAAATCCACTTTTTTATCCAGAACTATTTTTGTATATTGCAGTATTATTTATGAAACTTGGTTTTGGAGTATTATTTTCTTACAAAATGTTGCTTATGATAACAACATTTTGTACTGCTATGATAACTTTTTATTCTACTAATTTAATAACTAAAGATAAAAAAGTATCATGGATAACTACACTTTTATATACATTATCTTTGTATAGATTTGTAGATATATATGCAAGAGGAGCTCTTGGAGAAGTTCTTTCATTTACATTTTTACCACTTATAATAGCAGGATTATATGATATATTGTGGGGAGAAAATAAACGTTGGTATTTGATTTGTTTTGCAATATTTGGAGTAATGAATTCTCATGTATTATCTTTTACTATGGCTGTAATTCTGATATTAGTATTATGTTTTATAAATATAATTAGAATATTTAAAGATAAAAAGAAAATATTAAATATAACAATAGCAGGAATTGTTTCTATATTACTAATAAGTAGTTATATGTTTACATATATTGAACAAAAAATGGATGATAGTTTAAATGTAGATGTTCATAAAAATAGTGGACAAAGTCTAAAGGATAATGCCTCAGGACTGCAAGAAGCTTTTTGGAATGATCTTAGAAATACAAATGGATACACAACAAGATCCATAGGAACTCTACTTTTAATTTTACCAATATGCTTATTTATGATAAAAAATAAAAAAGAAAGAAAAGAATTTAAATTTTTCTTAGAACTATATATTTTAGGATTAGCTGTATGGGGAATGTCTCTTAATTTATTTCCATGGGAAAAATGCACTTTATTGCAAATTATGCAATTTCCATACAGACTAAATATGATATCAACATTATTATTTAGCTTTGTAGCAGGATATTCAGTAATTAATGCTTTTGAGAACAAAGAGGATATATTTAAATTGCTAATTTTAGTAATTTTATTAATATCAGCTAAGCATCTGTCAGAAGTAAAACTTAACGAAAATGGAATTAATTATGAAATATTGATGAGTGGTCCATTAGTTGCAAATGGTGAATATAAACCAGTAGGATTTTCAGAAGATGATAAAGAAGTATATTCGCATTATAAACCAGAAGATAAAATTTCATTTGAGAAAAAAGGTTCTAAAATAATGTTTGACTATAATGATAAAGAAAATAACATAGATCTTCATATACCACTTACTTATTATAAAGGATATGTAGGATATATAATAAATGAAAATGGAGAAAAGATAGACTTAAAATTAGAAAAGGATAATACAAATGCCCATTTAAGAATTAAAAGTGATAAGATAATGACTGGAAAAATAACTGTTGAATATAAAATGACAGCAGTTCAAAAATGTGGATACGCTATATCTATAGTAACATTTATATCTGTTATAAGTTTTATAATATATAAAAATAAAAAGTTAATAGATAAAAATGAAAATGTAAATAAACTAAAAAATGGAAAAATTATAAGAAAAATAGTAGAAAAAGTAAAATAAATTTAAAATGCATTTTAAGAAAATAAGTTATAGAACTTTATGTCTTAAGATGCATTTTTTGTCTAAAAATTATATTTTTTGTAAACACTTGAAACTTTAGAAGTATTGTGATAAAATTACCATGATTTGAGGAAATTTTTTCTAAAAGTCAATATTTAGAATAACTATTATTAGGAGGTAAATATGATTTATTCACAAGAAGTAGAAAATATGTGTAAAGTAGCAAAAGGAGCAAATCATGGACCAGCGCCTATTCCTGAAGAAGGAAAATGGGTTAAATCAAAAGAAATCAAAGATATTTCTGGTTTAACACATGGTATTGGTTGGTGTGCACCACAACAAGGGGCTTGCAAATTAACTTTAAATATTAAAGAAGGAATTATTCAGGAAGCATTAGTTGAGACAATAGGATGTTCAGGAATGACACATTCAGCAGCTATGGCGTCAGAAATATTAATAGGAAAAACAATATTAGAAGCATTAAATACTGATTTAGTTTGTGATGCTATCAATACAGCTATGAGAGAATTATTCTTACAAATAGTTTATGGTAGAAGTCAATCAGCTTTTTCAGAAGGTGGATTATCAATAGGGGCAGGACTTGAAGATTTAGGAAAAGGTCATAGAAGCCAAGTAGGAACAAGTTATAGTACTTTAATAAAAGGACCTAGATACTTAGAACTTGCAGAAGGATACATAACAGAAATAGGATTAGATAAAAATGATGAAATAATAGGATATAAATTTGTTAACTTAGGAAAAATGATGGAAAACATCAAAAAAGGAATAGAACCAATGGAAGCAATTGAAAAGGCTTCTGGTAAATATGGTAGATTTGATGAAGCAGTTAAGAAAATAGATCCAAGAGCAGAATAAATAAAATTTCCTGGAGGATTATAGATGAAAGAAAAAATAACACCAATGATAACAGGAAATAAAAATATAACTATAGTAGGATATAAAGGCATAAATGAAATTATAAAAAATTTAGAATCATTAATTTAAGAATGATGAAAGGAGATAAAAATGGCTTTATTTGAAAGTTATGAGAGAAGAATTAACCAAGTTAATAAATGTTTAAATGACAATGGGATTTCTTCATTAGAAGAAGCAAAGAAAATTTGTGACGAAAAAGGTGTAGATGTTGCAGGAATAGTAAAAGGGATTCAACCTATATGTTTTGAAAATGCTTGTTGGGCATATACAGTAGGTGCTGCAATAGCAATAAAAAGAGGAGTAAAAACAGCAGCAGAAGTTGCAAAATGTTTAGGAGAAGGATTACAATCTTTCTGTATACCAGGATCTGTTGCAGATGACAGAAAAGTTGGTTTAGGACATGGAAATTTAGGAGCAATGCTTTTATCAGAAGATACTGATTGTTTTGCATTTTTAGCAGGACATGAGAGCTTTGCAGCAGCGGAAGGTGCTATTGGTATAGCAAATAATGCAAACAAAGCAAGACAAAAACCATTAAGAGTTATATTAAATGGTTTAGGAAAAGATGCTGCACAAATTATTTCAAGAATAAATGGATTTACTTATGTTCAAACAGAATTTGATTTCTATACAGGAGAAGTTAAAGTTGTAAAAGAAACAGCTTATTCTGATGGACCAAGAGCAAAAGTTAGATGCTATGGTGCTAATGAAGTTAGAGAAGGTGTTGCAATAATGCATATGGAAAAAGTAGATGTATCTATAACAGGTAACTCTACAAATCCTACAAGATTCCAACATCCAGTTGCTGGTACATATAAAAAAGAATGTGTTGAACAAGGTAAAAAATATTTCTCAGTAGCAAGTGGTGGTGGAACAGGAAGAACATTACATCCAGACAATATGGGAGCTGGACCTGCTTCTTATGGTATGACAGATACAATGGGAAGAATGCATTCAGATGCACAATTTGCTGGAAGTTCTTCAGTACCTGCCCATGTTGAAATGATGGGATTAATTGGTATGGGAAATAATCCAATGGTTGGAGCTACAGTTGCTGTTTCAGTTGCAATTTATGAGGCAGTAAAATAAATTGTAGTTAAAAAAATATAAAATATGAGGGGTGAATAAAATGACTAATTATTATAGTCTTTATTCACCTTTTGTTTATTACTAAAATAATAAATATGAAATTAATTTTAAGAGAAAATAGCAAAAGAATATACTCTTCTATTACTAGAATAAGACAATAGAAATATAAGTTTTATAGAAAAATAATATAAAAATAGACATATAAATAAAAATCATCATAAAATAAATTAAGGAGGAGTAAAAATGACTATAAATTATAAATTAAAAATGAATATGGGAAGAAATATTTATTATGGAACTATGAGATTAGATGTTAATGGTGAAAATGCTTCTGGAATGATGTCTTGTAATAATATTAGAACTAGTTTTAATAATGGAAAAGTTAATGGAAATAAAATAGAATTTTCGGGACGGATTTAAAATATTTTTATCACATATTAATTATGTTGCAAAAGGTGAATTTGATGAAAATAAAATAACATTAACAGCAGATACAAATAAAGGTAGTTTTGAGATAACTGGAATAGGAATGTAAGTTTAAAAACTCTATTTTTAAATGAAATATAACAAAAATAGAGTTTTACTTTGCTAAAATATTATGCAATATTTAAATGATATTGAATGTATAATATAAAATATTAATATTCTAAAATTATCTCCTTTAAATTTATTTCTATCACATAATTTACTATATATTATCTTTTGTTATTATATACGTACATCTAATAATTGAATATTTTCTTTTTAAAATTGAATTATCTTAGCAAATAGATATGGATTATAAATAAAGAGAATAAATATATTATAGTATAAATGTTTTTTCTAAGTAGATATTTAAGTAATATATTTTAAGATAAATGAAATATACTATATATAATAGATAAAAACCATAATATAATTTATATTTAAATTTAATAATTATTGTAATATTTATTATGGTATTGCATATTATTATATATAAAGAAAATTACATTTTCCACAAATTACTATTGATTATTAAAACTAAACTTGGTATTATAATTGATAGTGCGCTATAAAGTAATAGTAAAAAAGTGCGAAAAATGTAATAAAAAGTCACATAAAAAAATATTTTTAGAAAATATGAAAAAATATGTTGACAAAGTAAAATAGAGGTGCTAAAATATAAAACAGTCACAGCAAGAAGTTACCATAAAAAGCACATTAAAAACATAAAAAATAAGGTCAAAATTAATCATAAAAATTGTGATTAAATACTTTAAAAAAAATATTAA
>JAAVXQ010000126.1 GCA_022790685.1 Clostridia bacterium
GGATATTGATAACGAGCAAGATTTAGAGATACAAGAAAAGTTTTTAGCGAAGATAAATGAACTGATTGACTGTGGAGTTTTAGCGTTTAATACTGAGGCCGCAGAAATTGGGGGTGCTGCAAGAGGAAAAGTATTTACAAAATTAGGAAGAGAATTATTAATAGCAGTAAAGCAAGGTGGACCTGACCCGGCAGGAAACTCTAAATTAAAAGATGTTATAGCAAAATGTAAGGCAAATAATATGCCTAATGATACAATAAATAATGCAATTAAAAAAGCTTCAGGAGCTGGTAGCTCTGCAAATTATGAAGAAATTGTTTATGAAGGTTATGGTGTAAATGGAGTCGCTGTTATAGTTAATGCTTCAACAGATAATAAAAATAGAACAGCAGCAGATGTAAGACATATATTTGATAAATTTGGTGGAAATTTAGGTACATCTGGTTGTGTATCATACATGTTCGAGAAAAAAGGAATAATAGTAATTGAAAAAGAAGAATGTTCTTTAGGAGAAGATGATTTAATGATGCTTGCTATAGAAGCAGGAGCAGAAGACTTTTCATCAGAAGAAGAAGTTTATCAAATAACCACTGCTCCAACTGATTTTACTAAAGTAACAGAAGAACTAGAAAAAAGCGGATTAAAATTCTTAGAAGCAGGAGTGCAAATGATACCAAGTACATATGTAAATTTAGATGAAAAAGGTTCAGAAAGAATGCAAAAATTGATAGATGGACTAGAAGACTTAGACGATGTTTTAGAAGTATTTCATAACTGGGAAGAATAGTAATTTAAAATATTAAATAAAAACATTTAGAGTTTTATGCTCTAAATGTTTTTTTGTGCCTAATAAAATTAAAAAAATCATACAAGATAAATAAATAGAAAAATTTAAATTTAATTAAAGCTTTAAAGTTTTTTTTGAATAAAAAATTGTAAATTGCAAAAAATTACTATAGAGGTGATTAATATGTTTTTTAGAACAGATATGGCAGTTGAAAGAAGAGATTTGTATAGAAATGCTAATAAAATTGAAGATGAAATAAATGGCATAGAATGTGAAGAGGAAAAAAAGGAAAATATAACTATAACTAGAGTAAAAATAAAAGATAAGGAAGGAGAAAAGGCTTTAAATAAAAAAAAGGGAAATTATATAACAATAGATGTGAAAAAAATACACAATATATCAATAGAAACAGAAGAAAATATAATAGATACCGTTACAAAAGAATTAAAAGCAATAATAGATATGCATATAAAACCTGATGAGGAAGTATTAGTTGTAGGACTTGGAAACTTATATTCTACACCAGATTCATTAGGTTCAAAAGTAGTACAGAATATAGAAATAACAAGACATATAAAAATGTATTTGCCAAATTGTATAGATAAAAATACAAGAAGTATAAGTGCTGTAACGCCAGGTGTTTTAGGAACTACAGGAATAGAATCTTTAGAAATAGTAAAAGGAATTGTTGAAAATGTAAAACCTAAACTAATAATAGCAATAGATAGTTTATGTTCAAAAAATATAGAAAGAATAAATAAATCTATACAAATATCGGACACAGGAATTGTGCCAGGTGGTGGAGTTCGGAAATAGTAGGGAAGAATTATCAGAAGAGACTTTGGGTGTGCCTGTAATAGCCTTAGGAATTCCCACTGTATTAGATGCCGCAACAATTGTGATAAATACATTAAACTTATGTGATGTTATTATATCTGAAGATGAAATTATAGAAAAAATGAATTTAAACAATTTTAATTTTATAGTTACTCCAAAAGAAATAGATAGTCTAATTGAAAATATGACTAATATAGTATCAGATAGCATAAATAATAGTTTAGGGTAAATTTAATTAATATAAAACATTTGTAAGGGCTCATAATGCAATTACAAATGTTTTTTTGGTTACAAAAGGAATTAAATAAAATGAGAATACTTACTTCATATATAAGAATTATTTTTGGAAAAAAATTCTTATAAAATAATTAAAAAAAATATAGTAATTAATATTTAAAAATGATAAAATATAATTGATTTTAATAAAAGGAGAAAACACTTATGTCGAAAAAAATAACAGATAAAATTACATGGGTTGGTAAAACTGATTGGGAACTTAAAAAGTTTCACGGAGATGAATTTACCACTAATAGTGGATCATCATATAATAGTTATTTAGTGCAAGATAAAAAAACAGTTTTAATAGATACAGCTTGGCTTCCATATGATAAAGAGTTTGTTTCTAAATTAAAACAAGAAATAGATTTAAATAAGATTGATTATGTAATCGCACTTCATGGAGAAATAGATCATTCAGGTTCTCTTAAGGAACTTATGAGAGAAATTCCAAATACACCAATATATTGTACAGCAAATGGTGAAAAGTCAATAAAAGGGCAATACCATGAAAATTGGAATTTTAAAATAGTAAAAACAGGAGATACATTAAATATAGGTGAAAATACATTAACCTTTATAGAAGCACCAATGCTTCATTGGCCAGATACTATGTTTGCATATATGGATAAAGAAAAGGTTTTGTTTAGCAGTGATGGTTTTGGTCAACATTTAGCATCAGAATTTTTATATGCACATGAAGTGGATCAAGACTTATTATTTGAAGAAGCTTTAATATATTATGCAAATATTTTAGCTCCATTTGGACCTATGGCTATAAGAAAGATAAATGAAATACTAGCAATGAACTTACCATTAGAAATGATTTGTCCAAGCCATGGTATGATATGGAAAGAAAACCCTACTCAAATAGTAGAAAAATATTTACAGTGGGCAAATAATTATCAGGAAAATCAAATTACAATAATATATGATACTATGTGGAATGATACTAGAAAAATGGCAGAAGCAATAGCTAAAGGAATAAAAATGAAAGACAAACAAGTAGAAGTAAAACTATTAAATACTGCTAAAGAAGATAAGACGAAAGTTTTAACAGAAGTATTTAAATCCAAAATGATATTAGTAGGATCACCAACAGTAAATAATGGAATATTATTTTCGATTGCTGGAATTTTAGAAATGATAAAAGGAATGAAACTAAAAAATAAAAAGGCAGCAACTTTTGGAAGTTTTGGATGGAGTGGAGAAGCAGTAAAACTTATGACTGAAGAATTGCAAAAAGCAGGATTTGAGATAATAAATGATGGAATAAAGGTTATGTGGACACCAGATGAAGAGATGGAAAATAAATTAATTGAATATGGAAAAGAATTAGTATAAAGAAAGAAAAGAGGTTTTATTATGGAAAATGAAAGATGTTTAGATTTAAAATATGCAAAATTATCAAAAGCAGGAGAAATTATAGAAATGCTTTGCATTTGCTTAGGAGTATTTTTAATACCATTATTTTTACCAAAGTTATTAACAATTGTATTTGGAAAAACAAGTGTAATAGCATCTAATTCGCAATATGTTGTAGGAAGTGTTGTAAATACTCTACTTATAATAGCTGGTGTAAATGCGAATGGATGGAAAAAAGTTCTTGGAATAGTTACTCTTCCTAGTATATCAGCATTATTTGGTGGACTAGTACTAAAAGCTTCATCAGTATATACTATGTATATGATTCCAGCTATATGGATAGGAAATTTTGCAATTATATATTTATATAGATATTTATTTGTAAAGAAAAACTTAAATTATATAGTAACCTCAGCAATTGCAATAATAACAAAATGTGCAGCAATATATGCAGGTTTCAATCTTTTAGTTTTAGTAAATATTGTTCCAAATGGAAGTAAAGTATTTACATCTTTAAATATAGCAATGGGAATGAACCAACTTGTAACAGCAACTATAGGAGCTGTAATTGCATTTGGAATAATTATTACTATGAAATCAAAAAAAGTGTCAGAATAAAAATATAATAAGAAGAGGAAATCCTAACTTATAAGTTTAAAGCTTGTAAGTTAGGATTTTTTTATTTTTAGGACTTTTAAATTAGTTAAGCTCATAGGAAATGTAAGCAATATTTAAAACTTAAAGAATAAGTCAAACACCTTATTGGAATAATATGAATAATATATAAAAAACATTAGGGGAATTTCTTAAGGAGGAAATATGAAGTCTTTATGTATGAAAGTAATAGGAGAAGAAAAAGAAAACTTTTTAATAGAAAGACTAGAAAGAAGTACTTTAAATATTTATATTTCTAATTATAGATTTAAAACATATGACAATGTTATTGTACATTATCCAGAAAAAGAAGAAATAGAAAAATTTTATGAAGGTATGGCTAAAATAATAAAAGAATACATAGAGTATTTCTTTGAAAAGGATATTATAAAGTCAAATATTAAAAGAAATTATTTTTATTTAAATGAACTAGAAAGAGAATATATTTTTGAAATAACAAATAAAATATTAGATTTACCTGATGCTAAGATAGGATATAAAAATAGAATTCTAACTAAAATAATTAAGGATTATATAGTAGAAAATAAATCAATTGTTATTGATGGATTTTCAAATTTTAGAATAAAAAAATATAGAGAAATAATTGAAAACATTGTTGAAGTTTCAGTTTTTAGCTATTTGGATTTGACATCTTTTTAAATATCTTTTAAAAAATGAATTTATATGATAAAATTAGTTTTGTAAAAGGAGAAAAAGATGTCAATTTTTTTTATAAAAATAGTAGCATATATAACTATGTTTTTAGATCATATAAAATATGTTTTACCAGATACAAACTGTTTTATAACAGAATTTTTAGGAAGAATATCTTATCCATTATTTGCGTTTTTGATTACAGAAGGATATATACATACGAAAGATTTAGGAAAATATTATAAAAGATTAATAATATTAGCGATAATTTCACAAATACCATTTATGCTTTTTAGAACTTTTGTAGGAAATTTTTTATTGCTTAATATATTAGTTACATTATTACTGGGATTAATTGCAATAAATATATATGACAAAATTGAAAATAAAATTTTAGGAATGATTATTTGTGTATTATTTTCTTTATTAGGAGAATTTATTAGAGTAGATTATGGCTGGTATGGAGTTGCAGTTATAATATTATTTTATATATTTAGAAAAAATATAAATTATGAATCAAACTCTATAGAAGAAAGAAAAAATAAATTTGTAAATTTAATGTTTTTAAACTTTTTATTTATACTATTAAATATTGTTTATATTTTAAATATGATAAATTGGAATGTGAATCTAATAAATAATTATATTATAAAATATTTTGTTTGTATAATGTTATCATTAATATTTATAAATTCTTATAATGGAAAGCAGGGAAGAAAAACGGGCTATATGTTTTATGCTATATATCCTGTACATCTTTTAATATTATATATTATAGGAATTAGTTAGCAGAAAATAAAAAAAGCAGTTTTTTTTAACTGCTTTTTTATTTATTTTAAGCATAAGCTTGACGACTCTTTTTGAAAGATAAAAGATTGGTAATCTCGTTTGATTTTTTGATTTGTTTTTGAGCTTCTTCTTGAGCAATTTGTTTTGCTTGACGTTCAGCCATAGTTTCACAAATAGCTTTTTGATATGTAAAATGAGTATCTTGAGCAATTTTTGTCCAATTATATTCATTTTTAACTTTTGCTTTTGCATTTTTTGTAACTGTATCACATAGTTTATAATCATACAATAAAGTAAGAATTGAATCTGCAAGTGAGTTAGGGTTACCAGCATAGCTTTTCATTCCATTAACACCATGATCTACAATTTCATTTAGACCACCAATGTCAGAAACAACAACAGGTGTACCAGAAAGCATAGCTTCTAATGCAACAATACCAAAGGGTTCATAAGTACTAGGGAATACTGAGACATCAGCACATTTATACATTTTTTGTACATCTTTAGAAGCAAGATATCCTGTAAAATAAACTTTATTTCCTAAACCTAAGGCATTTACTTGAGCTTTTAATTCATCAATCATTCCACCTTTACCAGCGATAATCAATTTTGAGTCATGATAATTTGCAAGTATTTTTGGCATAGCAGATATCAAATTTTGAATACCTTTTTCATAAACTAATCTTCCCATAAAAAGAATAATCTTTTCATTATCCATAGCGAATTTTCTTCTAAAATCATAATCTCTTTCAATACCATTAAATTGATTTAAATTAACACCATTAGGAATAACATTTATTTTTTCAAAAGGTAAACCAAATAATCTTTGTAATTCAGATTTCATATAATTACTGTTAACTATTACTTCAGAGGATTCATAAGTTAGCATCCACTCAGTGTCATTAATATATTTTTGAGTTTCACCATTTATACCACTATTTCTACCAGCTTCTGTAGCATGTATTGTAGAAATAAGAGGAGTCTTATAAGCTTGTTTTAAGGTTTTTGCAGCATAAGCTGTTAGCCAATCATGTGCATGAATGACATCAAAATTACCTTTTTCAGCAATTATTTCACCAGTTTTTGCTATCATATTAAAATTAAGTTGCATAATCCAATCGATAAAGTTATTAGAAGAAATCATAAAATTATCAACTCTATATACATTTACACCATTATCGTCTTCATAATATGGAACATTTCCATCTCTATAAGTAACTACAGTAACATCGTGACCATCTTTAATTAGTCTATGAGATAAGTCATGTACAACTCTTGCAATTCCTCCTACAACTCTTGGTGGGTATTCCCATGATAGCATTAAAATTTTCATTTAAACTAGTACTCCTTTCAAAATCCTTGGTAAAATAAAGTTTGAGAAATAAAATATTTTATATTTATGTTACATATATAAAACTAAAAAATTCCCCAAAAAGAATATAAAAATAATTTGTCAAGTTTTATATATATTAAAAGCTAATATAAAAATGTGACAAAATAATATATTGTTTCTATAAATTTTTGATTTATTTTTACTTTAATTATTGTATATAAAAAAGAACAAAAAGTAAACATTATTTAACAAAAAAATACAAAAAAAATGATAAGAATTGATTACAAAAATGTTACAAAAATGTTACAAATAAGAAAAGGAAGAGAAAACTGTTTTGTCAAGTCTTTTTAAAAATTTTAAGAAAACATAAACCCCTTAGTACAAGTGCTATACAAGCCGAGAAAATAAAAAACAAAAAAATAAAAATTGAAAGTTAATATTTTGTTCATATTAATTTTATATAAATATTACATATATTTTGTATATAAATAAAATAATTTGAAAAATATTGAATTTACTATTGTCTTTTTTTGTTGTTTTATATAAAATAGAATATATGTTAAAAAAAGCGATAATAATATAAAAAAATAAGTATAAAGAAGAAGTGTTTAATTTTACTAAGGAGGAAAAAATTAATGTCTAAAAAAGAAAATGCAGTAGAAAGAAATAGCAAGGTAGATAGTGTAAAAAAAGCTAAAGTGGTACAAAATAATACTAATAAAAGTAAAGAGACGGCAAAAAAATCTACTACTTCAAATAGCAAGAATAAACTAACTAAAAATACTAAAGCTACTAATAATAGTAAACTTAAGAAGGTTGTAGAAAAAAATACTAATAAAGCAGCTAAGCCATCTCAAACAACAAAAGTATCACAAAGTAAAACTTCTAAAAACTCCTTAAATACTAAAAAAGTAAAAGAGCAGAAAGTAGAAAATAAAAATGTTAAGCAGATGCCAAAAAATAAAGAGATGGTGTCTAAAAAAACAGGAAAAGAATTAGTAGAATTAAACAAAAAAAATAAAGTAAAAGAAGAAACAATAATTGAAAAAATAAAAAGCTTTTTAGCAAAAATAGCTGAAATGCAAGAAGAAGCAAGAAAAGAAATTGCTGAGATAAAAGAAAGTGTAAAGATAAAGAAAGAAAAAGTAGAATCTGAAAAAAATAGAGAAGAAATTTCTAAAAATAACTCAACAAATTATTTATTAGAATATTATGATTTACCATATAGATATAATGAAACAACTGTAAAAATACTTGCTCAAACACCAAAAAGACTATTTGTGTATTGGGACTTATCAGATAGTGATAGATTAAAATATGTTAAATCTTTTGGAGATAATTTCTTTGTAGAAACTTATCCTGTGCTTTTACTATGTAATGAAGAGAAAAAATATGTAAGAGAAATTGCTATAAATGATTTTGCTAATAGTTGGTATATAGATATAGATGATCCAAAAACAAAATATTCTATTCAATTAGGTAGAAAATTTAAATCAAGACCAGAAATTGTAAATATGGCTATATTTAAAGAAGAAAATATTGTTCTTAAAACAGATTATTTGCCAATCGTAATGTCTAATAAAATAGAAGCACCAAACGATCATATTTTATTTGAAAATTTTAACCCTAAAATTACCTTTAGAAATGTAAAAACAAATCAAGAAACTGTAAAAGATATTAGTACTTTTGATAAGAAAATTTCAAAAGCATTTAACTTAGATAGCTTTTATAATGTATATAAAGAACTTTATAAGGATGGAATTGAAAAGGGCATGTTTGATTTGAATAATCCAACATCAGGAATGACAAGTTCATCATTCAAATAAAATTAAGGAGAATTAAATGAAAAACGTAAAAGGATATGTTAACTTTGTATTACATGCACATCTGCCATACATCCACCATCCAGAATGTGATACTTACTTAGAAGAGGAATGGTTATTTGAAGCTATATCAGAAACTTATATTCCACTACTATTAAATTTTAAAAAATTAGAAGAAGAAAAAGTGGATTTTAGGATAACAATGACAATGACACCACCGCTTTTAAATATGCTAGATAATGAACTATTACAAGAAAGATATATTAAATATTTAAATAAACATATAGAACTATGTGAAAAAGAAGTAAAAAGAACAACTTATGATTCAAGATTAAATAGATTATCTCATTATTATTTAGATAGATATACTAATGATTTACATGTTTTTAAAGATATATATGAATGTAATATAATTACAGGATTTAAGCATTTTCAAGATATAGGTGTTTTAGAAATAATTACTTGTGGGGCAACACATGGGTATTTTCCAATACTATATGTAAATGAAAAAACAGTAAGAGCGCAAATTGCAGTTGGAGTGCAAACATATGAAAGATTTTTTGGAAAAAAACCAAGGGGAATTTGGCTTCCTGAATGTGGTTATGTTCCAGAAGCTGATAAATATTTAAAAGAATTTGGAATTGAATATGTAATAACAGAAACACATGGACTTTTATATGCTGATCCAACGCCTATTTATGGAACATATACACCAATAGTTTCACATGGCGGTGTTGTTGCATTTGCAAGAGATTTAGAATCTTCTAGACAAGTATGGAGTTCTATTATAGGATATCCAGGAGATTATAATTATAGAGAATTTTATAGAGATATAGGATATGAGGCAGATTATGATTATATAAAACCATATATAGCTTGCAATGGAGTAAGAGTAAATACAGGTATAAAATATTATAGAATAACAGGAAAAACTGAAGCAAAAGATTATTATGATGTTCAGTGGGCAATGGATTCTGCTGAAAGGCAGGCTGGACACTTCTTAAATTGTAGAAATGAACAAATGGAAGAATTATCTAGTTATATGCATGTTCCTCCAATAATCACATGTCCCTATGATGCAGAACTTTATGGACATTGGTGGTATGAGGGTCCTTATTGGTTATATATATTATTTAAAAAGATTTATTATGATGAGTGCAATTTTAAATTAATAACACCCTCAGAATATATAGACAAATATCCAGAAATGCAAGTTTCTACACCATGTAGATCAAGTTGGGGAGCAAATGGATATAGTGAAGTTTGGTTAAATGAAACAAATGACTATGCACATAGACATCTTCATAAAGCAGGAGATAGAATGTGTGAACTAGCATATATGTTTCCAAATGAAGGCGATACTTTAAGAAGACAAGCTTTAAACCAATGTGCAAGAGAATTACTTTTAGCACAAAGTAGCGATTGGTTATTTATAATAACCAATGGAACAATGGTTGAATATGCGCATAAAGCAATAAAAGACCACATTGGAAGATTTACAAAATTATATTATCAAATAAAAAAAGATAATATTGATGCTAAATATTTATTAGATGTGTTTGATAAAGATGATATTTTTCCAGATATAGATTACATGATTTATTATTAATAGAAGAAAAGGAGAACTAAAAGATGACTGTATATGATGAAGCAAATAATTTAGCTCGTGCAATTAAAGAATCTAAAGAATATCTTGAATATAAAGAAATTAAACAAAATTTATTTCAAAATCCTGAACTTAAAAATCAAGTCGAGGAATTTGAAAAAATAAGATATGAAGAGCAACTTTTAGCACTTCAAGGAGAAGCTCAATCAGAAGAAAAAATGAAAAAATTGCAAGAGTTATATTCAATTTTAGTAAAAAATCCTGATGTCAAAGAGTTTTTTGATAAAGAAGTTAGATTTAATGTTATGATAGCTGATGTAAATAAAATAATAGGTGAAGCTATTAAAGATGTTTTAAAATAATAATCAAAAATTAATATATGAAATAGAGGTAAAATAAAAGTCGATATAAAATATGTTTAGTTACAGACAATATGGTATAACCATAGATAAGTTTTTAGCTAAATATATTTTATATCGACTTTTATTAATTAATGAATAGTGCTAATTTAAAAAGAATGATTTTATTTTGTAAAAAAACTATGATTTTTTATTAAAATAGTATATAATATTTCCAAATATTGTATTTTAGGAGAAAAGGATGAATAAAAAATGGGAATTTTATAATTCTGATAAAAATAAAATTGAAGAAATTATGACAAAACATGGTGTATCAGAATTACTGGCAACAGTATTAGTAAATAGAGAAATAACAGATGACGAAGAGATAAAAGTGTTTTTAAATCCAACAAGATCAGATTTTCATGATCCATATCTAATGCCAGATATGCAAAAAGCTGTAAATAGAATAATAAAAGCAATAGAAAATAATGAAAAAGTTATGATTTATGGAGATTATGATGTTGATGGAATAACAAGTATAACAGTATTAAAAAAATATTTAAAAGAAAGAGGGCTTTTAGCAGGTCATAGAATTCCAAATAGATTAAAAGAAGGATATGGACTAAATGAAACTGCTATTAGAGAAATTGCAAATCAAGGATATAAATTGATTATTACTGTAGACTGTGGAATATCTGGAAATAATGAGATTGATTTAGCATATAGTTTAGGAATGGAAGTTGTAGTAACAGATCATCATGAACCACTAGAAATACTTCCAAATGCATTGGCAATTATAGATTGCAAGAGAAAAGATAACAAATATCCTTTTAAAAGTTTAGCAGGAGTTGGAGTGGTTTTTAAACTTATACAAGCGATAAATATTAAGCTAGGTTTAGATGAAAAAGAATATTTAAAATATTTAGATATTGTTTCTATAGGAACAATATCAGATATAGTACCATTAGTGGACGAAAATAGAGTAATTGCAAAATTAGGACTTAAACTTGCAGAGGTTACAAAAATTCCAGGTCTTAAATCCTTGCTTATATCAGCTGGATATAAAGAGGTAAACTCGAATACAGTGTCTTTTGGAATTGCTCCTAGAATAAATGCTTGTGGAAGAATGGGGCATGAGGAAGAAGCTTTAAATTTGTTTTTAACAGAAAATTTAGTAGAAGCAAATAAAATCACAGAAAATTTAAATAAATATAACAGAGAAAGACAAGAAATAGAAAAAAGAATTTTTGAAGAAGCAACTCAAAAAATAGAAAAAGAAAAACTAAAAAATAATAATGCAATAGTAGTAGGTTCAGAAAACTGGCATCATGGAGTAATAGGAATAGTTGCATCAAAAATAACAGATTTATATTTTAAGCCTAGCATATTAGTCTGTTTTGAAGGAGAAAGTGGTAATGGGTCAGGTAGAAGTATACCAGGTTTTGATTTACATGAAGCTCTTTGCAAGTCTAGCGAATATCTAGAAAAATATGGCGGGCATGAAATGGCTGTTGGTTTAAGTGTAAATAAAAGCAAATTTAAAGAATTTTCAAAAAGATTTGAAAAAATAGCAGAAGAAGAAAATACTGATGAAATAACACCTGTAATAAAAGTAGATAAAGAAATAGCTTTAAAAGATATAAAACTTCAAAATGTGGATGATCTTAAATTATTAGAACCTTTTGGAGAATCTAATAAAATGCCAATATTTATATATAAAAACTTAAAAATAGATTCAATAAGAGCGCTGTCAGAAGGAAAGCATCTGAAATTAACTCTTAAAGATAATAATTCAATAATAAATGCAATAGGCTTTAATATGGGCGAATATGCTGAGGAATATCAGTTAGGAGATAAAATAGACGTAATAGGAATTTTAGAAGTAAATTCATTTAATGGAGAAAAAAATATACAAATTAATATGAAAGATATAAGAAGATCATATTAAATGAATTTTAAAATAGCAAGCTAAAGGATTTATAAACTTAAAGAAGCAATAGGGGGACTTACTATGTCAGAAATAAAAGAAATAACAATAGAGGATATAATAAAAAAGCAAAAAGAAAATTATGCTGGTGCAGATATAGAACTTATAAAAAAAGCATATAATTTTGCTAAAGAAAATCATGGAAATCAATTAAGGAAATCAGGTGAACCATATCTTATACATCCAATGAATGTTGCATATATATTAGCAAATTTAGAATTAGATGACGAAACTTTATGTGCTGCACTTTTACATGATGTTGTAGAAGATACACCAGTTACACATGAAGATTTAATAGAAGAATTTGGAGAAGCAATTGCAGAGATGGTTGCTGGTGTTACAAAATTAGGAACTTTAAGATATACAACCTTAGAGGAACAACAAGTAGAAAATTATAGAAAAATGTTTTTAGCTATGGGAAAAGATATAAGAGTTATTCTTATAAAACTTGCAGATAGACTTCATAATATGAGAACTCTTAAATTTTTAACAAGAGATAGACAGATTGCAAATGCAAAAGAAACTATGGATTTATATGCACCTTTAGCCAATAGACTTGGTATTTATTCTTTAAAATGGGAATTAGAAGATTTATCTTTCAAGTATTTATATCCAGAAGAATATCATGAAATTGTTGTAGGCTTAGATAGAAAAAGAGAAGAAAGACTTACTTTTATTGAAAAAATAAAAGACGATTTAAGTTTAGAAATAAAAAATGAAAACATAAAAGCAGATGTAACAGGAAGAGCAAAGCATTTATATAGTATTTATAGAAAAATGCAAAGAGATAATAAAACCTTAGATCAGATTTATGACTTATTTGCTCTTAGAATACTTGTTGATAATGTTAAAGATTGCTATGCTGTACTAGGAATTGTTCATGAAATGTATACACCAATGCCTGGTAGATTTAAAGATTATATAGCTGTTCCAAAAAAGAACATGTATCAATCTATACATACAACTCTTTTAGGTCAAAAAGGAACACCTTTTGAAGTTCAAATTCGTACTTGGGACATGCATAGAACTGCAGAATTTGGTATTGCTGCACATTGGGCATACAAAGAAGCTAGCAATAAAGGAACAAAACAGACAGTAGTAGTAAATGAGGATAAACTTTCGTGGCTTAGAGAGACACTAGAATGGCAAAAAAATACAGAAAATGCTAATGAATTTTTAAATACATTAAAAACAGAACTTTTTGAAGATGAAGTATATATTTTTACACCAAAAGGAATGATAAAAGTTCTTCCAAAAGGCGCAACTCCAATTGATTTTGCGTATTCTATACATGAACAAATAGGTCATAAAATGGTAGGCTGTAAGATAAATAGCAAAATGATGCCTATTATAACTCCACTTAGAAATGGAGATATAGTAGAAATACTTACCTCTGACCAATCTAAAGGACCAAGCCGTGATTGGCTTAAATTTGTCAAAAGTTCTTCTGCAAAGACAAGAATAAATCAATGGTTTAAAAAAGCTCAAAGGGAAGAAAATATAGAAAAAGGAAAAGACTTAGTAGAAAAGGAAATAAAAAAATTAGGAATGAAATATTCAGACCTAATGAAACAAGAATGGATAAATTTAGCTTTAGAAAGATATAAATTTGCAGGAGTAGATGACTTATTTGCCAGCATAGGTTTTGGTGGAATATCTGTAAACAAACTTATAGCAAGGCTTTTAGATGAATATAGAAAAGAACATGAAGAAGAAGATTTAGAACAAAAAATTGAAGAACTTGCAACTGCAAAGCCAGTAATAACAAAAACTTCAAAAACAGGTGTTGTGGTTAAAGGAATTGATAATTGTTTAGTAAAACTTTCAAAATGTTGTAATCCGCTTCCAGGAGATGAGATAATAGGTTATATAACTAAAGGAAGAGGGGTATCAGTTCACCGTACAGATTGCACAAATGTTAATGACTTATTGAATGAAGAAAACAGAATGATTGATGTATATTGGGTTGACGATATAAATGGTTCTTATAATGTTGAGATAGAAATTTTAGCAAATGATAGAACAGGTCTTTTAAAAGATGTTATTAAACAAGTAGAAAATGCAAAATTAAAAATAGTAGGGATAAATTCAAGAACCACTAAAGAAAATATTGCTATAATAAACATATCTATAGATTTAGAAAATATAGATACATTAAATAAGATTATACATTCACTAAGAAACATAGAAAATGTATATGAAGTTACAAGAAAAAGAAGTTAATTTTAGAAAAGAGGATACAAATGATATTAAAAAGAATTCAAGTTAAAACAGGACAAGAGGGACTTTTAACTAATTCATATATTATATGTGATGAGCAAACTAAAGAAACTATTCTTATAGATCCAGGTGGAGAGCCAGAAAGAATTATAGAAGTATTAGATATATTAGAAGCTAAATTAAAATATATATTTTTAACACACTGTCATGCAGATCATATAGGTGGAATTAATCAAGTAAAAACTGCAAAAGGTGGAAAGATTTTAGTTAGTAGGGATGATAGTGAAGGATTATATAATGAAGAAATAAGTTTAGCATATTATATAAATATGGAAAATCCTGAATTAGAAGCTGATTCAAGAATAGACGATGGAGATTTAATTCATATAGGAGATATAGAATTTAAAGTATTACTTACACCAGGACATACAAAAGGAGGAGTTTGTTTGTATTCTGAAAAAGAAGGGTTAGTTTTTACAGGAGATACTATTTTTTCGGGAACTTGGGGAAGAACAGATCTTCCTACAGGAGATTTTGTCTCTTTAATGAATTCTATAGAAAAGAAACTTATGGTACTTCCAGATGAGACAATTGTATATCCAGGACATGGAAGAATTACTATGATACAAGATGAAAAAAATATATATTTAGAACTAAGAGAAAAAGATTTTTAAGATATTAAATGCATATTATAAAGGAGAGAGAAATGTTACAAAGACCAAAAGGAACAAGAGATTTATTGCCAGAAGATACAAATAAATGGCAATATGTAGAGAAAAAAGTTAAATATGTGCTAGAAGAATATGGCTTTAGAGAAATAAGAGTTCCTGTATTTGAATATACAGAACTATTCCAAAGAGGAGTGGGAGAAACTACTGATGTTGTTCAAAAGGAAATGTATACTTTTGACGATAAAGGAGGAAGAAGTATAACTTTAAGACCAGAAGGAACAGCAGGTGCTGTAAGAGCATATTTAGAGAATGGAATGTCAAGTAAACCAAGTCCTGTAAAGCTATGGTATAATATGGGAATGTATAGGTATGAAAATGTTCAAAAAGGAAGATTAAGAGAGTTTCATCAAATAGGAGCAGAGCTTATAGGTTCAAAAAGTTATTTAGCAGATGTAGAAACAATTCTTTTAGGAGATAGCATATTTAAAGCTTTAAATATACAAGATGTTGAACTTAATATAAATAGTATAGGATGCCCAAAGTGCAGAAAAGAATATCAAAAAGCTTTAAGAGACTTTATAGGAGATAATTTTGATAAATATTGTGATGTATGTAAAACAAGATTTGAAAAAAATCCAATGAGAATATTAGACTGTAAAGAAAAAGTTTGTAAAGAACTAAACATTGGAGCTCCAAGAATGTTTGATTACTTATGTGATGAATGTAAAGAACATTTTGAAAAAGTAAAAGAAGCTTTAAAATCTGTAGGTATGAATTTTAAAATAGATAGTTCAATTGTAAGAGGATTAGACTATTATACTAAAACAGTTTTTGAATTTGTAGATAAAAAATCTGGATTAACAGCTTTAGGTGGAGGAAGATATGATGGTTTAGTAGAAGAATTTGGAGGAACTCCTACACCAGCAGTTGGTTTTGCATCAGGAATTGAAAGAATAATGGATATGTTTGAAGAAAACAACAAAGAGGTAGTAAAAGAAAATATTCCAGATTTATATATACTTTCAGCAGGTGAAAATGAAAATATAGTAGCAATGAAATTATCTGAAAATTTGAGAAAATTAGGAATAAAAGTAGAAAAAGATTTACTAGAAAGAAGCTTTAAAGCTCAGCTTAAATATGCAGATAAAATAAAAGCTAGATATTTAATAGTAATAGGTGAAGAGGAGTTATCTTTGAGAAAATGTAAAATAAAAAATATGACTACAGGAGAAGAAAAAGAAGTAGATTTAGAAGCAAATAAAATACAAGGAAATTTGAAATAAATATAAAAAAATAGTTAATAGAAGTAATTCTAAAAAAGCGAAGAAACGGATATAAACTTACTTTGAAAAAAAGAGGTTATAATCCGTTTCTTTGCATATAAAGATATATAAAATTTTATAAATATGGCATAAACAATCATAATAAGAAGTTTATAACAATATAAATAGAATATTAAATAAAAAGAGGTTTATTATGATTAATCTTGCAGTAATTAATTTAAAAGGAATATTTAAAAAAATTTTTAAGTTTATAATACTAATAATTATAATTGGAATAGTTGTAAATAATATAAAAAGTATAAATTTAGATAAAATAAATATATTTTCTACTATTTCAGAGGCAAGTACAGAAAGTATTGAAAAAAATATAAGTATAGCTAAATATTTTGAAGATGGAAATAAAGGAAAAGAAAGTAATATAAAAAAAATATTAGAAGGAGAGCTTGCTCTTTTTTTAACTACTGAAGAAAAATTAATGGAAAAGGAAAATCAGGAGGAAGTAATTGAATTTGAAGAAAATGAAAAAGATAAAAGTGAAGTAGAAAATCCAGTAAAAGAAGAAAATAATACAACAAAAGAGGAGACAAAGCTAGCAGAGGCAAATGTAGATTTAGAGAAAATTTCTACTAAGCTTGATACTA
Organism: Clostridia bacterium; assembly: GCA_022790685.1. GTDB lineage: Bacteria > Bacillota > Clostridia > TANB77 > CAG-508 > Scatovivens. Next base: position 17,268 of record JAAVXQ010000126.1, read on the forward strand.
AGATAATAGATGAAAATAATAAAACAGATAAGTATACTGATGTATATAAAACTGTGAAAATAAAAAATGAATCTAAATATAATTTAACTGAAAGTATGGTAACACCTAATTATGATTTGAAAAATAA
>JAAVXQ010000127.1 GCA_022790685.1 Clostridia bacterium
ATGAACTAAAGGTGGAATTATTAGGAGGAAATTTAGAAATAATTTTTAATAAGAACGTATTTTTAATAGGAGATGCGAAAAAAGTTTTTGAAGGAAAAATAGAATTTGAAGAAATTTAAATATAGAATAAAAAAGTCACTTAAAAATTTTAAGTGACTTTCATACAAAGTAAATATGAAAAAGTTTCATATTTTGTTTAAGGTTCGTTTTTTATATAAGTCATAGTTCTAAATAGGATTTCTTTTACCAGAAGCAATCATTTCATCAATTATTTTTGTAATTACTTCTCTTTCATCATAAGGATATTTTACACCATTTTTTTCTAAATATAAATCATGTCCAAGTCCAGGAATGACAATTATATCACCTTGTTTAGCTATTGAAATCGCATATTTTATTCCTTCAGTTCTGTCAACAACGATTTTATATGGTTTTCCAGTAGGAATAATTCCAACTTCAATTTCTTTTAATATTTTTAGAGGATCTTCTGTACGAACTTGATCTGACATTAAAACAGTATAATCAGCAAGTCTACCAGAAATTTCGCCCATAACGGGACGCTTAGCAGCATCTCTATCCCCACCAACTCCCCAGGCACATATTACTTTTCCTTTAGCATAAGTGTTTACAGCTGTTAAAATACTTTCTAGACTAGAAGGTGTATGTGCATAATCTATCATAATTGTAAGTCCTAATTTATTAGGAACAAGCTCACTTCTACCAAGAACACGTAAATCTTTTAAAGCAAGTCTTATTTCATCTGCTGTAACTCCAAAAAATGAAGCAGCAGCTATTGCACCAGCACTATTATAAATACTAAATTTTCCAGGGATGCAGGCTTCAATTTTTTCTTCTTTTCCATTATAAAGAATTGAAAAATCTATATAAGAATCTGTTATTATTACAGTGTTTGGATTGACTTTAAAATCTGCATTGCTATCTATTGCAAAAGTTTTTATATTTTTCTCTGGTAGTAGTTTGTTAACTGTTCTTACAATTTCATCATCATTATTAATAACACATGCTTTAGAAAGTTCTAAAAGCTTTAATTTACAATTAAAATAGTCTTCCATATTAGGATGCTCTTTAGGGCTAATATGATCTTCTGTAAGATTCGTAAAAACACCTAAATCAAAGTCACATCCAGTAACTCTATCTAATTTCATAGCTTGTGAAGACACTTCTATAATTGCAACATCTACATTTCTTTTAACCATCAAATCCAAATTTTTTTGAATATCAATACTTTCAGGAGTTGTTCTATCAGTGTTTTCAATTTTTTCACCATTTATATAAACTGCTATACTTCCAATTAATCCAACCTTTAAATTATGTGCTTCTAAAATAGATTTAATCATAAAGGTAGTAGTAGTTTTTCCTTTTGTTCCTGTAACTCCAATAAGCTTCAATTTTTTTGAAGGATTATCATAAAAGTTACAAGCAAGTATAGCTAAAGTTTCTCTTGTATGATAAACAGAAATAATAGGTATTGAAAACTTGATATATAAATCTTCTATATCAGTGTCAGGTTCAACTATAACGGCTATAGCACCATTTTTTACGGCATCTAAAATAAAATCAGTACCATTTTTTGAAAAGCCATTAATGGCTACGAACAATCCATTTTGCTTAATTTTTCTAGAGTCAGAATGTATATTAGTTATATCTAAATTTAGATCACCAACTGTTTTTTTTATTTTGACTCCGTCTAAAAGTTTATTAAGTAACATTTTGCATCACTCCAATCTAAATATTACTTTTGAAAATTATATAATTTTTTATTATATTTGTAAAGTAAGAAAAAATATATATAAATTAAATACTTGAAAAATACCCAGATAAGTGATATAAATAAACAAAACAAATAATAATTTATTTGTTTTTGCAATTAAAATAATCATTAGGAGGATATAATGATTAGAGTTAATGAAAATTTTTTACAAATACAACAAAGCTACTTGTTTGGAACAATAGTTAAAAAAGTAGATGAGTACACAAAAGAAAATCCAGATGCAAAAGTTATTAAATTAGGAGTAGGAGATGTAACAAGACCAATTCCACAAATTATTCTTGATGCTATGCATAATGCAGTTAATGAAATGGGAGATACTAAAACTTTTAAAGGTTATGGACCTGAAATAGGATATGATTTCCTAAAAGAAAAAATTAAAGAATATGACTATAAGCAAAGAGGAATTGATATTGATATAGATGAAATATTTATATCAGATGGAATTAATTCAGATTGTGGAAATATAGTAGATTTATTTGCTAAAGAAAATAAAGTAGCAATAGCAGATCCAGTATATCCAGTATATCTTGACACGAATGTAATGTCAGGTAGAAGTGGAAATTATGATAAAGAAAATGGAAAATACAAAAATATAGAATATATCTCAGTGACAGCGGAAAATGGATTTATACCAAAATTACCAAAAGAAAAAGTAGATATGATATATTTATGCTATCCAAATAATCCAACAGGAACAACATTAACAAAGAAACAGCTAAAAGAATGGGTAGATTATGCAAGAGAAAATAAATCAGTGATACTATTTGATGCAGCATATGAAGCATTTATTTCAGAAGAGGATGTACCACATAGCATATATGAAATTGAAGGAGCTAAAGAAGTTGCAATTGAATTTAAGAGTTATTCAAAAACTGCAGGATTTACAGGTTTAAGATGTGCTTATACAATAGTACCAAAAGAAGTGAAAGCATATACTGAGTTAGGAGAACCTATAATATTAAACAAGTTATGGGAAAGAAGACAATGTACTAAATTTAATGGTGCTTCTTATGTAATTCAAAGAGGAGCAGA
>JAAVXQ010000128.1 GCA_022790685.1 Clostridia bacterium
GAGACAACAAATATGGTAATTATGAATGTAAAAAAGTAACTTTTACTAAAGAAATGAAAGAAGAGTATACAATTTTAATACCTCAAATGGCTCCAATTCATTTTGAATTACTAGAAAGTGCTTTAAAAGCTTGTGGTTATAGAGTAAACCTTCTAACAGAATGTACTCAAAAAACTATTGAAACAGGTTTGAAATATGTAAATAATGATGCTTGCTATCCTTCAATAATTACAACAGGACAAATGATTGAAGCTTTGGAATCCGGAAAATATGATATTAATAAAACTGCTTTAGTTATGTCTCAAACAGGTGGAGGATGTAGAGCTACAAATTATATTGGCTTTATACGAAAAGCCTTAAGAGATGCTGGTTTTGAAAATATACCTGTAATATCTTTTAATGTAGCTGGTTTAGAAAAAACTCAGGATTTAAAATAACTATTTCAATGGTAAATAAATTACTAAAAGCTATAGTTTTAGGTGATGTGTTACAAAGAGTTTTATATAGAAATAGACCATATGAAAAGAATATTGGAGAAACTAAAGAACTTTATAATATTTGGCTTGAAAAATGTAAAAGAGTAGTTGAAAATGGAAATAGAAAGACTTTTATTAAAACAATTTATGAATTAGTAGAAGCTTTTGACAAAATTGAGTTAGACAATAACTTAGTAAAACCTAAAGTAGGAATTGTAGGAGAAATCTTAATAAAATATCATCCCTTTGGCAATAGTTTTGTAACTAAAAAGCTTGAAGAAGAGGGATCAGAAGTTATATTGCCAGACTTTATGGGATTTGTTAAGTATGTTGCTATAAATAAAGTAATTCAAAGTAAAATGTTAAAAATTGATAAAGGAATGTCTACAATATATAAATTGGCAATTGATTTTATAGAGGTAATTGAAAAAGATGTAAAAAAAGCCTTTAAGAAATCTAAAAAGGAATATTTAATGCCTACAAAAATATGGCACTTGTCAGAAACTGTAAGTAAAGTACTTTCAACAGGCAACCAGACAGGAGAAGGCTGGTTTTTAACAGCAGAAATGTTAGAATATATAGAAAATGGAATACAAAATATCATATGTGTACAACCATTTGCCTGTCTTCCAAATCACGTTGTTGGAAAAGGTGTTATAAAAACAATAAGAGATATGTATCCTAAAGCTAATATTGTTCCTGTAGACTATGATCCTGGTGCAAGTGAAACAAATCAAACTAATAGGATAAAATTATTGGTAACTGTAGCAAAGGACAATTTAGAAACTAATAAAATGTAACTTAATATTAAATCTTAAGTATAGAAATATTAATAAAATAATATATCTGAAAATAGATATATTTGAAAATTATATTTCTATATTTTTATATTGTAAACAGTTTTGTAACTTAAAATTGTCTAAAAATGTGACCAATTTATTATATAAGAAATAATATATTGATATGCAAAATAAAATAAGAAAGGAGAAAATCAAATTAGGATAATATCTTAATTTGGTTAAAGTATAATATTGGAAAAAGAATATAATAGGAAAAAGGCAATAGATTACGCATATAAATGGGCTTTGGATCGAAATCCAAAATATTATAATTATGATAACTTGGGTGGAGACTGTACAAACTTTGTATCTCAATGTATTTTTGAAGGAAGTAAAATTATGAATTATAGTAAAAATTTTGGCTGGTATTACATAAATGCAAATAATAAATCTCCTTCATGGACTGGAGTAGAATTTTTATATAATTATCTTACTAGAAATTCTACACTTGGTCCAATTGGAATAAAGACATCAAAAAATAATGTGGAAGAAGGAGATATAATACAACTATCCTTTGATAATAGAATTTTTTCGCATTCATTATTTATAACAAAAATAGTTGGAGAAAGCATATATGTAGCTACACATACAGATGATAATTTAAACAAAGCTTTGAATTTATACAATTACAAGGACATCAGATTTATCCATATAGAAAAAGTATTAGTATAATTTGTAAAAATAATGAAAAAATATAAATATCTAGAAATAAAAATGTAATAAAAATGTATTATGCGTTTTAGTTGGAAAACATTGACTATACTTACTTTTTGTGGTATAATATATAAAGATTTGTGTATTATAAACACACAAATAAATTTACAAAAATAAAAGAGAGGGAGAATTTGAAAAATGAAGTTAAAAAAATTATTGGTTATTTTTTTACTTACCGTACTTTTAGTATCACAATTTAGCTGGCTTTCTATTAATAATTTTTCATATGCAATAGAAGCTCTAGATAACACTCAAGTAAATGGAAATTTCCATTATGAACAACTTGAGCCAGATGCTAAAAAAATATACGAAGGAATATATAATATGTATGTTCAAGGTATATTAGAAACAGGAACACAAGATTATGATCTTGTTGCTAATGGTCAATTTTCAGAAGACCAAATTAAAGAATATGAAAATTCAAAATTAGTTTCAGCGATGAATGCTGCAAGATATGCTTTTTATGCAGATTATCCTGAAGTTTTTTATGTAAATTTTCAATGTTTAACAGTTAGAACAACTAAAGATGCAAACGAAAATTATCATGCGTATATAGGTTCTGGAAGATATGCAAATTATTATGTACCAGGATTTAATAATCTAGATGAAACAAAACAAGCTATTTCTGAATTTGAGGCAAAAGTAAATGAAATAGTTGAAAAAGCCAATAATATTCAAGTAGAAAAAAATAAGACAATTGAACAGATTAAATTTGTTCACAATGAAATAATTAATAATACTGGATATAGATTAGAAAGTGATTGTACAGAAGGATTTGAGGGATTTTTAGGAACACCTTATGGTGCACTTGTAAAAAATCAAGCAGTATGCGAAGGTTATGCAAGAGCATTAAAGGTAGTTTTAGATAAATTACAAATTAATAGTATTTTAGTACAGGGAACACATCAGTCTGAAGGTTCAGCGGCAGTTCCTCATATGTGGAATTATGTTGAAATAGAAAAAGAAACAAATGCAAGAACAGTAGAAAAAGTTTGGTATGCAATAGATGCTACATTAGATGATCCATTCTTGCGTAATACTAACATTGATACAACAGATCCAGAGTTTGTACCAGGAAGTGATATATACGAAGGTTTTGAAAATACAAGATATTGTATGGTGGGTACAGAAACAATGGGTCAAGAACACATTGCTATAGAAACAGTAGAAGCAGCAGGAAATTACACTTTTAGATACCCAACATTAAATATAGAAGATTATGGTATTGATTGCGTAACAAACAATAATGGTTTAGTAGTTAAATTTAAACAAGATGGTACAGAAACACAAGAATACAGAGCAGGAGATTTCTTTATTAGTTATAATAATAAAGGTTATGCAGAAGCTGCTAAAGAGGGAAAATATATCTTAATTAAATATCATGAGTATAGACCTGGAGATGATATATGGCTTGAAGGTAATTGGGGATATATGAATCCAGAATTATATGCACCAGGTGGTTTTAATGATAATGGAGATCATATTTATATATCAGTTCCAAACTCAGAGTATATGGAATTTGCAGTAACAACATTAGAACCATCAGAAGGAATAGCTGGATTTACTTATCAAGGTGATGAAAGTGACTTTGTAGCTAGGTCAGGAAAATTATATAATCCAAGTGGAATATATAAAGCACCTCCATATATTAAATATCAAACACCAGTAGCAACAACAACTCTTGAAGTAGGACCTACTTATCATGTTGATGTTACTTATGATGATGATTTAGTATTAGCTGAAGGAGCAACAGAACCTGGATATAGAATGGAATCAACAGGAGCAACAGGTGCTGCTAAATCTACAATAACAAACTTTAAATTTGATGGAAAAAATAGAGTAACATTTGATTTAAAATTTAGTGAAATGTTTGCAGATGATGATGCTCTATATAGAATTTATTTGACAGGCTTAGTAGGAAAAAATAGTGGTAAAGAGCCAAACTATATTTCTTATGGAGCAACTCATACAATTGCTTGTTCTACTAGTATGAATGCAGCTAAAAATTGGGAAGTATTTGCAAAACCAACTCTTCTTGAAAATGAAGATTTATCAATGAATGGATGGCAAACAAGCGATGGAAAACCAGTATCAGAAAAATTAAGAAGCAGAATTGCATTAGTAACAACAAGAACAACTCAAGCAGAAAAAGAATCTATGAATAACTTAATGGAAGAACAGTTAGGTAATCAAGAATTAATTACAAGTGAAACATATAATATTTCATTAAATGTATGTAAAAAGTATGTTGTAAAAACAGGACATAGATTAAGATTATCACTTGGTTTTCCAGCTGGATATGGTCCTGAAGATGCTGGAGTTACTTTTAAAGCATACCACTTTATAACAAATGATGCTGGAGAAGTTACAGGAGTTGA
>JAAVXQ010000129.1 GCA_022790685.1 Clostridia bacterium
CCCACAATACAAGCAGTAGATGCTATATTTATAGGTTTAGTAAAAATATAAGTTTGTTTTCCAACTTTTTTTATTGAAATCATCTCCTTTATATTAAATTAAAGTAATACTTTGAGTATTTAGAATAATATATATAAGTCCTACGATAATACTAGAAGAGATACCGTATACTAAAACAGGTCCTGCTATAGTAAACATTTTTGCACCAACTCCCATAATATATCCTTCAGATTTATATTCCATTGCGGGAGATACAATAGAGTTAGCAAAACCTGTTATAGGAACTAATGAACCAGCTCCTGCAAATTTACCTATTTTATTAAATATATTTAAAGCAGTAAGAAAAGCACTGCAAAAAATTAAAATAATAGAAACAATAGTATAACAAGTAGTATCATCCATTCCACGACCCTTGCATATTCCAAAAATAATTTGACCTATTGAACAAATTAAACCACCAACCCAAAATGCATTAAAACAGTTTTTTAAAATTGGAGAATTTGGTGTTTTAATATCAACATAATTCTTATAATCTTCTTTACTTTCTATAGGTTTTATAAGACTCATCTCCTTTTACATATTATCATTATCTACTATTTCTGCAGATTCATCTCTATTTGGTTTGATAGAGAAAACTATATCTAAAGTAACTGAATATTCACATATTTTATTATTACAAATATTAGCTTTTTGTTCTAATATAGTAATACTTTTTAGATTTTCTATAGTTTTAGAAGCTTCTTCTACAGTTTTTACTATTGCATCTTTCCAAGAGATATTGGAAAATCCTGTTATTTTTAAATGTTTTTCTGAATTCATATAATCCTCCTTAAAATATTTTTCATGTTTATTTTTTCCAAAAGCAAAATCATTATTCATAAAAAAGATAGCAATTTTATAACAGATGAAAAAATATCTAATAGTAAAACAAAAATTTAATAATAAAAAATAAAAATGTAAACAATAGAAAGTGAATAAATTTTAATAAAATATTGATCCTTAAAAACCTACGTAAATTTAGTAAAGAGAGCAAAATTACCGAAATATTACAATTATATTACTTTTAAATTACGGTCTAGTAAAAAGTATTGACGTTTTATGGAAAATAATATATAAATAAATATATTGATAGTATTTTATGTAAAAATTATGAAATAATATATAGAAGTATTATATTAACAAAGGAGAAATTGTGATGCCAAGCAGTTTAGGTGTATATATTGAAGACGGCCTAATTAAATATGCAAAGTTACAAAAAGATAAAGATTCAATAAAAGTTGAAGCTTTTAACATTGAATTCTATGATAATGATCCAATTCCTACACTTAAAAAAATTATCACAGAGACAAATAGTTCAAAAATACCAATTTGTGTTAATATATCAGATGAGCTTTATAACTACTTTGAAGTTTTTGCGAAATTGGAAAAAAAGGATATAAAAAAATCAGTAGACTTAGAGTTTGATTTATTATGTAGTGAAAAGGGATATAACATAAAAACACTAGAAACTAGATTTATTCTGATGAAAAGTACTGAAAACGCAGAAAAGTACAAAGTTTTATATATAGCTGCAAATAAATCTGAAATAAATCAAAAAACAAAATTATTTGATGGATATAAAATACATTCTTTAACTCCTATATCAACAAGTATAACTAATCTTGTGGAAATAGATGAAAAAGATAATGCAATAATTGTAAACATTGAAAATGAAACAAAAATAACCACAATAATTGAAGGTCAAATATACAGAGTTGATATGCTTCAGGATGGAATGGGGACTATACTAAAAGAAATAAATAAGATAGAAAATTCTGATAAAAAGTCTTATGAAGTTTGTAAAAATATAACTATTTATTCACAGGACTCTCAGGTTTCAGAAGATGACGGAGAATATATTAAAGATATTACTAGAGTATTGCATAAGATAGTCACAGAGACTAGAGAAATACTAGAAAGTTCTTTTATACAAATTGATAAAATATATATAACAGGACTTGGAACCGCAATAAATAATATAGATTTATTTTTCCAAGAATATATACAAGCTACAAAATGTGAAATATTAAAACCATTTTTTGCAGAAAGCGGATCTATTAAAGTTCCTATTAAAGAATATATTGAAGTTAATTCTGCGATAGCATTGGCTTTAAATGGATTAGGATATTTGAATAGAGATTTAAATTTTACAGTAGCTCCAAAAGTGTCATTAGATGCAGATGTTGGAGAATTAATAAAGCAATTGTTTGCTTATAATGGTGGAACAAACGAAGCTAAAGCTCCTCTTGATAAAGATGAAAAGTTATTAGTTAGACTTATTATTTGTACATTAGTAATTTTATTTACTTATATAGCCTTTAGTAAATATTCTATAAATAAAATTATAGAACGAGAAGAGGAAGTTGCTAATGCTAAAATAGATGCAATGATTGAACTAGAAAAAATTCAAAAAGATGTAGATAAAATAAATACAGAATGTGAAGCATATGAACTTTCACTTGAAAGTTTAAGAAAACTTAGTGAAGATGTAAATGAATCACAAACTAATAGAATTATTGCTAAAGATTCAATTCCAAATTTCTTAAATAAAATGATGTTTTTGATACCACAAAGAGTAAAAGTAACATCAATAAAGAATGGAGAAGGTAAAAAAATATTAATAGGTGCTGAAGCAGAAAAATATGAACAATTAGGATATTTTATGGCTGCATTAAGAACAGAAAATGTACTTTTAAATGTACGTACAACAACAGGTATTATGCAAGATGATATTGTTAAGATTACTATAGAAGGAAAATTGCCATGAGAAAATTATTAATTTTAGCAGTATTAGTATTAGTTATATGGTTTTCATATACAGCTATAGTTCAAGGAGTTTCGTATAGGATGATTAATATTGAAAAATACGACTTTATTGAAAAAAGAAGTGGAGAACTAAATAATAGTGTTATTGATTTAAAAGATAAAACGACTACAGAATATGATATAAAAAAAGGAGTTTTAGATAATTCAGTAAAAAGATATAAAGCATCTAAAAAAGAATTTGAAGAA